>CALQBJ020000134.1 GCA_943328785.2 Bifidobacterium breve
ATCGGCGTCGCAATGGCCAGCGCCAACACCGACGAGTAGAGCGTGCCCCAGATAAACGGAAGCGCGCCGAACTCGCCGGCGACCGGATCCCACGTCGACGAGGTCCAGAACCCGAGCCCGAACTTCTGGACCGACAGCATCGACTGCCGTGCCAGTTCGAACCCGATGGCCGCGACGATGAGGATCAAGAGGACTCCGAAGAGTCCCGTCCCAACTCTGAATCCCAGATCTTTACGCATAGGCCTAACGACTAACCTTTCCTACTGCGTCTTCACCCGCTCGAGTAGCGTCAGTTCCTGCTTCACGACGTCGGCCGGTAGCGGCGCGTAGCCCAACTGGCTCGCGAACGACTGGCCGGCGGTGACCGCCCATTTCACGAAGTCGACCATGGCCTTCGACTGCGCCTTGTCCTTCGGGTCTTCGTAGAGCAGTAGCCAGGTGAACGACGACACCGGATAGGCACCGGCCCCGGCCGCATTGGTGATCGACACACGGAAGTCGGCCGGCATCGTGCCTGCCGCGGCGGCCGCGGCGGCCGTCACCGACTCGGTGGTGGCCTTCACGAACTCGCCGTTGGCGTTCTGCACCGAGCCGAAGGCAGTCGTGTTCTGCAGCGCGTAGATCAGTTCCACGTAGCCAATCGAGCCTGGGGTCTGGCGGACCAGCCCGGCCACGCCCTCGTTCCCCTTGCCACCGACGCCGGCTGGCCAGTTGACGGCGGTCGACACGCCGACCTTCTCTTTCCACTCCGGCGACACCTTCGAGAGGTAGTCGGCCCAGATGTAGGTGGTGCCAGAACCGTCGGAGCGATGCACGACGGTAATCTCGGTGTTCGGGAGCGTCACACCGGTATTCACCTTCGCAATGGCCTGGTCGTTCCACTTCTTGACCTTGCCGAGGAAAATGTCGGCAAGCAGCGGACCGGTAAACTTCAGTTCGGCGACACCGGGCAGGTTAAAGATCGGCACGTCGGCGCCAAGCACCATCGGGAAATGGAGGATTGCGCCGGGTGCGGCCTTGAGCTGCTCGTCGGTCATCGGACCGTCGGTCGCGCCGAAGAACACGGTCTCGTTGCTGACCTGGCGGATGCCGCCGCCCGACCCAATCGACTGGTAGTTGATCTCGATCGTCTCGTGCTGCTTGTGGTACTCGTCGAACCACTTCGAGTAGATCGGGTAGGGGAAGGTGGCGCCGGCGCCGTTGATCTGGATCTTCTGGGCTGCCGCCGGTGCGGCCGCCTTCTCATCGGTGGCCGTGCCGCCGCCACACGCCGCCGTCACCACGGCAAGCACCACGGGCGCGACACAGGCAAACGAGCGGAACATCGCAGTCTTCATCGAATCACCCTCTCTAGAAGTTCACGAGCACATGCACGGCGATCCGCTGTTGCTTCGGGAGAGCCGTGCTGAAGTTATGGAAGGTCTGGCCGTCGTAGTCGACGAGCAGCGCACTCGTCACCGCACCCTGGTGCGGGAACCAGTACGACGCGCCGACAATGGTGCGTGCGCGCGTCTGGTTGGACGCCGACGTGTCCGGGGTCATGTGGTCGTAGCGCAGCAGCGCTTCCCAGCCGTTCTTTGCGCGCGGCGTGGCCCACAGCGAATAGCCGCGCCCGCTCACCGACGCGCGGCTGACCGACGTCTGGTCGGCGGTGTCGAGGTACTCGATGCCGGCGTTCAGCCGCGCGTGCTCAAAGGTGGCGCCGACATCGGCCCGCCGCCGCTCGCCGCTCTTCACGTAGTTGTCGGCGTCGTAGAAGCCGTGCACCCGAAGGCCGCGCAATGCCGCGCGCCCCTTCGCGAACGGACGCACCGAGGCGCGCACCTGCAGCGCCTTCTGGCCGTTCACTTCGACGCGGTTGTAGTTCTCACCGTTGTACAGGCCAACGTGGATCTCGCCGTAGTTGGACGGCATGTTGTAGCGGAACGACAGGCCGGCGTCGGACGAGGAGAGGTAACCCTCCCGCTCGGCGAACACCTGCCCCTGGAACCGGTAGCGGTAGATCCCTTCCTGGAAGTCGACCCACGGCGTCTGCTGGATGCCGAAGCGCACCCACGAGCCTCGCGACATCCAGTCGTCAAGGTTCACCTGGCCGAAGGCGTACTTCACGCGGAAGGTAAGGCTGCCGTTCAGCGTGCTGCCCGTGCCGGTCTCACGCGCGATGTCGGGCGTGAAGCGGAAGTTGACAATATGGTTGAGCGTGCCGATGAGGTTGATGTAGCTGCGCCCGACGTTGAACTGGTTCGGGTGGTAGCTGTTGCCGTCGGCGTCGGTCGCCTCGGGCGACCCGGTGTAGGTGTAATCGGCGAACAGCACGGCGCCAATCCGGATGGACGGCGTATCGTCGGGTCTTGGGGCTGCCGCGGGTGGCGCTGCAGGCGCGGGCGTCTGAGCCCGCGCGCCGTCAGCACCGCAGAGCAGGACCATTACCGAAACCCACGCGAGAAAAGCATATCGGGCGAATGACTTCATGAATCCTCCGGCGGTTCGCCATTGAACCTCTCGAGAAGTCTGCCCTAACGCTATCGGCCGTGTGTGTCGGCGGTGCTTCTAGCGTGTTACGTCTGTGTAAATTACCTGATTAGAAGCTGACCTTCAGCCGGGCCGTCCACGTGCGCGGCGCGCCGTAGTGCGTGCCGTTGAAGATGGACAGGAAATTCAGCAGATAGGTCGTATCGAACAGATTCATCACGCCGGCCTGCAGGTCGACCTTCGTCACTCCCCGGTGGAAGAGTTGCCCGCCGGCCATGATGTCGGCGATGGTGCGCGAGCGGGCGCGGCCGGTTGCCGTGTTCACCAGCGGCAACGCCTGCGGGTCCTCGAAGGTGGCCGGATTGAAGCCTTCCGGCAGTTCGAACGGAATGCCGCTGTCGAACCGGCCGGTCGTCGACACGAAGAGCTTCTGGCTCGGGTGCTCCCAGGTGAGCCCGAACTGCGACTGCCAGCGCTGGTCGTGATCGGCGTAGAACTGCTCGCCGTCCGCCGGGGTCTCCTCGAGGAACAGCCCCCCCGACAGCGGCGCCGTCAGCAGGATCTTCGCGCGCGCCAGGCTGACGTAGCCGTTCACACCGCGGAACACCGGCACGTCGAGCCGCAGTTCCACGCCCTCCGCCAGCCCCTTCGACACCGACAGCGGGAAGGTGACCGTCGTATCGAGGAACTGATCCACGTCGGCAACGTTGCGGATGTTCTTCCGGTAGTAGGCGACGTCGATCTTCGCGTGCGAGGCCAGCGCCTGCTGCAGGCCGACCTCGAAGGCATGCTGCGTTTCGGGCTGCACATCCTGGCTGTCGGCGTTCGGCGACAGTGCCTGTGCTTCCTTGGAACTGGAGAGGAGCAGGTTCTCGGAGAACGGCGGCATGAAGAGCCGGCTGTAGGAACCCCGTACCACGGTGCCCGTCTGGTGCACGTGATAGGCGAAGCCGACGCGCGGGCTCACGGCGGTCTCCTCGATGAGCAGCGCGTAGCGGTCCACGCGCACGCCGAGGCTGACGTTCAGATCGTCGAGCGGCGAGAAGGTATCCTGGATATACGCGCCCAGGTTCTGTCCCACCTTGCTGCCATTGAAGACGAACGGCCGGCCGCCGAACGCCGGGTCGAACTGCGATTCGAGCGAACCACGGCCGGTGCTGGTCCCCACCATGGCGAACTGCTCGCTCACCGGGTTCCGGTCGTACTGCACGCCGGTCTTCACGCGGTGGATGCCGGACGAGTAACTCAGCGAGGCATTCACCCCCTGGTGATCGAGCGTCCGCTCCTGCGTGGCGCCGAGCGGCCTGGCCGTCGAGGCGTCGAGCGTTGCCAGGGCGGCCCGGCGATACGCGACCATGTCGAACGTGAACCGCGTGCCGATCTGGCGCAACCAGGTCAGCGTCTGCGAGTTGTCGGTCAGGTCCTGTGTCGCATCCTCGCCGCGCGCCTGCGCGTCTGGACGGTTCGGCGCCTCGAACCAGCTGCCGTTGGCCGAGACCACCGCACGCACAAAATCGGCGTCGCTCGGGCGGAGCTCGAGCTTGCCGGTGAAGCGATGTGCGTTGCCCGAGTTGTGCAGGTTCGCGGTGGTCGGCGAGTCGAGATAGCGATCGGTGCGGTTGCCACCACCGCTCAGAAAGTAGCCGAGCCGCGAAGTGAGACGTCCACCGACAGTTGCACCGCCGTCGAGTGAGCCGAAGCGGCCGACGTTCACACTGGCTTCGCCGGTCACCTTGCGCGGGTCGTCCAGCCCTGATTTCGAGGTGATGTCGACGACAGCCGCAAGCTTGCCGCCGTACTCGGCGGGAATGCCGCCGGTCATCACGGCTGCCGACTTCACGTAGCGCGGGTCGAGCGGGTTCGCGAACGCTTCGGTGTACTCGTCGGTCATCGGCACACCGTCGACGACGTACTGAATCTGGCCGTGCGAGCCGCGCACATGGATGCGGCCGTTCTGGCTGGGAATGAAGCCCGGCGCCGACAGCAGCATCGATGACAGCTGCTTGCTCGGTGTGGCGCTCGGCAACTGGTCGATCAGGTTCGCGCCAAGGTCGACATGCGACCCAGTGGACGAGGTTTCGAGCAGCGCGTCGGCAGACACCTGCACGGTTTCGTTCACCGCGCCGATGCCGAGCTGCAGGTCGGCCTGAATCGCGACGGTCGAGTGGATGTCGAGTACCTGCTGCGCCGGCGAGAAGCCCGACAGGGCGGCCGACAGCACATAGATGCCGAACGGGATGTTCGACAGCGTGTACTTGCCTTCAGCATTGCTGACCGCATCCTGGTTCGTCTGCGAGACGCGGTTCACCAGGCTGACGCTGGCACCCGGCACCACGAGCCCCTGCGCGTCCTTGACCACCCCGGACACCGTGCCGACGTTCTGCGCCAGCACATCGAGTGCGCCGGCGAGGAGAATGGCGAGCGTGAAAAGGGAAAGACGCCGCGCTGCGCGCAGCCCTGCTGCTGTCATGAAGAAACCTCACCTGAAACGACGAGTACGACTGGACGAGTGCACTCCACACGCGCGTGGCGTGCGCGGAGCACTCACCGGAACTGGGGCCGACTCAGGCGAGCGGAGGGGCGCGGGCCGAACGCCGTGCGACGAGCAGCAGGTCGTCGACGACGAGGGAGCGGCTGACGAGTTCGTGCTCGTCGACGGTCGGTACCGACACGCTCGTGGCGGACACGAGGGAGCGGAGCGACAGATTGTGACAGATGAAACAGTGTTCCGGCGCCAGGGCAACGGCGTGATCGACGCCGATACGGTGCGCGCTGTGATTGTGCAGCACCACCACGGGGTGACACACGGCATCGTCGTCCTCGCTGTGCGTCAGCGCGGAGACCGACAGCGAGGCCATGCAGAGCTGCATGGTCAGGGCCACGATCTGAACGAGGCGTGTCTTCCGGAGGTCCCGAATCACAGGGTCTCAGGTTAGGGCGCAGTCGACCGGCGTGTCAACCGAGCGACAGCTATGGCGCCCGCGCGCGGACGGACCGCAAGGCCCGAGTGATCAGGAACGTTGCACGGTTGTCGCCGCAGCTTCACAGCGGGTTGGTAGCGTCGGAGCGTCGCGGGCCGCACCGGTCTGCGCCTTCCGAAAGGCTCATCAGACCCATGTCCATCAGA
The DNA here is from genome assembly GCA_943328785.2 of Bifidobacterium breve. Classification (GTDB taxonomy): domain Bacteria; phylum Acidobacteriota; class Vicinamibacteria; order Vicinamibacterales; family CAVVIG01; genus CAVVIG01. Next base: position 5,600 of record CALQBJ020000134.1, read on the forward strand.
ACGTTCCTCACCGCGACGCTCCTGCTCGTGGCGACTCCGGCGTTCGCGCAGTTCGACGCCGGCTCCGTGCTCGGGACGGTGCGTGACAGCAGCGGCGGCGTCCTTCCTGGTGTCACTGTCACCCTCCGCAACGGCGACACGGGCATCTCCACTGCGAACACCACCGACGAACGGGGCAGCTACGAGTTCCCGATCGTGCGGGTCGGCACCTACGTCGTCACGAGCGAACTCCAGGGCTTCTCGCGGCGTGAAGTGACCGACGTGCGGGTGCAGATCGGCTCGCGCCTGCGGGTCGACGTCGAGCTGAGTGTCGGCACCGTGTCCGAAGCGGTCAGCGTGACCGCGTCGGTCCCGCTGCTCCAGACCGACTCGAGCCAGCGCGGGCAGGTGATCACGGGCGAGCAGACCCGGGCGCTGCCGCTGAACGGCCGCGAGTACTCGTCGCTGGCGCTGCTCACCACCGGTGTGCGCCTGTCGGCCTTCAACAACGGCAGCTCGAACACCCCGCGCGAGGGGTCGTTCAACGTCAACGGGCTACGCAGCACGTTCAACAACTTCCTGATCGACGGCGTCGACAACAACGCTTACGGCACGAGCAACCAGGGGTTCTCGAACCAGGTGATGCAGCCGTCGCCTGATGCGGTTGGCGAGTTCAAGGTGGTCACCAACAACATGAGCGCGGAGTACGGCCGAGCCGCGGGCGCCACCATCAACGTCGTCTACCGCAGCGGCACGAACGCGTTCCGTGGCGGCGGCTGGGACTTCGTGCGTGACACCAAGATGAACGCCACCGGCTTCTTCAAGCCGGCCACCGGCAAGCCCGAGATGCACCGCGACCAGTTCGGCGGCGTGCTCGGCGGACCGATCGTGAAGAACCGGGCGTTCTTCTTCTCCGACTACGAGGGCTATCGCCAGACGCGCAAGGTCACCGGTATCAGCAGCATTCCGACCGCGGCCAACGCCGCCGGCACCCTGCCGGTGGCCGTGCGCGACCCGCGCAGCGGTGTCACCTACGAGGCGGGCACGCCGATTCCGATGACGGCATTCGCGCGCAAGGTGCTGTCTGGCCTGCCCACGCCGACCGGTGCCGGCACCGGTAACAACTACACGGTCCTGCAGGAGTTCACCAACGACACCGACAAGGCGAACGGCAAGATCGACCTGCAGGTGGCGCCGGGGCTGTCGCTGTTCGGCCGCTACGGCTGGCGCGACCTGGCGACCTTCGACCAGCCCGGAGTTCCGCTTCCGGTCGGCGGCGACGGCAACGGCACCATCTACGCCCGCAGCAAGCAACTGGCACTGGGGCTGACCTGGGCACAGAGCCCGACGTCGCTGCTCGAGGTCCGCTTCGGCTACGGGACGACAGACGCCGGCAAGAACCCGCCGGCCCTCGGCACGCCCGGCGCGCTGGAGGCGTTCGGCCTCGCTGGCCTGCCCACCGACCCGCGCATCGCCGGCGGCCTGCCAACACAGAGCATCACCGGCTTCACGACGCTCGGCCGCCAGGCCACCAATCCGCAGTGGCAGTATCCGTCGGTGTGGAACCCGAAGATCAACTACACCTGGCTGAACGGCGCCCACTCGATGAAGGCCGGCTACGAGTTCCAGCGCATCAACACACAGGTCCAGGACGTGAACCCGCTCTACGGTCGCGACACCTACAGCGGGCAGTTCACGCGTCCTGCCGGCGCGGCCGCCGCCAACGTCTACAACCTCGCCGACTTCATGCTCGGGCTGCGCTCGCAGTACGCCCTCAGCAACGTGCTGGTGGCCGACATCCGGCAGAACATGGACTTCGCCTACCTGCAGGACGACTGGCGCATTCGTGACGGCCTGACACTGAACGCCGGCCTCCGCTACGAGTACGCGTCGCCGCAGTGGGAAGCGAACAACATCCTGTCGAACTACGACCCGGCGGCGCGGACGATGACCATCGCGAAGGACGGCTCGATCAAGGACCGCTCCACCATCAACCCGGACCGCAACAACTTCGGGCCGCGTGTGGGCTTCGCATGGACCGTCGCCGACCAGACGGTGGTCCGCGGCGGCTACGGCCTCAGCTACGTGCACTTCAACCGTGCCGGCGGCGGCAACCTGCTGCCAATCAACGGCCCGCAGGTGATCAACGCCGTGGTGAACCAGGGCCCGACCGATGCGACGTTCCTGCCGACCGAGCAGGGCTACCCTGCGGGGTTGACCGACCCGACGAAGTTCAATCCGCTGACCGCCAACATCACCTACATGCCCGAGGACTACCACTCGAGCCCGGTGCAGAGCTGGTACATCTCGGCCCAGCGCGAGTTCCGCAATGGGCTTCTCGTGGACGTCGCCTACGTCGGCAACCGCGCTGACGACCTGCTGCTGTTCGCCAACTACAACCAGGCGCTGCCGAACAATGCCGCGGGCACGCTCTCGCTCCAGGCGCGTCGGCCCATCGCCAACTACTCGGACATCACCTACGCGTTCAACGGCGGCAAGTCGCGCTACAAGGCGTTCCAGGGCAAGGTCGAGTGGCGTTACCACACGAACGTCTCCATCCTGAGCTCGCTGACACTGTCGAAGGCGGAGGACAACGGCGCCGGGTCGCTCGAGAATCCGAACGGCAACTTCCCCGCCCCGCAGGACTTCTACAACATGGACGCCGACTTCGGGCTGTCGGGCTATCACGAGCCGTTCAACAGCAAGACGAGCGTGGTCTGGTCGCTGCCCTTCGGCCGTGGTCAGCACTGGGGCGCGAACGCGCCGGCACTGCTCGACGCCGTCGTCGGTGGCTGGCAGCTCGCCACCATCAACAGCTTCAACGCGGGTGAACCGGTCACCTTCACCTACACGCCGACCAATGCGTTCATCGTCTCGGGCATCGCGCAGGACTTCCGCGGCGCGAACAACTACCGCCCGAACGTCACCGGCGACCCGTATGCCGCGGCCGGCGAGCAGAACATCACCAACTGGTTCAACAAGAACGCCGTGGTGATTCCGACCGACCCGAGCCAGCCGTTCGGCAACGCGGAACGCAACACCGTGCGTGGCCCGAAGTTCTGGCAAATCGACATGGCGGCCAGCAAGACCGTACCGGTGGTCAGGAGCGTGAAGCTGGAGCTGCGCCTCGAGGCGTTCAACCTGCTGAACCGGACGAACTTCCGGGCGCCGAACGGCAACCGGTCATCGAACGCCTTCGGCACGATCACCAGCACCTACGATCCCCGTCAACTGCAGCTCGGCGCGAAGCTGCTCTGGTAACAGTAAGAAGGGCCGGCTCCTCGAGGAGGCCGGCCCTTCTTAGTCGCTAGTCGCTGGTCGTCAGTCGCTGGTCGCTCGGCGATTGGCGATTGCGTCTGTCAGGTCGGGTGCACCGAACCGAGGGTCACTGTCGTCGTCTCGCCCCACAGCAGTCCCTGCCCGCGACGCGCATTCCAGAGGCACTCCCGGACGGTCATCACCCGGCGCGCGGGGTCGATGGTGACCACCTGGAACGACAGCCGCGTTTCGTCCTGTGCCGAGACGGCACCCTTCATGGGCGAATCCACCCGGAACACGTGAAGGCGAGCGGTCCGGCCTGGGCCGTTCCAGTCGTACGCCTGCTGCCAGTTCGAGTTGCCGTGGAAGTACGCGGTGATGTTGGCGTGACCGGCGACAAAGGCCTCGAACTGCTGCTGCTCGATGGTGCTGTCGGCCTCGATGGTCGGCCCGTCCGCGAAGGTGTCGGCAAGCAGGTTCTCAAAGCGATCGTGGTCGTTGACGTCGTGGCCGCCATTGGGATTGATGAAGTGCTTGGCTTCGACGTCGGGTTGATCATGCGTGAACACCATGACCGGCGTGTCGCGATCGACCTGCGCGAGGTCGCGGTCCATCCGCGTCCGCATCGCGCTGTCCGGCCAGATGTGCAGGAACTGCAGGTGTAGGCCGCCGAGATCGCGCGACATGAAGAAGCGGTCGCGGCCGTAGTCGAACGACGCCGGCGTCAGCGGCTGCGGCGGACGGATCATGAGGTTGTAGATCGAGAGCAGTGCGGCGTCGTCGCGCTGCGGCCGCATCGGCTTGTGGAACCCCACCGCGTTGGAGGCGTCGTGGTTGCCAGGCACGACGACGAGCCGTGTCGGCTGGCCGAGCGCGTCCTGCGTGTGGAGCCCGTCCACGTAGTCGTGCACGAACTGCGACCAGGAGTCGGACGCCGGCTGGATCTGCCGCTCGGTCGTGGTCTCCTGCCGATTGGCAATGTCACCACCTTCCACGAGCAGATCGAGCGCGCCCACCGCCTCTCCGGCCCCCACGCCGCCATCGTCGGGGAACCGCTGCGCGGGGAGGCTGTTGACGGTCGCGATCAGCGCGGCGTTGACCACGGCCGCATCGACATCGGTCGAACCGCGGAACGTCGGGCGCCTGAGCCCGTAGTGCGCGTCCGAGGTGAAGACGAACTGGAGAAGCCGGGGATGCGTCTCGAGCCGGGAGGCGCCAAAGACCACGATGGCGGCGGCGCCGAACAGCGCGGAGAGGGTGAGGAGCGAGCGAAGTGGCGAGTGCGGTGGCATGGCGTCGGATTGGAGCGTCTGCCCGGGAACCGGCACGGCCGGCCCCCGGGAGACATGCGCCCGCTTACCTGGACAGACCGACGGTGAGTGACATCGAGACGCTGCGACCGGCCATCATCGTGAGGACGTCGTTCGCCGACGGCACGCTCGTGCTGGTCGACGCCGCGCTCACGGCGGTGATGGCGTGCTTGTCGGTCAGGTTGTTCACGGCGAGCCTGAGCTTCGAATGCGACAGCATCGAGGAGCCGCCGACCGTGTAGTTCAGAAACAGGTTCGTGAGATTGAACGGGTCAATCGTCACGGCCTCGTGCGTCGCGCCGTTGTCGTTGAACATCTGGCCGACGCGCTTGCTGAAGACGCCGAGGTTCCAGCTGCCACGGTTGAACGTGAGGCCAAGGGTCTCGGTGTCGCTCGGCGCGTTCTGCGCCCAGAGACCCGTGGCGTCGTACTTGGCGCTGCCCTTCGTGGCATTCAGGTAGATCGCGAGTCCACCGC
>CALQBJ020000135.1 GCA_943328785.2 Bifidobacterium breve
GCCCGATGCACCGGCATCTATATCGGCGCGGGGGCCGCGGTGCTGCTGTGGCTGGCGCTCGGACGTGTCGGCACCCGCCTCACTGCGGGTTGCGGCCGTGCGATGGATGCGGAGGCGGCACGGACCGCTGTTGCACTGGCGGTGCTGCCGGCCGGGCTGACGCTGGTCTGGGAATGGACGACCGGAGTGGCCCCGTCGAATCTGGTGCGGGCGACGACCGGCGTGGTGATTGGCGGGGTAGTGGCGTGGGTCGTGATGCGGGCGCTCCGTGCGGAACGGGGAGTCGGGGTAGACTAACGCCGGTGTCAGCCCGCGCAGAAGAATCTCAGCCGGGCGGCGTCGTGCTGCTGTGTCTTGCCGCCTGGGCCATCCCGGGCGCCGGTCACCTCTGGCAGGGGCGCCGCTTCAAAGGTCTCGCGTTTCTCGTCGCGATTCCGCTCATGTTCGCCATTGGTCTTGGTGTCGACGGACGATTGTTCCCGTTCGACACCTCGGAGCCGCTGGTGGCGCTCGCCGCTCTGGCCCATCTCGGCATCGGCATCCCCTATTTCATCGCGAGCGCGCTCGGTCTTGGTGCCGGCGATGTCCGCGCGGTCGGCTACGAGTACGGCAACGCCTTCCTGATCGTCGCCGGCCTCCTCAACATGCTCGTCGTAATCGACGCGTACGACATCGCGCGCGGCCGCAAGTAACGTGCACAGCCACCTCCTGCTCCTGATCCTGTTTGCCTTCTTCGTGTCGCTCGTCTTCGCGCTCATCGCGAAGGACGAGGCCGCGGAACAGCTGCGCTTCGGCGGCCTGCTGTTCGCCGGGTTCGTGGCGTCGGCCATCGTGCTCGGCTGGCTGATGTTCCCGTTTCCGTTCTAGGTGGCCGCAGGCCGCCTCTGGGCGGTAGGCGATGGGTGATAGGCCTGTCGTCCCCATCGCGTGCCGCGCCGATCACCTGATAAGGCCCATGGCCCACCGCCGATCGCCCATCGCCCTCTGGGGCCCAGTCCTTCTCTACATGGCCGTCATCTTCGGCCTCTCGTCGATCTCGCGTCCACCAGCGATGCCTGGCGGCTCCGACAAGGTGCTGCACGCGCTGTCCTACGGCCTTCTCGGGTGTCTGTTTGCGCGCGCACTCACGCGCGGACGCGACCCGGTGACGCTGCGCATCGCGGTATTGACGGTCTGTTTCGGCGCCGTGTACGGCGCAAGTGATGAACTCCACCAGTACTTCAATCCGCCGCGTGCGGTAGAGGCGGCGGACGTGCTGGCCGACTCGATCGGCGCCGGACTCGGCGCGGGCGTGCTCTATGCGTGGGGTATAATTCGAGGCCGCAATGGCCTTTGACAACCTTCTCCTCGAACGCGATGGCCCGGTGGCGACCGTCACGATCAACAGGCCGAAGGTGCTCAATGCGCTGAACGCGCAGACGCTCGACGATCTGCGCCGTGCCTTCCTTGAACTGCAGCACGACGCCGCCATTCGCGCCATTGTCCTTACCGGCTCAAGCGACCGGGCCTTCGCGGCAGGCGCCGATATCAACGAACTGGCGGAGCAGACCGCGGCCAGCGCCCGCGAGCTGGCTCTCACCGGCCAGCAGGTCTTCACGCTCATCGAGACACTCGGGAAGCCGGTGATCGCGGCCATCAACGGCTACGCGCTCGGTGGCGGCTGCGAACTGGCGATGGCCTGCACGCTGCGCATCGCCGCGGATCGGGCACGGTTCGGACAGCCAGAGATCGGCCTCGGCCTGATTCCCGGCTACGGCGGCACCCAGCGGTTGTCGCGTCTGGTGGGCAAGGGACGCGCGCTCGAGATGCTGCTGACCGGGGCCTCTATCACGGCGCCCGAGGCGGAACGCATCGGCCTCGTGAACCGCGTGGTGCCGTTCGACGATCTCCTCTCAACCGCGAAGACGCTGGCAGCGTCGCTCGCCGCGCAGGCCCCGGTGGCCGTGCGCTACATCATCGACGCCGTGAACGAGGGGCTCGACATGCCGCTCGCGGCAGGCTGCGCTCACGAAGCGACGCTATTCGGCCTGGCGGCCGCGACCGAGGACATGCGCGAAGGCACGCGCGCGTTTCTCGAGAAGCGGAAGCCGGCTTTCAAGGGACGGTAAGTGCGCATTATCGAAGGCTCCCGGCCAGCGGCCGGGTTGAAGTTCGCAGTGGTCGTGTCCAGGTACAACGACTTCGTCACCGATCGCCTGCAGACGGGCGCGCTGGCGGGGCTGGCGCACGCCGGCGTGCGCGACGAGGACATCACACTGATTCGGGTGCCAGGCGCGTTCGAAATTCCGTCGGCGGCCCGTCTGGCCGCCAACACCTCCGAGTTCGACGGCATCGTCTGCCTCGGCTGCCTCATCAAGGGCGCGACGCCGCACTTCGAGTACATCTCGTCGGCGGTTGCGCATGGGCTGACGGCGGCGTCGGGAGAGACCGGCATTCCGATGGCGTTCGGTGTGCTGACGACGAATTCGGCGGAGGAAGCGCTGGAGCGGGCGGTCGACGGTCCGACCAACAAGGGGTGGGAGGCCGCTCAGGCGACCATCGAAATGGCGATCATCGCCGCGGACCTGTCGAACCTGGCGTCGAACGCATGAAGGCCGCACGCAAGGATCCGCGTCATCGTGCCCGGGAATCGGCCCTGCAGGTGCTCTACCAGTGGGACGTCGCTCGCGCGGACGTTGGCAGTGCCGCCGACACCTTCTTCGGCCTGCAGTGGGCCGATGCCGAAGAGCCGCCGGCCGACCTGCGTCACTTCGCCACCGAACTGGCGCACGACACGGTCCGCCGCCTCGCGGAGGTGGACGCGCTCATCGCCGACACGGTCGAACGATGGCGCCCCGAGCGCATGGCGGTGATCGATCGCCTGATCCTGCGGATGGCGATCACCGAACTGCTGCGGGGCAGAGTGCCTGCCGAGGGTGCTCGCTACGAGTCGACGCCGGCGCCGGTCGTCATCAACGAGGCGCTCGAACTCGCCCGCACGTTCAGCACCGAAGAAGCGGTGAAGTTCATCAACGGCATGCTCGACGCCATCCGCCGCAAATTGGACAAAGACTGAATGTCATCACAGGACGAGCAAATTCAGCAGCGGACGGCCAACCTCGAGGCGCTGACCGCCCTTGGTGTGGCCGCCTACCCGAGCACGTTCGATCGCCGCGACACCATCACGGCGCTGGTCGAGGCGCACAGCCCGACGTCGGGTGAGGTGCTCGAGGCCGAGCGGCCCGAAACGATCACGAGCGGACGCATCCTCGGCATCCGCTCTTTCGGCAAGGCGAACTTCATCGTGCTGTCCGATGGACGGCAGAAGCTGCAGGTCTACATCCGGCAGGACTCGATGCCGGAACTCGACTTCTCGATCTTCAAGCGGCTCGATTTCGGTGACTGGGTCGGCGTCGAAGGGCGGTTGTTCCGCACCAAGACCAACGAACTCACCATCTGGGCGTCGCGCATCCACTTCCTTGCCAAGTGCATGCTGCCGCTCCCCGAGAAGTGGCACGGCCTGACCGACATCGAAACGCGCTACCGTCAGCGCTACCTCGACCTGGTCGTCAATCCGGAATCGCGCGCCGTGTTCGAGACGCGCAGCCGGATCGTGTCGGCGATTCGCGCCTTCATGACGGCGCGCGGCTACCTCGAGGTCGAGACGCCGATGATGCAGCCGATCGCCGGCGGCGCTCTCGCGCGGCCGTTCGTCACGCATCACAACGCGCTCGACATGCAGCTCTCCCTGCGCATTGCGCCGGAGCTGTATCTCAAGCGGCTCGTCGTCGGTGGCATGGAGCGGGTGTTCGAGATCAACCGCAACTTCCGCAACGAGGGGATCTCGACGCAGCACAACCCCGAGTTCACGATGATGGAGTTCTACCAGTCGTACTCGGGCTACCAGGACCTGATGGTCATGACCGAGGAGATGTTCTCGACGGTGGCCATCGAGGCCACGGGCAGCGACCAGATCATGTTCGGCGAGCACCAGATCTCGCTGGCGGCGCCGTTCACCCGCGTGTCGCTGCGCGAAGGCGCGCGCGAAGCGGCGTCGGCCCGACTCGGGCGCGAGGTTGCGCCGGAGGAACTCCGCGACCGCGACAAGGCCGCTGCACTCGCCGCGTCGCTCGGCATCGAGATTCGCCCGGGCTACGGCGCCGGCAAGATCGCCACCGAACTCTTCGAGCGGCTCTGCGAAGACCGGCTGATCCAGCCGACGTTCGTCCACGACTTCCCGACCGAGGTGTCGCCGCTCTCGAAGCAGCGCCCGGACGATCCCGACACGGTGGAGCGCTTCGAGCTCTACATCGGCGGGTTCGAAGTCGCGAACGCCTTCAGCGAGCTGAACGACCCGGCTGAACAGCGCCGGCGCTTCGAAGCCCAGCTGAAGGACCGCGCCAGCGGCGACCTCGAAGCGCACGCGATGGACGAGGACTACATCCGCGCCCTCGAGTACGGCCTGCCGCCGACTGCCGGCGAAGGGGTCGGCATCGACCGCCTCGTGATGCTGCTTACCAACAGCCTGTCGATTCGCGACGTCATCCTCTTCCCGCTGATGCGGAAGCGAGAATAGCAACCGTCGATGGACGCCCCGTTCGAGCTGCAGATCGCACTCCGCTACCTGCTCGCGAAGCGCAAGCAGGCGTTCATCTCGGTCATCTCCCTCATCTCGACCCTCGGCGTCATCGTCGGGGTCATGGCGCTCGTCATCGCGCTGGCGCTGATGACGGGGCTGCAGGGCGAGCTGCGCGACCGCATCCTTGGGGCGAACCCGCACCTCTTCGTCTGGAAGCGCGGCGGCATCGGCGACTACCGCACGCAAATGGACCGGCTGCGCCGCGAATCGCACGTCATCGGCGCCGCCCCGGCCATTCTCGGCAAGGCGCTGGTGTCGGCGGCTGGCGACCAGGCGTTCATCAATCTCAAGGGGATCGACCCGTCGGTCGAGCCGCAGGTGACGGCGATTGCCGGAGCCATGCGGAGCGGTGCGCTCGAGGATCTGGCAAAGGACGATCCCGAGTCGCCGGGCGCCATCCTGCTCGGCGTCGACCTCGCGGCGCAACTCGGCGTGCAGGTCGGTGACTCCATCTCGGTGCTGACGCCGCAGGGCACGCTGTCACCGATGGGGATGATGCCGCGGGCGCGCCGGCTGCGCGTCGCCGGCACCTTCACCCTCGGCCTCTACGAAATCGACTCGCAGACCGGATTCGTCTCGCTCGACGTCGCGCGCCGCCTGCTCGGTCGTGAGGATATCGACGCCATCCAGCTCAGGCTCGACGATGTGTTTGCGGCGCCGGCGGTGGCGCGGACAATCGGCGAGAAGCTCGGCACCGGCTGGCAGGCGCAGGACTGGGCCGATATGAACCAGTCGCTCTTCTCGGCGCTGTGGCTCGAGAAGATGGCCATCTCGATGACGATCGGGCTGATCGTGATGGTAGCGGCGCTCAACATCGTGGCGTCGCTCATCCTGCTGGTGATGGAGAAGCACCGCGATATCGGCATCCTGAAGACGATGGGCGCGAGCGCACGCAGCATCACGACCATCTTCATGATGCAGGGGCTGATCATCGGCGTCGTCGGCACGACGGTCGGTGCCTCGCTCGGCTACGGCGTGTCGCGCATCCTCGACACCTATCAGCTGATTCGCGTGCCGGTCGACGTCTACCAGATCTCGCACGTGCCGTTCAAAGTGCTGCCGCTCGACTTCGCGCTCGTCGTCGTCTCGGCGATTCTGGTGTCGTTCGTCGCCACCATCTACCCGTCGCGCCAGGCGGCGAAGCTCGATCCCGCGCAGGCGCTGAGGTACGAGTAGGGACGATGGCGTTCATCGAAGGCCGCGGCCTCGTCAAGCGCTACAGCGACACCCTCACGGTGCTGCGCGATCTCGACATCGACGTCGCGGCCGGCGAGATGGTGGCGATTGTCGGCGCGTCCGGCGTCGGCAAGAGCACGCTGCTGCACGTCCTGGGTGGGCTCGATCGCGCGGATGCGGGCACGGTGGTCGTGGCCGAGACGAACCTCACCACGCTGCCCGACGCTGACGTCGTGGCGTTCCGCAACCGGCAGGTCGGCTTCGTCTTCCAGTTCCATCACCTGCTGCCGGAGTTCACGGCGCTCGAGAACGTCGAGATGCCGATGCGCATCGCGCGGCTTGGCCGGGCGGAGTGTCGGACGCGTGCCACGACACTGCTGCAGCGCGTCGGCCTCGGCGAACGCCTCACGCATCGTCCCGGCATGCTGTCGGGGGGCGAGCAGCAGCGGGTGGCGGTGGCGCGCGCGCTCGTCATGCAGCCGTCGCTGCTGCTGGCTGATGAACCGACCGGCGACCTCGACGAGCGGACCGCCGAATCGTTGCACGCGTTGCTGCGCGACATGCACCGCGGCTACGGCCTGACGTCGATCATCGCGACGCACAACCCGCGGCTGGCGGCGGCCTGCGACCGGGTGCTGCGGCTCGAAGGCGGCCGTCTCTCGGCGGAGTGACGTTCGCGGCACCAGCGGCCGGCGTTACAATCTCGGAAGGTCCGCAATCAACCAGGGCGCCGCGTGTTCCGCAGACGCCGTCATCAGGCTCGAAGGAGACCGTCATGAAATCGTACTGGTATGCCGCTGTCATCGTGGCCACGAGTCTTGCCCTGGTCGGATGTGGCAAGTCGCCCGAGGAGAAGGCCGCCGAGGAACTGCAGAAGTCTGCCGTGGAGATGCAGAAGAACGCCGGCGACATGCAGAAGGGCGCCGAGGACATGGCGAAGGGCTTCGAAGCCATGGCCAAGGGACTCGCGGGCGCAGCCGGGGGCGATGCGAATGTGAAGCCGGTGGAGCCGGTCGGCTTTCGCGAACTTCAGACGGTGATGCCGGCCGTGGCTGGCTGGGAGAAGGGGAGTCCGACTGGCGAGAAGATGTCGTCGCCGTTCAGCTTCTCGCAGGCCTCCATCACCTACAAGAAGGGTGACGCCGAGATCGAGCAGAAGATCATGGACTCGGGCTTCAATCAGTTGCTGTTCACGCCGTTCACGATGTTCATGGCGGCCGGCTACGAGAAGGAAACCCAGGATGGCTACGAGAAGTCGGTGAGCATCGCCGGCAACCCGGGCTGGGAGAAGTGGGACAAGACCAGCCGGAGCGGCGAGCTCAACGTGGTGGTCGGCAAGCGCTTCCTGGTGCAGGTCGAAGGGCACGATCTCGACGACATCAAGGTGCTGCACACCGTGCTGGAGCAGACCGACCTGAGCAAGCTCGCGTCGTTGAAGTAGTCGTCTGGGCCGGTTCCGGGCCGTCCCGGAACCGCGTCCTCGTCTCCATCGAGCGAGCCCGCAGTCATCGGGCACGTCCCCGCCCTCTCCGGCGTCCTACGCAGTAGCGAGAACCCCCACGCAACCAGTGAGCTATCACGGAGATTGGCGGTGGTGTCCGACTCGATGCCTTATACTGCGGATGTTGCTGTCGTGACCAAAACCCCTTCTGCTTTTACTTAGGTAGGCCGGATGTTCGAACGGTACACCGAGAGGGCTCGAAGAGTTCTCTTCTTCGCCCGATACGAGGCCAGTCAGCTCGGCAGCATCTCCATCGAGACCGAGCATCTCCTGCTGGGCCTGATCCGCGAGGGCAAAGGGCTCACGAGCCGGATTTTCGCGCGCTCGCATCTCTCCCTCGAAAACATCCGCAAGGAAATCGAAGGCCGGACGGTCTTCCGCGAGAAGGTCTCGACCTCGGTCGAGATTCCGTTCAGCCCGGAAACCAAGCGGGTGCTGCAGTTTGCAGCGGAAGAAGCCGACCGCCTCCTGCACAACTACATCGGCACCGAGCACCTGCTGCTCGGCATCCTGCGCGAAGAGCGCTCCGTGGCCGCCTCCATCCTGGTGGAGAAGGGCATGCGGCTGACTGCTGTCCGCGAGGATATCGTCCAACTCCTCAACGAGAAGACGACACTGACCCGGGTGAAGGAAACGCCGCTGCTGGCCGAGTTCAGCCGCGACCTCACCGAGTCGGCGATGAAGGGCCAACTCGACCCGCTGGTCGGCCGCGAGCACGAACTTGAGCGTATCCAGCAGGTGCTGTGTCGCCGCACCAAGAACAACGCGGTGCTCATCGGCGAACCTGGCGTCGGCAAGACGGCCATCGTCGAGGGGCTGGCGCAGAAAATCGTCTACGGCGACGTGCCGCACTTTCTGGCCGACAAACGCATTCTCGCGCTCGACATCTCGCTGATCGTCGCCGGCACGAAGTACCGCGGCCAGTTCGAAGAGCGCCTCAAGGCGATCATGAAGGAGCTCACCGAGAACCCGAACATCATCGTGTTCATCGACGAGCTGCATACGCTGGTCGGGGCCGGTTCCGCGGAAGGGTCGCTGGACGCGGCGAACATCCTGAAGCCAGCGCTCAGCCGCGGCGAAATCCGCTGCATCGGCGCCACCACGCCGACCGAGTACCGGAAGTATATCGAGAAGGACCGCTCGCTCGAGCGCCGCTTCCAGGCCGTCAAGGTCGAACCGCCGAGCGAGAAGGAAACGATCGAGATCATCCTGGGCGTGAAGGAACGCTACGAGTCGTTCCATCACGTCGAGTACACCCGCGAGGCGATCGAGGCGGCGGTCTACCAGTCGAATCGTTACATCACCGACCGCTTTCTGCCGGACAAGGCGATCGACCTCGTGGACGAGGCCGGGGCGCGCGCCAAGCTGCGCGAGGCCGGCTACAGCGAGGAATTCGGCGAGATCAACAAGAGCATCCGCGTCGCCGTCGAGCAGTGGGAGAACGCCTCCTCGCAGAAAGACTTCGAGAAGGCGCAGTTCTACCGCGAGCAGGAGATGGCGGCCCGCGAGAACCTGCAGTTCGTGCGCGAGAAGTTCGACGTCAAGTCGAGCACGCGCAAGGTGGTGGTCGGCAAGGCGGAGATCGACGAGGTCGTCGCCAAGTGGACCGGCGTGCCGATGACGTCGGTCAATCAGGACGAGGGCGACAAGCTCCTGCGGATGGAGGCGGAACTCCACCGCCGGGTCATCAGCCAGGAGAAGGCGATCTCGGCCCTCGCGCGCGCTATTCGCCGCTCGCGCGCCGGGCTCAAGAATCCGAACCGGCCGGTGGGCAGCTTCGTGTTCCTCGGACCGACCGGTGTCGGCAAGACCGAGCTGGCGCGCGCCATCGCGAACTTCCTGTTCGGCAGTGACCACGCCCTGATCCGCTTCGACATGTCGGAATACATGGAGAAGCACTCGGTGTCGAAGCTGATCGGTTCGCCGCCCGGATACGTCGGGCACGAAGAGGGCGGTCAGCTCACCGAGAAGGTGAAGCGGAATCCGTACTCGGTGGTGCTGCTCGACGAAATCGAGAAGGCGCACCCGGACATCTTCAACATCCTGCTGCAGGTGTTCGAGGACGGCCATCTCACCGACGGCCTCGGGAATCGTGTGAACTTCAAGAACACGATCATCATCATGACGTCGAACATCGGCGCCCGCTTCATCCAGAAGAAGACCGGGATGGGCTTCCAGTCGTCCGAGTCGAGCGTCATCGAGAAGAACGTGTCCGAGATGGTGCTCGGCGAGGTGAAGCGGACCTTCAACCCCGAGTTCATCAACCGTATCGACGAGATCATCGTCTTCGAAGCGCTCACCGACGACGACCTGCGCCGCATCATGGGACTGCTCGTCTCGCAGTTGAACGACAACCTGGTCGATCGGAAGCTCAAGATCAGCCTGAGCGAGGAAGTGGTCGACTGGATCATCGAGGTCACCTGTAAGGACCGGTCGTACGGCGCCCGTCCGCTGCGTCGCGCCATCCAGCGCTATGTGGAGGATCCGCTGTCCGAAGAGCTGATCCGCGGCCAACTGCGCGGCGGCGAGGTCGAGGTCTACATGGACGCCGGTGCGCTCGCCTACCGTCTGGCAGGCGAACTCGAATCCGGCCGTCGCCTGGTCGTCTGACATGCGGTTCCGCGACGAGGCCCGGTCTTTGGGCCCGGCCTTGTTCCCGGAGCCGGGAATCCGGGGCGACTCTTCACGCGGCCGGTTCATTCAGCGCTAACCCGGCCATCCGCTCCACGCCGCCGTCTAAAATCCAGTAAAGTAAGGAACTTGACCACGCCCAGCGGGCGCGTTCGTGTGGAAAAACGCTGCATGTTCAAACGGTTACGAGTGAGTCTGGCGACAGCTGCGTTGCTGATGCCGGCAATTGTCGCGTCTGCCCAGCAGCCTGCGTTGAGCGCCACGGAGATCTGCGGCCAGCCGGTCCAGCCGCCACGTGCGCTCCCTCCCGCAGGCTCGGGCCCGGTCGTCTACCTGATTGCGCCCTGTTTTGAGGCGCAGGGGAACACCTCGCTCGTCGATTACCAGACCTATCTCTATTACATCCAGACCAAGCCCTCCACGCCCTCGCAGGGCCTCTGGGTCCCCTATAACGACGAGACCGAGAACAGCCTGCGCGACGACTTTAAGCGGCTGTGGGGCACCAACTTCCTCGACAACCTTTCCATCGACGTCGAGGACTACGTTTTCTCCAACGGTGTGGTCGGCAAGTTGATCACCTACGACATGGAGGAGCGTCAGCGCGTGAAGATCGTCGACTTCGTCGGCTCGAAGAAGCTCGAGACCGCGAAGATCGACGAGAAGCTGAAAGAGAACAACGC
>CALQBJ020000136.1 GCA_943328785.2 Bifidobacterium breve
CGGCTGCCGCGCGATCGGCGCGGCTCGCTCGATGCGGTGAAGAGCCTTCGCCTCGGGCCGCAGCAGGCCTCGGTCGGCGAACTCACCGACACCAGGACGATGGCGGAACCGCAGACGATCTATCACAAGAACCTGCGCCCCGTGACGTACGTGACGGCCGATGTGGCCGGACAGATCGAGAGCCCGGTCTACGCCATCCTCGGCATGAACCGGACGTTGTCCACGGTGCGGCTGCCTGAAGGTTACGGCCTCGAGATCTACAACACGCACCAGCCGTTCGATTCGTCGGCCTACGCGATGAAGTGGGACGGCGAGTGGCACATCACCTACGAGGTGTTCCGCGATCTCGGCATCGCGTTCGCGGCCGTGCTCGTGCTGATCTACATTCTGGTGGTCGGCTGGTTCCAGTCGTTCAAGAGCCCGATGACGATCATGCTGGCGATCCCGTTCTCGCTGGTCGGCATCCTGCCGGCACATGCGGCACTCGGTGCGTTCTTCACCGCCACCTCGATGATCGGCTTCATTGCCGGCGCCGGGATCGTGGTGCGGAACTCGATCATCCTCGTCGACTTCATCGAGCTACGCATCCGCGACGGCATGGCGATCGAGGACGCCGTGGTCGACGCCGGCGCGGTGCGCTTCCGCCCCATGGCCCTCACCGCCGCCGCCGTCATCGTCGGGTCGGCGGTCATCCTGTTCGACCCGATCTTCCAGGGGCTGGCCATTTCGCTGATGGCGGGAGAAGTGGCATCGCTGCTGCTCTCGCGCATGACCGTGCCGATCACCTACTACATCACCCATCGCCATGACCTGGCGGCGTCGACCGCGACGCCGACCGGTAGTGAAGGAGTTGCCGCATGACCCGTCTGACCGTCGAACCGATGCTCCGCCTGATTGGCGGACTGTTTGTGGCCGCGAGCGTACTGCTCGGCATCTACGTGAGCCCGTACTTCCTGTGGTTCACGCTCTTCGTCGGGCTGAACCTGGCGCAGTCTGGCGTGAGTGGCTGGTGCCCGATGGTGTGGTTCCTGAAGAAGTGCCACCTACCCGAGCAGATGCCGCGCGCGCACGTCAAGACCAGACCCAGCTCATGACCAGAATCGCGTGAAGTCCGGAAGGAAACTGTGCGACTGATTACGACCTAAGTAGTATTGTTGGGCTATTCTTTCACTCATATAGTCCGAAAAGTCTTTCCAGACGCTGCTTTCAGCTCTTCATGCGGTTCGCGCGCGATCCGGAGGGTTCCAGGTTGCTGTACGTCAGTGCTGTGTCCGATGTCGGACGCGTTCGAAAGACCAACGAAGACGCCTTCGTCGCCGACCTCGACGTGGCCCTGTTCTGTGTGGCCGACGGCATGGGCGGCCACGACGCGGGCGAGGTGGCCGCGGCATTGGCCATCGACGCCATTACCGCGTTCATCCGCCGCTCGTCGGTCGACACCGACTTCTCCTGGCCCTACGGGATCGACCGCACCCTCTCCTACGACGCCAACCGGCTGCGTACGGCGATCCACCTGGCTAACCGGAAGATCTTCCGCACCGCCGAGAGCAACGACGACTACAACGGCATGGGCACGACCATCGTCGGCTGCCTGGTGAACGACGACCGCATGGCCATTGCGCATGTGGGCGATAGCCGCCTCTACCTCGTGCGGCGTGGACGCATTCGCCAGCTGACGGCCGACGACTCCTGGGCCGCCACCATCCTTGCGCACGACCCACGCCTCAACCCGGCCGATATCGCCAAGCACCCCATGCGGAACGTCCTCACCAATGTGCTGGGCGCGCGCGACACGGTGGACGTGCATGTGGCCGAGCACGACCTCGAGCCGGGCGATGTCATCCTGCTCTGCAGCGACGGCCTGCACGGCGCCCTGGACGACACCACCCTGGCACAGATCGCCACCAACCAGAAGGACATCCAGGTCGCGACGCGTCAGATGGTGGACGTGTCGCTCGATCGCGGCAGCCGCGACAACGTCACGGCCATGCTCGTCCGGTTCGACGGAGTGCCCGCGTGATGTCATCGTCCTCGGCGCGGAGCAGTGCGCCGACGGCCACCGCCATCGGGCGGTATCGGCTGCGCGCCTGCCTGGCGTCCGGCGCGACGGGGCACGTCTACCTCGCCGATGATCCGGCCACCGGGACCCAGGTGGCGGTGAAAGTGCTGGCGGCCGACCTGCAGGACGAGCCAGAGACGCGCGAACGGTTCTACCGCGAGGCGCGCATCCTTACGGAACTCACCCATCCCAACATCGTGCGCGTACTCGACATCGGCGAGGAACAGGGACGACCGTTCATCGCAATGGAGCTGCTCGACGGTCTCGGACTGGCCGACCACCTCCGCGCGCACCCCGATCTGCCGCTCTCCCGCCGCATCGACCTCATAGAGCAGCTCTACGCCGGCCTCGATGCCGCGCACGCCCAGGGGACGGTGCACCGCGACGTGAAGCCGGCGAACCTGATCGTGCAAGCCGATGGCCGCCTGAAGATTTTCGACTTCGGACTGGCGCGACTGCACGAGTCGACGCTCACGGCCAACGGCGCCGTCGTCGGCTCACCCGGCTACATGTCGCCGGAGCAGGTGGAGGGACGCCGGGTCGACCAGCGCTCCGACATCTTCTCCGCCGCAGCGGTCGGCTATCTCATCCTCAGCGGCCGGGCGCCGTTCGAAGCGCGCAACCTGCCGCTGGTCCTTGATGCCGTGCTCAACGAGGCGCCGGCGGCCCTCTCGAACGCCGAAGCACCGGCGCCGCTCGCCCACGTGCTGCTCAAGGCGCTCGAGAAAGTGCCAGAAGCCCGCTACCAGTCCTGCGCAGACCTCCTTGTGGACCTGCAGCGGGTTCACAACACGGTGGTGCATTCGTGATTCGCAAACTCATCATCGGCAACGGACGCTCGGAACGCGAGATCCTGCTGGTCGGCAACGTCATCATCGGCCGCGATCCGGCGTGCCACGTCAGCGAGCCCGATCCCCTGCTGTCACGCCGGCACGCCGAAGTGATCGCCAACGTGCACGGTGTCTCCGTGCGCGACCTCAACAGCCGCAACGGCATCCTGGTGAACGGCGAGAAGACCCGCGAACAAGTGCTGCTGCCGGGCGACGTGGTGCAACTCGGCCACGTGCAGGTGCGCTACGTCGAGGAGATGCCACGCGCCGCCGACGGCATGGCCAGCCGCGGCATGGCCGACCCGCGGCGTCAGGCGCCGCCGACGCCGTCTGCGTACGACATCGATCGCTTCCGGCCCGATCCGCTGCCGCGCGCCGTCGGCGCGCCGCCCAGACGCTGGACGCCCGAGCCGACCCCGCTGCCTGGCCGTCGCACCACCGCCCCGATGCCGCCGCCACCGGCGCAGATCCACACGCCGGCATCGCGCGGCCGCGCCGCGTTCGAAGAACAGGTGGGCCGGCCTGGCGTCGACCAGACCATGGCGGCGCCGCGTCATGTTGTGCCCGCGCCGCATCATGACACCACGCTCGGCCACCTGCCGGCCGACATGGACGCCACCATTGTCGCGTCGGCATCGCACTTCGATCTCGGCGCCGGACCGCGCTGGACCACCGCCGACCCCGACGCGACGATCGTCGCCTCGTCGCTGCCGCCGTTCCAGCAGCACGAGTCGCCCGATGGGACGATGGCGCCTGGGAATGCGACGTTCGCATCGGCGCTGGCCCACCTCGCCGGCCTCGGCACCCCGGGCCACGAAGAGGTGCATGGCGGACCTGGGGCACATCTGGTGGCCAACGCCGAACTGACCGTCACCGACGCCACCCCCGACTGCGCCGAACTCCTCGGCGTACCGGGCGAGCACCTGGTCGGCGACTCGCTCACCGACGTCTTCCTTCGCGGCGTTCGCCGCGCCTATGCCGAACCCGACTCCACGCTGTCGCTGTCGATTGCCCGCGGCGCCCGTGGTTCGATTACGGTCACCTTCACGTTAGACAAGACCGGCGGAACTCAGTGATGGACGCTCCGAAGCAGATGGATCGTATCGGCCGATACCAGGTCCTGGAGAAGGTCGGCAAGGGCGGAATGGGCGTCCTCTACCGGGGCTTCGATCCGGTGCTCGATCGCGAGGTCGCGATCAAGCTGATGCTCACCGACTTCAACGAGGACACGGAGCAGATGCGTCCGCGGTTCTACCGCGAGGCGCGCGCCGCGGCCAAGCTCAATCACCGGAACATCGTCACGATCTTCGAGTTCGCCGAAGAGTCGAACATCCCGTACATCGTGATGGAGTTCCTGCGGGGCACGCCGCTCGGCGGCCGCATGAACGGCAAGCCACCGCTCTCCATCGACGACAAGCTCAACATCGTTGCGCAATTGTGCGACGGCCTGAGCTACGCGCACGAGCAGGGTGTCGTACACCGCGACGTCAAGCCCGACAACGTCTTCATCCTCGAGGACGGCTCGGTCAAGCTGCTCGACTTCGGCATCGCGAAGCTGACCTCGTCGAATCTCACGCGCCAGGGCGACGTGCTCGGCAGCGCGTCGTACATGTCACCCGAGCAGGTGGGCGGCAGCGACTCGGTCGACGGCCGCGCCGACGTGTTCTCCACCGGCGTGATGCTCTACGAGTTGCTGACCGGCCACAAGCCGTTCGAAGCCGACGCCCCGACCGCCGTCATCCTGAAGATCCTCAAGGACGACCCGACCCCGATCGAGAAGTGGACGCCCGGCCTGCCGCCGCAGCTCGTGGCGGCGGTGATGAAGGCGCTGGCGAAGCGACCGGAAGACCGCTGGAACACGGCTGCCGCACTCGGCGCCGAGCTGCAGCTGATTCGGCGCACGGTGCCCGCGTCGCAGTCGACCGCGGAGTTGGACGAAACGCGTTTCGCCAGCACGCAGATGATGAAGGCGCTGCACGACGATCTGCAGAAGCTGCGCGATCAGGAGCAGACCGGCGGCACGGCCGTCGCGGTCGGCGCAGCCGCCGCCAGCGCCCGCGATGCGGTGGCCCCCGAGGAAGCCTCGGGCGGCAACAAGATGCTCGTGCCGGCCGTCCTCGGCCTGGTGGTGGTGCTCGGAGCCGGCGGTTACTTCATGTTCGGCCGCTCGTCGGCGCCGGCGGAACCCGCCACCACGAGCGCTGCCGCGACGCCGGCTGATACGCCGGCCTCCACGCCTGCGGCGCCCGCCTCGGGCGTCACGCCCGAGTCGACGCCTCCGCCCGCTCGCAACGCGCCTGGCGCCCCGAAGACACCCGACGTCGTGACGGCCACCGCGCCGAAGCCGGTATCGGCACCGCTGGTGACGGTCTCGATGGCCGGCGGCTACCCCTTCGAAATTCTCGAGGGCGGCAAGGTGGTGTCACCAGCGAAGGAGTCGCACGAGCTGAGGCTCGCGGCCGGCAAGTCGGTGGTGATTAGCGCCCCGAAGTATTTCCTGCGTCAGACCGTGCGCATCGAGGGCACGCCGTCGCAGGGCTTCGACTGGGCCGCGCCGGGCCTCGGCAAGCTCGACGTCCGCAGCGGCCAGGAAACGTGCGAGGTCGTGATCAACGACCGCAAACTCGGCAACCCGCCGCTGGTCATCACTGACATCGCGGCCGGCCAGTATCGCGTCGACATCGCCTGCGGAGGCGACGTCGTCAAGAGCCACTACGCCACCGTGAGGGCCGGCCAGACCTACGTCGCCGCAATCAAATGACACGACTCACGTCCTCCCGCATCGCGCTTCTCCTGGTTGCCACGCTCGGCGTGTCGGCCGGGGCCCAGCAGAACAACGAGGAGTTCGCGCGCCGCCAGTACGACAGCGGCCTGAGCTTCCTGCAGAACCATCGCTACTCCGAGGCGCTGAAGGACCTGCAGGCCGTGGTCGACTCGTTCGCCACGAGCAGCGTGGCGGACAACGCGCTGGTGCAGATCGCGCAGTACCAGCTCGAGGTGGCACGCGACCTCGAGGCAGCGCAGGCGGCGGTCGACAAGCTGCTGAAGGAATACCCCGACACCGACTCGGCGCCGATGGCGCACGTCGTGGCCGGCCGCATCGCCTTCACGAAGGGACACACCGCCGCCGACCTCGATTCGGCACTCGCCAGCTTCGAACGCGTGCCGCGCCTGTTCCCCGGGAACGAGGCCGTCGCCGCGGCCGGGTTCTTTGCCGGGGAAACGCTCCGCTCGGTGCGGCGCGATGCCGACGCGCTCGACCGCTACCGCCGCGTCACGATGGAATACCCGCGGTCGATCTGGGCCGCGCGCGCCAGCCTCTCGGCCGGCTACTGCCTCGTGCAGCAGGGAAAGCCGGCGCAGGCACTGCAGGAGTTCCAGCGGGCGCGACAGTTGTTCCCCGGCACCGCAGCCGCCACCGACGGCCTGAACCTCAACACCATTGCCTACCGCCTGTACGTGCGCGGACAGGGCGGCCAGTCGTACACCTTCAGCGGCAAGGCCATCGGCCCGGAGAAGTCCGAGCTGCGCGACGCCACGGGCATCGTCTTCGATGCGGCCGGTCAGCTGATGCTCGGCCACAAGGGCGGCGTCACAATCTTCAAGGCCGACGGCGCGGTGGCCCAGTCGTTCACGGCGGTCGATGCGACGGCCTTCTTCCTCGACGAGCAGGAACGCATCGTCGTCGCCCGCAACGGATCGCTCATCACGGCGCGGGCCGATGCCATCACCTTCTCGAGCCCAGGCGGCGACGGCCAACTGCGCGCGGTCGATGAAATCCCGGCGGCCTTCGCCAACGAGCGCGGCGAGCGCATCATCGCGAACCCCAAGGGGCGCAACGTCATCCGCTCGCTGCCGAACGGACGCTTCGTCTCCATCTTCTCCACCGGCCAGGTGACGCGCATGGCGCGCAACTGGATGGGGGATGTCGCCCTGCTCGACGCCAACTCGAAGTCGGTCGCCATCGTCGACCGCGACGGCAAGGCCGTGTCAAAGCTCGCGGCCAAGGGTACCGGCTACGAACTCGACGACCCGGTCGACGTGGCGTTCGACCAGCTCGGACATCTCTACGTCCTCGACAAGGGGCGGGCGTCCATCCTCGTCTTCGGCCCGAAGAACAAGCTCGTGTCGACCATCACTATTCCCAACAACAGCCCCGGCGCGCTGAACCGGGCTGCAGCCCTTGGCATCGACGCGGCCGGCCGCCTCTACGTCTTCGACGACAAGTCGCGCCGTATCCAGGTGTATCAATGAGACAGGCCTACACGTTCCTCCTGAGCGCAGCCCTGCTGGCCAGTAGCGCTGGACTCCGCCCCGCGTTGGCGCAGGCGCCAGACGCCGAAATCCAGGTGCAGATGTCGGAGGCGCGGCGCCACTTCGAGGCGCTTGAGTACGAGCAGGCGGTGCCGTCGCTCGACCGCGCCGTCGCCACCCTCCAGTCGCGCCAGGGCGACGACACACGCCAGATGCTTGCCGAAGCGCTCGAACTGCGCGCCCGCGCGCGTTTCGGTCTCGGCGATCAGGACGGCGCGAAGCAGGACTTCACGCTGCTGCTGCGCGCGAACCCCGGGCACGCCATGTCGGGCCAGGTATCGCCGCGCGTCGTTGCGCTCTTCGAGGACGCGAAGAAGGCGACGGTCACCACGATGAGGCTGACCGTCACGCCGGCCAATGCGTCGGTGCTGCTCGACGGCCGCCGCATCCCGGCCAGCGGCGACGTCGCCGTGCTCGTCGGCGAGCACACGATTACCGCCAGCCGCACCGGCTTCAAGACCGATAGCCTCACCTTCACGGCCGCCGCTGAAACCACCGCGGAGGCCACGCTGGCCCTGCCCCGCACGTCGGCCGTCCTCTCCGTCGTCACGGCCCCGGCCGATGTCGAGGTATTCGTCGACGGCGTGTCGAAGGGCAAGACCGCCGCCGGCCCGCCGCCGGCGGAGTTCGCCACCAAGGCTGCGGCCGCGGGCATTCCCGCCAACCAGTTGTCGGGGGTGCTGATGCTGACCGATCTCGCCACGGGTGCGCACCGCATCGAGTTCCGCCGCGCCTGCTACGTGCAGGCCGAGAAGCGGCAGGAGATCAGCCAGCTCGACGACTACGTCATCGACCCGGTCCGTCTGGCGCCCGCCGTGGCGACGCTCGTCGCCCAGGCGCCGCAGGCGGGCACCACGGTGTTCGTGGACGGCGAGTCGAAAGGGGCCGCGCCCTACACCGCCGAACTCTGCGAGGGACCTCACACGGTTGAACTGCGCGCCGCGACCGGCCGCTTCCTCCGCCGCGTCGACGTGAAGGCCGGCCAGCGCGTCGAGGTGGGCGGCGCGCTCCGTCCAGCGTTCGCACTCGTCGCCAGCACGCAAACCAGTTTGAATGCCGACCTTCGCGGCGCCATCGAGAAGGCGTTCGAGCCACTCCGCTCCATCCTCGTCTTCGCGCCGTCGACTGACGCCCTCGATGCGGCGCTCAAGACCGAGCGGCTACCGGCCGACTGGCTCGGCTACGACGCCAATCGCCGGCCGTTCGGAGTGTCTGCCGAAGTGACCGCCGCGATGCGCCGCGACCTGTCGGCGAAGCTCGCCAAGACGTTCGATGCGCAGGGCATCGCCTCGGTCACCGCACCGGTGGCCACGAACCGCAGCCGTCTGGTGCTCTCGCTGCTCAGCGCCGGCAGCGCCGAACCCGACGTCATCGAAGTGAACCTCGACCAGCAGGACACCGTGGCCGCCGCCGTCGGCCAGATCGACCGCACGCTGGCCTTCCTCACGCCCAGCGTCGGCTTGACGGCCATCGACGTCGCCGACGGCACCGGGCCGGTCGTGGTGGCGGTCGATGCCAACGGGCCGGCCGCGCAGGCCGGCCTTGGCGTGGGCGACGTGGTCGTGTCGGCCGACGCGAAGCCGGTGGCCGATGCGGCTGCCCTGCTCACCGCGCTGTCGGCCAAGACCGCCGGTCAGTCGTTCGCGCTGGAGTTGAAGGACAAGGCTGGCGCCGCGAAGAAGGCCGACCTGAAGGTGCTGATGCGTCCGCGCCTGATCGGCATCAACGACCAGACGCTGTTCGTGAACCGCACTCTGGTGGCGCTGCGCGCCAGGCTGGGCGAAGCGAAGGACCCGAACGAGCAGGCGTCCATCCGCCTCAACCTCGCGGCCGCGCTCACCCACCTCGAATCGTGGAGCGAGGCGCGCGCCGAACTGCAGCAGGTGCTACTGACCGACGGCCCTGGCGTTGGCACGGGCACTGTGCAGTACCTACTGGGGCTGACGTCGGCTCGCCTGGGCAACCGCGCCGAGGCCGAGACCGCGTTCAAGGCCGCCGCCGCCTCGAACAACCTGCTGACCGAAGACGGCCCGCCGGTGAAGGAACTCGCCGAGGCCAGGCTCGCTGAACTTCAGCGCGGGCCCGCGGCACGCTAGACGACGTCAGACCCACCGCTTCGGGGCTTCCCACGACACCGACTTGATGCCGCTGCCTTCGTTCTCCAGCAACTGCTGACTCACCAGTTCGAGTTCACGGTCGCCGTTCAGCACGGCCTTGTAGCGGATGATGGTCTGCTCGCCGTGCGAGATTTCGAGCGCCTCGGCGGTGATGTGATGGTTCAAGAAGACGCGCGCGATGTGCTGTGCAGGGAAGGTGGCGCTGTCGGCGATGACGGCGACACGCATCGAGCGCGGCATCTCGCCTCCGGCCTGACGGCTGAGCACCACAAGGCACCCGGCCAGGAACAGCGTGCCGATGATGGCGATGCCATACGAGCCGACGCCGCAGGCCATGCCCAGCCCCATCAGCAGGAAGAGCGCGGTGCCGTCGCGCGGGTCGTCAATCGGCGTGCGGAACTTCACAATGCTGGCGGCGCCGGCCACGCCGAACGCCCGCGGCAGCGAGTCGCCAATCATCGCCATCGTCAGAGCGCCGGCCACGCAGAGCAGCACATAGCTCTGGGCCATCGAGCGGGTCAGCGGCTGGTCGCGACGGGTGCGCGCCTGCACGCTGGTGATCGTCCAGCCGATGACCGCCGCCAGCAGCAGCTTGAAGCCATCGAGCAGCGGCGCTGACTGCACGATCGCCAGCGGGCTCTTGGCCTCGAACGGCGAGGGGCCCTTCACCGCATCGACGGCGGCAGCTTCGAGTCCTGGCACCAGCAGAAGGGCGAGCCCCACGAGGCTGAGCAGGCCAATCATCGCCATCGGTGGCGTGCCCGTGTTCGGGCGCGTGCGGGTGCTGGTCGGTCCGGTTGTCGGCGTCATCGGGTCACCTAAATCGTTCCCACGTCCGAGGCAGGCGGCCATCGGACGTCGCTGGGAGTCGGTGCCTGTCAGAGAGCAAGACCGTTGCCCGCCCGAGTGTCGCTCGTGGCACTTGCCTGCATGCCTCCGCCATGACCCACACCGTGCGGTGTGCGCGAACGTGACACAGCTGTGACAGATGTTGTCGGCGGGGCCGCGCACGCCGGCGCGGTCGCGATGGACCGACTCGATGCGTGTGAGACGTCTAGCCCTGGCCAGAGGCCGAGCGCGCCAGTCCGTCGCCGAATGCCGGGTCGGCCGACACCACCGCCGGCGGCGCCGCGGCCTGCGTCTGGGCACCCTTCTGCTGTTCGGCGTCGAGCTCGACTTCCCG
>CALQBJ020000137.1 GCA_943328785.2 Bifidobacterium breve
AGGCACAGGTGGTGGCGGTGCCGCCAGGTGCGTGTGCAGCGCCCATGGCCTACGACCGGATCAGCCCCAGCACTTCGTCGCGCTTCTGCGCCATCAGCTCGGGCGTCGTCGCCTCGAGGTTCAGGCGCAGCAGCGGCTCGGTGTTCGAGGCGCGCACGTTGAAGTGCCAGTCGGGGTACTCGATCGAGATACCGTCCAGCGTGTACTGATGCGCGTCCGCGTACTTCGACGCAATCTGGTCGAACTTCGGCTGGACGTGGTCCATGCTCGCCAGCTTGGTGTTGATTTCACCCGAGATGAAGTGCTGGGGCTGATCCGGTCATAGGCCATGGGCGATGGGCGCTGGGCCATGGGCGTTGCACACGCACGTGGCGGCGCCGGCCACGACCATTGCGTGGCGCACCGAGCTGGCACAGGCGTTGGCGGAGTCGAAGCGGAGCGGCAAGCCGGTGCTGGTCGACTTCAACGTCGTATGATGCCGCCGTGCCTGGCGATGAAGCACGACAGCTGGACGGACGGCGCAGCGGAACGGGCGGTATCGTCGGCAACCGTACCGCTGCTGGGGTATATCGACCAGGCCCCGGCCACCGCGTCGCGCGACGGCATCGAGTCGATGCCGACCGTGCTGATGCTCGATGGTGACGGCCGCGTGCTGCGCAGCGAAGGGTACCTGCCGCCGTCGGGTGTGCTGCGGTTCGTCGCCGGGAACTGACCGGCGTTCCAGGTATGCGTAGCAATTCCTTCACGAAGGGCACGAAGAGACACGAAGGCCGTGTCCTTCGGGATGTTGGCCCCAGGCTGATCCGTGAAGGTTCGCGGCTAGACCACACCAAAACGCTCTAAACGGCTTGCACGCAGCGCGCGCTCTGGTACAATTTCGTTCTCGCGTGCGGGTTGCCGAACGGCAACCGCACCCGGCCTCGCCCCTGGCGAGCGCGCTCCAAACGCGGGCTTAGCATAGTGGTAATGCTCTGGCTTCCCAAGCCAGCTAGACGGGTTCGATTCCCGTAGCCCGCTCCAGACTTCAATCACACACACAGGCTACCGGCTCTGGGCTTCGGGCTTCAGGGCCTGACTGCGCGGCTCCATCGCCGCCGCAGCAAGTGCTCGCTCGACGATCTACGCCACATGGATTCGAGACACTTCACCGCTCCGCCGGCTATTCAAACCATCGTCATCCAGAGCTTGGCCGTGGCCGCGTCAACTTCATGTCTGTGCGTGGCGAGACGGCCGAGCGCGTGTTCGCCGGTGTCCGACGGTTGCCGGGTCCTGGAGGCGCGACGATCGGCGTGCCCAGACCGGAGCATCTGATCGCGATGAAGGTGCGGGCGATGGCCGTGGCGCCGGAGCGCACCTGGCAGGATCTGGCGGACGTCGGCTATCTGGTTGGACTGGACGGCGTCGATCGGGACGAAGTGCGGGGATACTTCGAACGTGCGGGTCTTGGAGATAGATGGCGTGAGCTCGAATCAGCCCTCTAATCAGGCCCCGCTCGATCTGGAGCGTGACGTGCCGACGACCCAGGGCGACATCGAAGCCCTTCGTCGTCTTCGGCGTGAGACTTCGTCCTGGCTGTTGCTGCCTCCCGAGGCCATCGACGCCCTGCTACCCGCTGGCGCGCTCGACCGAAGGCCGACGACGTCGCCGAGAGCCACGCCGTTCGAGTTGCCCTGAGTCGGTTCGCGACCACGCCACACCGAAACGGACAACGCTAGGGCTTAGGTGGCGTCCAATTCTGGACGACGGTGATGGTGGTCGGCGTCTTCTGCGGAACCCTGAGGTGCATCAGGAAGTGCTGACCGTCCGGATAGACGGCCACTGTGGTTCTGTAAGGGCTGGCGGACACCAGCGCGCTCGCGTCGAACAACACCTGCGGCTCGCCTGGCACAACACCGGACGCCGAGGCTGGCACAACTGCAGCGTCTACTCGTCCCGCGGCATCCACGAAGTAGAGTTCCTTCCCGGCCGGTGGTACGACTGTAGGCACACCCCGCTGCTGCCCGATTCGTGGTGCCTGGCCCGGCCGTCGTCGAGGCAGTCTCATTCGAGAGCGACACCGGCGACGCGGCGCCGCGCAGTTTCGCGAGTCCGAAGTCGAGCAACTTCGGACCGCTCTTCGTCAGCGTGACGTTGAGCGGCTTCAGGTCGCGATGCACGATGCCGGCGCGGTGCGCCTTGTCGAGCGCGTCGGCATCGTGCGGTGCCGATCTTCAGCACTTCGTCGAGCGGGAGTGGCCCCTTGGCGCGTGCGAGGCGTTCGCCGAGCGTCTCGCCGTCGAGCAACTCCATCACGAGCTAGTCGGTCCCCTCGTGGTGCGCGACGTCATGCACGACGCAGATGTGCGGGTGCGAGAGGGTGGCGATAGCGCGCGCTTCACGCTCGAAGCGGGCGCTGGCCGCGGCGTCGGTCGCCACGTCTGCGGGCAGGACCTTGATCGCCACTGTACGCGCGAGGCGGGTGTCACGTGCGCGATAGACCTCGCCCATGCCGCCGGCACCGAGGGGCGAGACGATTTCGGACGGGCCGAGTCGAGTGCCGGGTGTGAGTGCCACCTGGGTTGGCGGGGATCATACCGGCGTGGGAAGCGCGACGGACTATTCGTGCCGCCGGCGTTCAAGCAAGGCGGTCAGAAACGCGCGGTCGATCGCATCCTGCGGCCTGTACGTATCCTTCGTTCGGATGAGGGCCGACGGACTGGCGACCGGCACGAGGACACCGCCGAGGTCATGTCGTTCCATATCCACCGCAACATCCGCGAACGTCAGCCCGCACGCCTTCCCCATCAGGTCGATGACCACTTCATCGACAACCCTGACGACGGTGTGCTCGGCGATGTCACCGTCTGCCACGTCCGCAGCGGCGTTGTCCGCGAGAATGCGCAGCGCCGTCCTGACGCGCGCAATGTTGTCTGGCGCCGCATCGACCAGCAGGTCGATGTCCTTCGTGAATCGGCTGCCGCCGTGCGCGATCACGGCAAAACCGCCAATGAGGACGTACTTCGCCCCGGCCTCGTTCAGGGCGCGACAGATGCGGACGAGGTCTTCGGGGTCTGGTGCTCGAGCGTATGCAGCGTCATCTGGGTCATCCACGCATCGGCCTCTTCGAAACTCGAGAATCGATAGACACCGCGTGGCACGAGCCGCGCCGTGCCGCGAAGCAGAGCCGTCGTTCTCGCCAGGGCGGCCTGGTCGGCCATCGGCGAAACGTCGGCATGACGGGTACCCACGACCTTCATGCCGTTCATTATCACATCGTCGGCAACACGCCGCTGAGCCGGACGTCTGTGCGGTGTTCCGTGTCACCCGCCGGCCAATGCGTCGCCCGCGTGCGACCTCACTTCGAACTGGGAGGACTCCAGTTGGGCGCCAGGGATCTCCCCTGGCCGGTGTGTCACAGGGTCCTGAAGGTACACTCCACCACATACCGCCATGAAGAAGCGACCCGCATCATCTCGGTCCGCCGCGCGCGACAGCGAAAGGGCCCTCTACTGCAGCGCGGAGGACTCGTAGTATCAGACCGGCCATGGCCTCTGCAGCGGAATTCGACCGGTTGGCCGACCTTCCCGCCGACGACCCCACCGGCGAGTTGGCGCCCTACCTCGATGTGTCGAAGGCACGCCGGCCCGGCCGCGAGGTGCAGCGTGTGAACGTCGACTTCCCCCTCGACCTCCTGAATGCCATCGACCGCGAGGCGCGACGGATCGGCATCAATCGGCAGGCGTTCATCAAGCTGCGCCTCGCCGATGCGCTGACAACAACGGCCTCGTAATCGCGCACCTACCCGCGAGGGAACGGCCCCGCACGAGCCCGTTCAGTCCACGATCGCCTGCTCAACCAACTGATTGATCACCTGGCGATACCGCCACCGCATGGC
This sequence comes from Bifidobacterium breve, assembly GCA_943328785.2. Lineage (GTDB taxonomy): Bacteria > Acidobacteriota > Vicinamibacteria > Vicinamibacterales > CAVVIG01 > CAVVIG01. The sequence goes on from CALQBJ020000137.1 coordinate 3,875, forward strand.
ACCAGGCGTGTGTGCCATGAAGACCACGGCGAGGTCCTCCTTCGGGTCGGCCCACCAGTTCGTGCCGCTCGAGCCGGGCCAGCTAAAGTCGCCCACCGACCCGAGTGTCCGGGCGATGCCAGGCGTCGTGCGAACGGCCACACCAAGACCAAAACCGTAGTCTGCACGTGTGGGGTCCGCGTTCGCGATGAGGTTCCTCACCTCGGGACCGAGCTGGTTCGAGAGCATGTACTCGACGGTCTTGCGGCCGAGCACCCGCGTGTCCTTGTAGACGCCCTTGTTCAGCAGCATCTGCACGAAGCGCATGTAGTCGCCGGCGGTGGAATGCGCGCACCCGCCACCGCACTCCATTGTCAGCGGCTTGGTCAGGTCTCGGTCCATCGATTGCGGCTGGCCCGTCGCCGGGTCGATCGGCAGCACCGTCGCATAGCGGCTCGCATGGCTGGCCGGAATCATGAAACCTGTACTCGTCATGCCGAGCGGTCCGAAGATGCGCGCCTGCATCACCTCGCCGAGGCTTCGCTTCTCGATGGTCTCGACCACGACGCCGGTCAGGTCGAGGCCGAAGCCGTAGTCCCACACGGCACCGGGCTGGTGCAGCAGCGGCAGGCTGCCGAGCGTGTTCGCGAACTGCGTGGGCGTCATGCCGGTGGCCAGGGCGGCGCTGCCGGATGGATACAGCTTGTGCACGGCGGTGTTGCCGCGGTTGCCGTAGATGAGGCCGGAGGTGTGGCGCATCAGATCCTGAAGCGTGATCTGACGTGTCGCGGGCACCCTGTCGACGATGGCGTCGCCGGCTGGGTTGAGGACGGCCACCTGCATGCGGGCGAACTGCGGCAGGTACTTCGCGAGCGGATCGTCGATCGACAGCTTCCCCTGCTCCAGCAGGCCAAGCGCCGCCACCGTCGTCAGCGGCTTGGTCATTGACGCGATGTTGAAGATGGCGTCGGTGGTCATCGACGCGTTCGTGGCCTTGTCGCGATAGCCGAACGCTTCGAAGTAGACCAGCTTCCCGTGCCGCGCAATGGCCAGCACGGCGCCCGGGAGCCGGTTGGCGGCGATGTCTGCGTTCAGCACTTTTCCGATCTCGGCCAGACGCTGCGACGACAGGCAGACGGCTTCCGGTCGCACACGCGGCAACGGATCGCCGGGCTGCGCAGCCACGACACGCCCGGGCGCCTGTGGCGCCGCGCCCTTCGGTGACTGCGCCGCCATCGGCACGACGAGACACACCACCGACACTGCCAGCAACCACACTCTCATACGAACTCTCCTCAGCAGGGGTCGCGCTGCCAGCGAGATACACCGGGCCTCATACCCGGGTGAACCCGTACAGCGCGTCAGGATTCTCGACGAGGATGCCGTGCCGCAGACGCTCGTCTGGTGCCCACTCCAATAGCAGGTCGAAGAGCGTGGCTTCGTCCAGGTGCCGACAGGTCCGGCAGTGAGGTTCAGATAGGCGCCAGACAGCTTGACCCACGAGCGACCACCATCGAGCAGCGAGCGGAGAACCCCGTACGCGGGATGAGCGGTTCCGAACGGGCCAAGTTGCCCCATATGATCGAACACCAGCGGAACGGGAATGCGCTTCAGCATGGCTGCCGATTCGACGATCTGGTCCGGCCGCATGTAGACCTGCAGATGCCAGCCAAGCGGCTCGATCCACCGCGCCATCGCCTCCATCGTGTCGACCGTGGACGGCGTCGGGATGCCCGGGTTACCCAGGCTGTAGCGGACGCCGCGAATGTTGGCGGCAGCAGCACCACACCCCGCGCATTCGCCCCGAGCCGCGCGACAGCATCAACCGTCACCGGGTTGTTGCCGTAGTAAGGCGCGGGCGTCACCACGACATTGCGCGTGGTGCCCAGCCGCTGTTGCAGGAGCCGATACTCCTCGACTCGCGCATCGGGCTGGTACGACGAACTGGGGCAGCAAGCGGAAAGCGCGCCGAGTCGTAGATGTGGTGGTGGCAGTCGCAGGCGTTCGACGGAGCTTTCAGCCGCGGCAGGTTCGTGCCCGACGAGTTCGGCACAGCCGTCTGCGCGCCAGCGCGCCGCTCACCGACGCCGATGCCCGCGGCGAGGGCCGAGGCGGTGACCTTTAGAAACGTCCGTCTGGCGACACGGCTTTCAGCCATCGGCACTGTCCCTCATCCCGGGCTGACACACTCCACCCAGCGTGCCTGGCAGTTCCCTGACCGACAAGGAATCGAGTGGCCGCAGCCAAAGCCGCGTGTCGCGCGCCGTGTAGTCCTCGCCCATGCCGCCGGCACCGAGGCGCGACAGAACTTCGTAGGGGCCGAGACGCGTGCCTGGCGTCATGGACAAAGGTGGGCGGGATAATATGACGGCTGAGCGGCGCGCAGCCTGAACGATCGCCCGCTGACCATGCACGCCGTATACTCCAGGCCAATGCCGCCTGCTGACAGGCCGGCGCTGCGCCGCCAGACGTCGACGTCCCGCCCTTCGTCGCCGGACTCGTGCACGCTGTGTTCAACTCCGTCGTCGACGCGAGCGTGCAGCAGATGGAGGCCTACGCAGCGCTGATGAGCAACGTCGCGAAGACCGTCGACACGTCGGACCACACCGACGAATCGCGACGGAGAATCATGCGCAAGGCGAAGCGCGGGATGGCGGAGGGTCGCCTGTAGCGGCGTCGCCCCGTCTGGCGTGCAGCGCCGCTGCGATCGCCGGGTGCAATCTGTGTGCAACGCACGTCGAATGGGCCGAGACGACGATGCTAGGATCGTCGTCGTCATGAAGGTCAACGAACTCAAAGTGGCGATGGACGCCCAGTTTGCCGAAATGAAAGCCCAGTTCGCTGAGGCGGATCAGCGGTTCGCGCAAGTCGACCAGCGGTTTGAGCAAGTCGACCAACGGTTCGAGCAAGTCGACCAACGGTTTGAGCAAGTCGACCAACGGTTTGCACAGGTTGACGACCGGTTCGACAAGGTCGACGAACGGCTCGATGCCCTGGATACGCGCATCACGTCAGAAGGGGTCGCCACCCGACGACACTTCGATGTCGTAGCGGAGGACCTGAAGTCGCAGATCCGGCTGATTGCGAGCGGCGTTACCGCGAATACGACCACGCTCGAACGCCACATCAGCACCAGCCTGAGCGAACGCAAGACCGTGTCCGCGGCACTCGACGATCACGAAGTGCGGCTTACCGTGCTCGAGCGACACCGTTCGTAGCAGCACGAACGCCCCGCACCTCGATTCGCCACCGGCGCGCACCCGCGCTATGCTCTGCCGTCTGTCGGGCCACTACGGTTGGCCGCGGCGCAAACGCGAGGTGCATCGTGACGGCACACAACATCGGACGGCGACGGTTTCTTCGAACGGCCGGACTGACGGCGCTGGCAGCGACCGGGCTGCGCCGGGTCGACCTCACGGCTCAGAGCGCCGTGCCCAATTCGAGCGGTACGGAACGACCGACGCTCGATGTGCCGCCACTCGCGTCCGACTGCCATCACCACATCTACGACGCCGTCCGCTTTCCCCCGCTCGCCCGCGGGCTGGAACCGGACGCCCGCGTCCAGGAATACCGACTGCTCCAGCGCCGTCTCGGCACCACCCGCAACGTCATCGTTACGCCGGCGCCCTACGTGACGGACAACCGCGTCACGCTCGACGCCATCGCGCAGTTCGGGAGCAACGCCCGCGGCGTCGCGGTGGTACATCCGAGCGTCTCGGACGCTGAGTTGAAGGCGCTTGCGGCTGGCGGCATCACAGGCATCCGCTTCGCACTGGCGGTTCCTCCGACAAGCGTGCCGGCAACAACGCTCGACATGGTGGTCCCCCTGGCCAGACGCGCGGCCGACCTCGGGTGGCACGTGCAATTCAACATGGATCCCGATCAGCTCGTCGCGGTGGAATCGATGTTCATGCGGCTGCCGGCCACGCTCGTGTTCGATCACATGGGGAGGCTACCGATGCCGCTCGGGCTCGCACATCCGGCCTTCACGATCATCAGGCGCCTCATGGACAAGGGCCGCACATGGGTGAAGCTCTCGGTGTCGTCAGGGAATTTTGGCGACGGCCCGCCGGCCTATGCACACGCCACATCCCTGGCGCAGGCCTACGTGCAGGCCGCGCCGGAACGCCTGGTGTGGGGCAGCAACTGGCCGCACCATGGTGAGAGCAACAGACCGAACGACGCGGTGCTGCTCGACCTGCTCGGGAAGTGGGCGCCGTCGAGTGCGCTGCGTCATCGCATTCTCGTGGAGAACCCGGCGGCGCTCTACGGCTTCGCGTCGTAGGACCGTGTCCGCCTCCGTCGCCTATGCGAGCACGTGGCCCAAGAGTTCTCAACGTCGATAAGGCGCCAGTGACGTAAGCAGGCTCAGCAACTCGTCCTTCCACAGCCTGGCCGCCATTGCCGTGCCGTGCCCCGCGGTCTCCGCGCTCGCCGCAATCTCGAAGTATCGCCCGTCAGGCACGCGCCTCGACACGCCTTCGACGGCTCGCAGTTCCGGCGGATTGCGCTCATCGTCGGCGGAGTTGATGACGAGCAGTGCTGACCGAATCTGCTCCAGCCGAGGTGACGGGTCATAGTCTCGCGCCGCTTCGTACTGGTAGATGAGATCATTCGCATCGGCTGCGGTGTTCTGCGCCAGTCGCTGCGCGATGAGCTCGTCTGCACGCTCACGCGTCGGGGCAGCTTTCTGTAGTCCGCGCGTACCGCCGTTCGTCAACAAGCCGAAGTACGCAATGGCGGATTTCAGACTCGCTGGCTGCACACGATAGTCGCCGTTCATGTAGCCCGGATCGTTCCGGATCATGTCGATCAGCATGCGCCGAGCGATCCAGTTGCGACCGGACATCGGCATCGGCATCGAAGCCATCGGCACCAGGGCATCCATGAAGGCCGGATACAACTCGCCCCACAGCCACGTCTGCATGCCTCCGCCTGAGAAACCCAGCACGAGGCGCAGGCGGGTCACGCCAAGATGCTCGGTGAGCAGCCGATACTGCGCACGCACGAGATCCTCAACGCTGTACTGCGGGAAGCTCGCGCGCAAACCGTCCGATGGCTTCGACGATTGCCCCGCACCGAGCGCGTCTGGGATGACGATGAAGTACTTCTCAGCATCGAGCGGTTGGCCTCTCCCGAACAGTTCGCCTCCGAAGCCGGCGCCCAGCATCGCGTCGCCGGAACCGGTCGATGCGTGGAGCACCAGGACGGGCATGCCGGTAGGTGCGCCGACGGTCCTATAGTGCAGGCGCACACGGGGCAGCACTTCGCCGGTGTGGAACTGGAAGTTGGTCGCCATCCAGTCGCCGACCTTCGGCGCGGGGTAATCGGCTGCGCGAACGCCAGTGGCGCAACAGGTCAGTACCAGCGTCGCTGCGACGGTGTTCAGGAGTTGCATCACATTCGTCCGTGGCGAGGTCATCCGGAGCTCCCCTGGTGTGTAACGACGGCGACGTGGTCGAGACTCAGTTACGCCGCCACTGAAGAAGCGACCGAGGCGATCCCGTATTCCTGTCGCCTCCACCGTGCGTCGTCTTGCACACCGGACATGGTGTCAGCGGCAGGCTGTTGTCGACGGTGTGCTTCACCGGCGTGAGCGTCTTCAGGTAGGCGAACATCGCCTTCAGATCATCGTCCGTGAGGTTGCGATAGGTGGCCCACGGCATCATGTCGTCGAGTTCTCGCGCAATCACACGACCGGTCCGTATCGTCTGGATGAAGAGCTTCTCGTCGTAGTACGGAATCCCGGACGGATCGGGCGTGATGTTGACGCTCGACACGGTGTGTCCAGCCTTCGCATCGGGCAACGGAAAGCCTCCAGCGAAGTCGAGGCCGGGCAGCTTGTTTCCCCTGGCGTCGGCCGGGGTGTGGCAATCGGCGCAGACCGCCATGCGCACCAGGTATTCCCCCTTGCGCTCAGGCGTCGACACATCCGGAGCCGGCACCGGGGCCGTGATGGGCCGCGGCAGGCTGTTGATCAGCGGACCTGGAGGAAACGGCACCGCAGTCTTTGGCAATGGGTTGCGAACGGCGGGAAGCGCCCGCAAATAGACGATGACCGAAGCCAGGTCTTCATCGGACATGGCCGCGAAACGAGCGTAGGGCATGATCGGGAACAGCGCGCGCCCGTCGTGACCAATGCCCTCGCGGATGGCGCGAGCGAGCATATCGTCGGTCCACGTTCCGGCGCCGGTTTCCACATCGGGCGTGAGGTTCGGCGCTGTCATCCACGGCAGGTCCTCGTCCGCCCAGGTCCGTCCCGCGCCTTCGGCACCAACCTTCGCGGGGTGACCATCACGCGTGCGGTCCCACTCGGAGTGGCAACCGATGCATGCGGCGCCCGCCTCGAACAGGTACCGACCCCGCTCCAGCCGTGCAGGCGTGCGCTCGAATCTGACGTCAGTGAGCGGTCGCGCGGCTGGACCGATGAACGGCCGCCATCCCACCGTCGCCGTGATCGCTGACGCCAGCAATACCAGCACGCCAAACGCCACCCACGCACCAACCCGACGCCGCATCGCCATTTCGCACTCCAGGCTGCTCACATCGTGTCGAGCGCCGCTACTGTACGACACCCGCGCGACACGCGGCGAGGAATGCCTTGGCGCCGTCGACA
>CALQBJ020000138.1 GCA_943328785.2 Bifidobacterium breve
CACGTAGTCGCTCTGCACGAGCTTCTCGTAGCCCGGACTCTGCGTGTAGCGGCCGACCGCGGCGCGCAGCCGGGTACGCGGCGCGACCGTGTAGGAGGTGGTGAAGCGCGGCGACCACTGGAGGTCGTTGTTCACGCCGCTCCGGTCGAGCCGCACGCCGGCTTCGAGCGATAGCGACGACCGCGCCTGCCAGCGGTCCAGCAGCCACAGGCCGCTGCGCGTGACGTCGCGCGTCGACAGCAGCGAGTCGGGCAGGCCGGCGCCGCCGCGCTGCGACGAGCCGTTCACCTCGTTCGGATTGCGGTCGCCGGTGATCTGGTACGACAGCTCGGTGCCCAGCCCGTGCAGCTCGCCGCCGGTCTCGACGATGTGGCGGCCGAGCGCCCAGACCACCTCCTGCCGCAGCGACAGGTCGCGCAGCGCCAGGCGGCGCTCGAACGCGACGTTCGCCGTGTCCAGTCCGCCATCGCCAGACGTGTTGGCCCGCTGGCTGCGGTTCTCGAAGGCGGCATCGACGCCGAAGGTCGAGGTGCTGTCCGAGTACGACGCGATCGTGTGCGACTGCGCTGTGGTGCCGAGCGAGGCGTCGAACCGTACCGACAGCAGATCGTTGCTGGTGTTGTCGTTGAACTCACCACGGGCGTTGTCCTCGTCGATGACCACCGCCGCGTCCTGACGACTGCGCAGGCCGAAGACCGAGAGCGTCCGCCCAGGCGCCAGTTCCCACACACCCTTGGTCTGCACGTCGGCAAACCGCGGGAAGTCCTGATCGACGATGCGCGACGCCACGAGGTCGTAGTAGGTGCGGCGGGCGCTCACCAGCCACGACCCGCTCGCCTCCTTCGGCAGCTTCCCCTCGAGGACGACGTTGGCGTCGGTGATGCTGAGCGAGGCCGAGCCGGCGAAGGCGTCGGCCCGGGTGCCCTCGCGGTTCTCCACTACGAGCAGCGACGACAACCGATCGCCGTACTTCACGCTGAAGCCGCCGGTCGCCAGTTCGAATCGCCCGATCGTTTCCGGGTTGAACGCACTCGTCAGCCCGAACAGCCGGTAGGGATCGTGGATCTCGACGCCGTCCATCACCGTCAGGTTCTGATCCGGTGCGCCGCCGCGGACCGACAGGCGGCTGCCCACCTCTTCGGCCGCCGACACACCGGGCAGCGTTTGGAGCGTGCGGAACACGTTATCGAGCGAGCCCGGCGTGCGCAGCACCTCGGCCGGCATCACGGCCACGGCCGACGGCGCCGATGTGGGCGGCGGCGCGGCCACCACGTCGACGGATGACGAGTAACTGGAGCGAGGCACCATCAGCAGTTCGACGTCGGACAGGTCGGTGGCCGACAGGTCGAGCGTGGTGGACAGCGGGTAGTAGCCCGCGATGGTCAGCTCAACCAGCACCGGCGTCGAAGGGACGCGCAGCGTGAAGCGCCCGTCACGGCCCGAGGCGGTGCGTCGATCGCCGACGGCGATGGCCACGTCGGGCAGCGGGGCATGCGTCTCGCTGTGACGCACCATGCCCGACAGCTGACGGTCTGGCGCTGGAGGCTGGGCAGAAACAGGAACGGTGAGCAGCCCAAGAGCCAGGGCCGCGAGCGTGCAGGAGCGCAAGAATGATGAAGAAGTCATAACCAGAATCTTCAAGTCTAGACGTAAGCCCGGCTATGAACGGTTCAGCTCGAGTCCTCGGGATCCGATCGAGCGTCGCGCTCGTCCAACAGGCCACATGCCTACACGTCCGCTTCGGCGGTGGCCCCTGGTGCTCGTGGTCGTCGGTGGGATTTGGTTCTTTCAGGGGATTGGCGTCCTGCCGGGGAGCTTCATGAGCGGCGACCGCACGTGGGCGTACATCGGCGGGGCGATGGTTGCTGTCGGGGTGCTGCTCGCGTTCATCTGGCCGGTCAGACGGTCCGGCTGAAGCCGGACACTACGGGACCGCGGCGCGGCGGACCGCATCACGGTTGCACAGAGTCTAACCACGTGAGCCGCTAGGCCAGGCGACTGCACTCCCGGAGGTGGTTCACATGGATCTGTTCTCGAAGTGGGCGCTGGTCGTGCCAGCGATTCTCTATGCCGGACTTGTCTACACCTTCATTGCGTTTACACGACTCGAACCGCAGAAGGCTCGGGCCAGGCGCCGGTTCCCGCTCTAACCCATCCGCAGTGAGCCCTGGCACCGGTCAGGCTCACACGGCACCGTTCGCTCGACCATCGCGATCGTGACCGACACCATCATCATTGTGGGCGGCGGCGTCGCCGGACTGTCGCTGTCGCGCGCCCTCCATCGCCACGGCGTCCCGTCGCTCGTGCTGGAACGCGCCAGCGGTGTGGGAGGCCGGTGCGCGACGCGCCGCGTTGACGGCCATCCGGTCGATCACGGCCTGCCCTTCCTGCACGGCAACTCCGACACCTTCTGCGCCGAACTCGCGGTGCTCGACAACGCCACCCTGCTGGAGGAGTGGCCGACCGTGCGCGATGGCGACGGCTCGCCGTGCCGGCCCGAGGCGTTCACCGATGCCGGGCACCGCGCAGCCATCGCCGAAGGGGTGAACCGCTTTCCGCGTCACCTCGCCCTGGGCCTCGAGGTGCGCGTCGACGCGCGAGTGACGACCCTGACCGCGCCGGCGGACACCGACCCGCACTGGACCGTGACCCTTGAGTCGGGCGAGCGGTTGCAGGGACGCGGGCTGGCGCTGGCCGTCCCGCCGCCGAACGCACTCGACCTACTGGCCACCGCGCCGTTCCTGCCGGACGCAGTGCGCGGCTTGATACCGCTGCTCGAACTCGTCCGCATGGTGTCGTGCCTCACGGTGATCGCGACCTACCCCGAGGGGACACCCGCGCCGGCCTGGCAGATTAGCTATCCGCGCGCCAGCGAGAGCGTGCACTCGGTGATTCACGACTCCAGCAAGCGCGCACCGGGCACGCCGCTCACGCTGGTCATCCAGGCTCGCGCCGCCTGGTCGCGGTCGCATATGGGCGACACCGGTGACGTCTGGGCGGCCGCGCTGCTTGCCGAGGCCGCGCGCCTGCACGGCGACTGGATGGGTCGTCCCCGGGCGACGCAGGCGCATGCCTGGCGCCGCGCGCGCGTTGCCCCTGGCGCCGAACTCGTCAGGCCGCTCGCCCTCCGCCTGGACGGCGGCGCCCTGTTCGGCTGCGCCGGCGACGGTTTTCATCGGGCTGGAGGGGTGGAAGGCGCCTATCTGTCCGGCCTTCACCTCGCCGCACAGTTCCTCGAACTGCGCGGTGCGCAGTCCTGAACGTTCAACAGGAGTTCCCCCGTGTCCCTGCCAGCCAGTGAAATCGATCGCATCCTCGCCGAGGAGGCGGACCATGAATGCGCCGGCTTTGGCGAACAGAAGATTTGCGTCCGCATCGCGGCCATCGTCGACCTGCCAAGCCGCTACGGCCACTTCCAGGTGGTCGGCTTCTGGAACAACCGCGACGGGCGCGACCACGTCGCTATCCTGCACGGCAATCCAATCGGCAAGCCACACGTACCGACCCGGCTGCACTCCGAGTGCCTGACCGGTGACGCGCTCGGGTCGATGCGCTGCGACTGTCGCGACCAACTCGAGGTGGCGCTGCAGGCCATCGCCGCGCAGGAGTACGGCATCGTGCTCTACCTGCGGCAGGAGGGGCGCGGCATCGGCCTGCTGAACAAGCTGCGGGCCTACGGTCTGCAGGACCGTGGCATGGACACGGTGGAGGCCAACCTGGCGCTTGGGTTCCGCGACGATGAACGGGAGTACTCGATTGCCGCGCACATGCTGCACAGCCTGAAGGTGCAGTCAGTGCAGTTGATGACGAACAACCCGAAGAAGGTGGCCGAACTCGGGCACTACGGCGTCGTCGTTGCCGGACGGCTGCCGCACGTCATTCCGCCGAACGAGTTCAATCGTTTCTACCTGGAGACGAAACGCGACCGCTCAGGACACCTGCTCGACCCGCCGGGCCACGAGCGTTTGCTGGAACAGGGCGAGGCGGTGCAGGTAGCGACCGACCGATAAGGATCTGCACGGAACGGCGACGTCATCCGAACAACCTTGACGTGGACGCGGCAGGTAGAGTCGAATCAATGTTCACGAGGCCAGGGTGACCAAAGAATTCAAGCCACGCGCAGTACGCATTTCGATCGCCGAGGCCGTTGTCACCTTCAAGGAGAAGCAGGCGACGCTCGTGAACATCAGCCGGACCGGCGCCCTGCTCCGGGTCCACGCGGCACTGCCGGTCGACACGACCGGTCAGTTGACGATCTCGCACAACCACACCACCGTCCAGATGGAGGGGCGCGTGGTGCGCACCGGCATCGCCGGCGGCCCGAACGACGACGACTGGACCGTGGGCCTCACCTTCATCGCACCGCCGCCTCCGGAAATCACCGCGCTGCTGCGGCGCATCATCGCGCTCGGCTAGCGCGCGTTGACGCAGGCAGTGGCGCGGCTGGAATTCGCCACGCGCTGCAGCGTCGGTCTCATTCCGTTCACGCGGAATCGCCTGACCAACGGGGTTGTGCGCGACGTCGTAGGCGGTTCTCCAACCTCCACTCTCCGCTGTTCTATGCGGCGTTCGCAGCCTTAGCGGCCAACCGCGAGCGCACGTGCGACAGCAGCATCGCCCGCGTGAACGGCTTCGCCAGAAAGGTGCCAGGCTCGTTCCAGTCGAGCGCCTTCGGCAAGCCCGACATGAACAGCACCGGCAGGGTCGGCCGCACTGCGCGGAGCGCACACGCCAGGTCGCCACCGGTCATCTCCGGCATCATCACGTCGCTCAGGAGCAGGTCGATGCGGTCGCCCATGGCGTCCATCACCGACAAGGCCTCGCCGGGCGAGGAGACGGCCACCACCTCGTAGCCCTCGGACTCGAGCATGTCGCGCGTAACCGTGCGCACCGGCTCGAGATCCTCGACGACCAGAATGCGGCCGCCGGCCCGCTGCGAGAACCCGCCATTGAACAGTTCGTGTGCCACGGTTGCATCCTTCGGAAGTGCTGTGACCGGCAGCTCGATGGTGAAGGTCGTCCCGTTGCCCATGTCGGACTCCACCCAGATGAAGCCGCCGCTCTGCTTGACGATGCCGTAGACCGTCGACAGGCCGAGGCCGGTGCCGTGCATCCCCTTCGTGGTGAAGAACGGCTCGAACACCTTGCTCAACAGTTCTGGTGCAATGCCGCTGCCGGTGTCGGTGACCGTCAACTGCACGTAGCCGCCGGGAGGCTGCATCGCGCGGCCCGGCTCAGGCGTCTCGACGTTGATACCGCGCACGCGAATGGAGAGACGGCCGCCATGCGGCATGGCGTCGCGCGCGTTGATCGCGAGGTTGAGGACGATCTGCTCCAACTGCGACGGGTCGGCGCAGACACTCGGCAGCCCAGCCGACGCATCGATCTCGAGCCGCACGTCGTCGCCGATGAGCCGATCGACCATGCCGCCCATCGCGTCGACCACCGACGCCACATCGACGACGCGCGGCCGCAGCACTTGCTGTCGTGAGAACGCCAGCAGTTGCTTGGTCAGGTCGGCAGCGCGCGTCGCCGCGTGAATCACCTGGTTCAGCGATTGGTGATCACCGATCTCGCGATGCAACTGCTCGGCGAAGCCAAGCATCACCGTCAGCATGTTGTTGAAGTCGTGCGCGATGCCGCCGGCCAGCCGGCCCACAGCTTCCATGCGCAGCGCCTGGCGCCTCTGCTCCGAGCACGTCCGCAGTTGGTGCACGTCGGCATCGCTCAGATCCGCAGCACGCTCGACCGGACGGAACCAGACCAGCCGGCCGGCCTCGTCCTCCGCCAGGTCGATCGCCTGCTCGGTCCGCTCGAAGAGACGGCCGTCGTGCGCCGTGACAATCACACGCGACGCCGCGATCGAGGCGCCGAGGGCATCGGTGTCGATGCGGGTCAGGCTAGCATCGATGATGTCGATGGTGGCCGTCGCCATGACGTCCACCGGCAGCGCGCTGACGCGCAGCATCGCCGGATTCCAGGACCGCACGCGGCCGCCGGAGTCGACCAGCAGGATGCCGTCAGGCGATCGGTCGAGCAGCGGGCCGAGCCAGTCGGCCACGCCGGTTGTCGTGGTGCGCGCGGTGCTCATGACAGTTCCACCCGCGCCGCGGCCGTGGCGATGGTCGACGCGACCACGGGTGCATCCGCGAGCGCGGACTCCGTCGCCATGACGCACTGGTTACGCCCGTGCGCCTTGGCCGTATAGAGGGCGCGGTCGGCCGCGGCGAGGAGCGCGGCCAGTGACGAGAAGCGCGGCGCCGCCGCCGCACCGAAGCTGGCCGTGACGCGAATGCCGGACGGCATCTCGCGCTCCACCATCGTGCGCAGGCGCTGCGCCACGTCAGCCAGCGTCGCCTCGGAGCCGGTGTCGACGATGGCGAGGAACTCTTCGCCGCCGAAGCGGCCGAAGATGTCGCCAGCGCGCAAGCCGCGCATCAGGCACAGTGCGGTCCGCGCCAGCACGCTGTCGCCGACGCCGTGGCCGTGCGTGTCGTTCACATGCTTGAAGTGATCGACGTCGCAGAAGATCACGCCGAAGCCGGCGCGGTCACGGGAGTGGCGTTCCCAGGCGGCGGTGAGCGCCGCATCGAGCGCCCGTCGATTCATCACGCCAGTCAGCGCGTCGGTGGTCGCGGCCTCGTGCAGCCGGCGCGTCTCGCGCAGCAGCACACGGTTGTGATTCACGACCTCGCCGTAGGCGCGGGTCTTCTGCACGACGACCGACACCTGACCCGCTGCCTGCTGGAACGCGGCGGCGTGCGCGGCGCTGAAGACACGAGCGCGTCGGCTGGTGAAGAAGAGGAAGCCGAGTGGCGCACCGTCCGCCACCAGCGGACACGCGAGCACCGCGCGAGCGCCGTCGCTGATGAGGCGACGCTCGAGGTCGGCACGCGACTGCTCCATCGCGTGGGTCAGCAGATCGTTCACGATGATGGCGCGGCCATCGCCGAGTGACTCGCGCAAGCGGCTCCCCTCGATCGACGTGAGGTCTGCCGGCTGGACCGCGTTGCCGGAAATGCCGCGCGACCAGTAACTCACCAGCGTGGTGCCGTCATCGGAGAGCAACGAGCACTCGAGCGCATCGAAAGGGATCACGCGCGAGAAGCCAGTCACCACGCGGGTGAGCACCGCATCGAGCAGCGAGCTGCGCTCGACCGCAATCTGGTCGAAGATGCGATTCAGTGTGTGCTCGCGGCGCGCGACGCGTGTCGCGAACTCGTCGAGCGCCGTGCCCAGCCGCACGATGGCGTCAGGCGCGGCCACGTCATCCGTGGTCACGCCTGTGGCGCGTGATGCGTTGAGCACGTCTACAGCTGCAGTCACTTCGTGGTTCACGTTGCACTCCCGAGGAACAGCGCTGCACAGACGTGCCCTCGAGGACAGGTATCGACATGCTCATCCGTAAAGATGATGACCAGCAATGAGTCATGCACTGACCCGTTCTGAGCCGGCCATCGCGCGGCTGACACTCACGTGAACGCATTCGTCTGACACGACGTGGGACTAAATCACCGCCCATGTGACGCTCGTGTCATGTAAGTGACAACAAACGTACATAGAGGCGCACGTCTGCTGTTTTCTTGTAGGACTGACCCCCATTGCTGGGCCGGATACCAGTTCTGTAAGGTGACACGTAACTCAACAACTGAAACGCATTTTGCTTTGCGGAACCCGGAGTCGCGTGTCGCATTCAGCGTCGCGATCGGTTCTCGTCGTCGAGAGCGATCGCCTAGCAGCCAGACAGATTCAGGCGTGTCTTGCGTATGCAGGATTCACGGTCCTGCCTCCCGTGTTCAGCGCACGCGAGGCGGTCGCGAGCATCGGCGTGCGCACGCCTGATGTGATCGTGATGGACATCAGCCTGGTCACCAATGACGCCGCCCGCCGCGAGCTTCGCGACCTGGCCCAGCAGCACGCCATTCCGATCATCTATCTGTCCGCGAGCACCGACCGCGCCACGCTCGAGCGCGCCGTCGACGGCTGCGCCGCGGCCTGCATCCTCAAGCCGTTCGCGGAGCGCCAGCTTGTCTCGTCGGTGCTGCTGGCGACGATTGCCGCCGAGCGCGGCTCGACGCTGTGGGTGGCACCGAAGCCGCTAACCCTCGAAGAGAAGCTCAGGGCGATTGCCGCAGTGGTGAACGACCTGACGCGCGGCGACGAGCCGTCAACGTCGTTCGCCATGGCGCGAGCGTACGCGGCCCCGGCGGCGCCCGCGGAGGGCAACGGACTCTCCACCCGCGAACGTGAAGTGGTCGACCTGCTCGCCAACGGCGCCCGGGTGGTCACCATCGCCCAGCAGTTACAGCTCAGCCCCCACACCGTCCGCAACCACCTGAAGTCGGTCTTCCGGAAGCTGAACCTGCACGGCCAGCATGAGCTGTTCGAGTACTGGCGCGGCCAGCGGGCCGTCTGAGCGGGCGTGGCGCTCGCCCCTCTTTCCGCTCCCCTCCGACCTCGCTCCAGACAACGCCTCCAGACGCCCTGGGATTCAGAAGCTAAATGGGTTGAACGGCTGAAGCAGGTCAGATACAGTGCATCGGCCAGCATCTAACCGGCCGGGGTCCTCCCGCCGGGACGTTGGAACCGGAGGCTGTTGTACATGAAGCGTTTTACCGTCCCTGCACTCGCCGCCATTGCGATGGCGGGAGCCCTCGCGCTCACGATGTCGCCTGTGAAGGCCCAGTCGCGCGCGAAAGCTACGAACGTCCCGACCATCCCTCACGAAGCGGTGCCCAACTTCTTCAAGAACCCTGCTGGAATCTACACGGGCGAGAACATGGGCATCTCGACCGACTCCAAGGGCAACATCTACATCTACCACCGCGCCAACGAGACGCGTCTGTTCCAGTACGACCCGACGGGCAAGTTCGTCCGTGAGATCGGCCGGAACAGCTACGGGTCGTCGTTCGCGCACTCGGTGCGTGTGGATGCCCAGGACAACATCTGGGTCGTCGACGAAGGCACCGACACCCTCGTCAAGTTCAGCCCCGAAGGCAAGATCCTGATGACGGTCGGACGCCGCGAGGACCCGGTGGGTTCGCTGGCGAACATGCCCGGCCAGGGCGTCTTCCATGGCCGCAACGAGAACTACCGCTTCGGCCGTGAGACCGATATTGCCTGGGATCAGCAGGGCAACTTCTTCGTGTCGGACGGCTACAACGACGCGCGCGTCGTGAAGTTCGACAAGAACGGCAAGTTCCTCAAGGCTGTCGGCAAGCGCGGCCCGGGCAACCTCGAGTTCAACACGCCGCACTCCATCGCCACCGACTTCCAGGGCAACGTCTATGTCGGCGACCGCGGCAACGCGCGCGTCACGGTGCTCGACAACGAGCTGAACCTGAAGGCCAACTACGACCAGACCGGTAATCCGTGGGCGGTCTGCGTGTCGGGCGGTCCCGGCCCGAAGAACCCGGGCAAGCAGTACCTGTACGTCTCGAACTCGTGGCCCGACAGCGCGCCGGCGGCCCAGGCCGAGTACACCGGCGAGGTCTACAAGATGGAACTCGACGGCACGATCATCGGCAAGTTCGGCAAGGGCGGTAAGGCGGTCGGCGAGTTCTCGACGATCCACCAGATGGACTGCCGCGACCCGAACACGATCTTCACCGCAGAGATCAACAACTGGCGCTCGCAGAAGATCCTGCTCAAGCCCACGGCGACCCCGTCAAAGACGAGCGGCGCGAACTAGGAGACGGGCATGAATCGTACAGTCAAGGGTTTCGTAGCAGCAGGCGTGCTCGCGTTCAGCGGCACGCTCCTCGCGCAGTCGGGTGCTCCGGCGGCTCCGGAGATCGCGTTCGACAGCGTCGACCTCCTCAAGTGGGATGAATCGCACATCGTCGGTGAAGTCGGCGGCGTCGGGCAGGACTCGAAGGGTCGCGTGTTCGTCTACACGCGCACCGGTCACGCCTACGCGACGCTCGGCGACAACCGCACGTTCCTCCGCAGCGGCTCGCGCCTCTTCCAGTACGACGCCACCGGCAAGTTCGTGCGCGAACTGGGCCAGGACGTCTACGGGTTCAATGCGGCGTTCGGGCTGCGCATCGACCCGCAGGACAACGTGTGGACGATCGATCAGGGCGCGAGTCAGGTCGTGAAGTTCGACCCGAACGGCAACGTCGCCCTGGTGCTCGGCCGCAAGCCGGAAGCCATCAACGTCCGTGCCGCCGCTCCGCGCGGTGAAGGCGGCGGCGCAGGCGTTCCCGGTGGCGGCGGTGGTCGCGGTGCAGTGCCCGCCGGCGCCCCCGCCGGTCCTGCCCCCGGTTCAGGCACGCCAGGTTCCACCTTCTTCCAGCCCTCCGACGTGGCCTGGGACAAGGCCGGCAACACCTACATCGCCGACGGCATGGCCGGCAACACTAACCGCATTGCGAAGTTCAACAAGGATGGGAACTTCGTCAAGCAGTGGGGGTCGACCGGTTCCGAGAA
>CALQBJ020000139.1 GCA_943328785.2 Bifidobacterium breve
GACGGCATCGGCAACGCCGCCAACGCGCACCGCCGCGTCGGCAACCTGTTCGACGTGAAGCTGCGCGCCATCGAGAACCTGCACGGGGCCGGTGTCGACATCGTCCCGGTCGTGACGATCGTCAACGGCGTCAACAACGAGCAGGTCGGCCGCATCATCGAGTTCGCGCTCGACAACCCGAAGAAGATCAACTTCCTCTCGTTCCAGCCGGTGTCGTTCACCGGCCGCGACGAAGAAGTCACCCCCGAGCGCCGCGCCGCGCAGCGCTACACGTTGTCGCACCTCGCGCACGACGTGAAGAACCAGACCGGGCTCGGCGAGCCGGTGCGCGACTGGTTCCCGATCTCGTTCATGAACACGTTCACCGACTGGGCGGACGTGGTGAAGGGGCCGGACACCGAGTGGGGCAACCTCACCTGTGGCTGCCACCCGAACTGCGGCATCGGCATGGCGCTGATGATCGACAAGGAAACCAAGGAGGCGGTGCCCGTCACTGCGTTCCTGAATGCCGAGCAGTTGGCGAAGGACGTCGCCCAGGTGACCGACGCGGCACGCGGCCGCAACATGTCGGTGCTCGGCATGGCGCTGGCGCTGGCCCGCAACTACGACGCGTTCAAGTCGCCCACGCACTTCAAGATGAGCGACCTGCTCAAGAAGTTCGACAAGACGTTCGGTGCGACCAAGGGCGCACAGGCCGGCAAGTACGGCAAGACCAGCGGTCAGGTCACCAAGGACGACATCGCAAAGCGTCGCGCCGACCGCTGGAACTTCCTGTTCATCGCCGGCATGTGGTTCCAGGACCTGTTCAACTACGACTTCCGCCGCACCGAGATGTGCATCATCCCGTATGCCACGCAGCAGGGTGAAATCTCCTTCTGCGCCTACAACACCGGCATCGGCTGGCGCAACATCATCGAGAAGATGCACATGACGGCCACGCTCACCAAGTGGTACGACGAGCACGGCCGTCACGAAATCTTCGCAGGCAACAAGCCGGTGCCGCTCGCCTCGGCCGAGCACTCGCTGGTACTGAACGCGGAGGCGGTGGCCAAGGGCCTGCAGCACGACCTCGACGATCTGGGCATCGCGAAGAACGCCCGCGAAGAAAAGCTGGCGCAGCGCAAGAAGGAACAGGACCCGAGCTACAACGCCGACATGGCCAAGCTCTACGCGCAGCACGTGCTCAAGGAGCAGCCGACCATCCAGATTCAGGGCCTCGGCGGCAAGAAGAAGTCGGACATCCAGGAAGTCCTGCACAAGCCGCAGGTCTGACGGCCCTGGGCTATAGGCGATAGGCCCTGGGTCAGACCAGTCGTAGCCGCGGACCGTCAGTTCCGCAACATTGAAAGGGCCGGCAGTGTTCAACACACTGCCGGCCTTTTGTCGTGTACCGGTCCGATCGTTGGGCCGGCCCGGCGCTGGATTACGCTCGCCTACGGGTCGAGCGGGTCAATCGGGTCCGCCTGCAGCGACATCACGTTTGGCGTCCACTCGAGCTCGAACCGCGAGAGCCTGCGCTTCGACACATAGGGCCGATAGCCCAACTCCCGCTCGTTCCGCTCGTCGAACGCCGGGGACGCAATCGAGTCCAGGTGGTACTGCTGCGTGGTGATGAGTGCCGGGCGATCCTGTGGCACGCCGTAACGGAACATCAGGCGTGCGGCATTGCGGACGTTGGTTGTCGTGTGACGCGCGTGCGGGTCGACGATGATGGCCTCCGCAGGTACGCCGAACTGCTGCATCAGCAGGCGCTTCATCTCGATCGCTTCCGCATACTGCGAATGCTTCGGATGCACGTAGCCACCTGACACGATGATGAGCGGCACCGTGTGCGTGTGGTAGCGCCGGGCCGCGATCTCGATGATCTGCATCCCCATCGGACTGATGCCGTGGTGCTCGCGCTCCATCTGGTCGGACAATCCGGCACCGGGTACGAGCGCCACGGTGTAGGGATAGTCGGCCCACGCGATGGTGCGGATCCGCTTGAAGGCTGCCGCGTTCTCGCCAGCATGCATCGGCTCGTAACGTGCCGCCTCGTCGCGGTAGTTGAGGCGCAGCAGTCGAAGGGCGAAGCCCAGGCTCGGCTGGTAGAACTGCTCCCAGCCCTTCGCCTCTTCGTCCATCAGCCCCATCGTCGTGTGCACGACCTGGCCGTAGGCAGCCGAGGCCGCGTCGTGCGAGATCGCGTCGATAGCCGGGTACCGCGGCTGGTCGCCAAGCCCGTAGACGGCAAGCACGTTGTTCACGCCTGCGGCCGCGCGTTCCCACGCCCGTGCCACAAACGCCTCGTCGGCCAGTGACGCATCGACGATGAACAGGCCAGAGGCGCGCATTCGGCTGGTCGCCCCCTTCACGGCCCCGGTCCGCACCGTCTGCATCAGGGCTTCACGCACCCGACCGATCTCGTCGCTGCTCCATCGGAGTGCCGCCACGTGGCACGGGGCCTTCTCTCCGCACGTGGTGACCGCCCCGGCCACGGCCTTGCGCTTCGCCTCGAGCAGGCTCCGCAGCACCGGCGATGCCGCCAGTGCCTGCCGCGCTGCGGGGTCGGCGTCGAGAACGGCGAAGAACGGAAAGTTCTTGCCGCTGACCTCGTCGACCCAGACCATCGGTTCGTATATCGGCGCCGGCTGCGCCCCGGCCATCGCCGGCGCGAGTGGCGCGATTGCGGCGGTCAGCAGCGCCGCACGCAGCCAGCCCGCCCGTCGCACTGTCCCAGTCGTCATACGTGTGCTCATGAAGAACTCCCCTACGGCGTCGCCTGGCGTCGCGGCGCCGGGGCTGTTCCGGTCGCGGGGTTGTAATGAGGATGCGACGACAGGGTCGGGTTGTCCGCCCCTGCCAGCAGCGGACGTTCACCACTGCGCACCCACGCGGTCTGTGCGAGGTCGCGCAGCAGCGCGGCCGCGCGGATCATCTGCCGGCGAACCAGGGCCCGCGCCTCCGTGTTGGCGCCATTCTCGAGCGCGCCCGACGCGTCGAGCTGGTAGACCTGCGCCACGAACGTCGCGGCATCGTCCACATGCGCGAGGACCGCGTCGAATGGATCGTCGAGCACGCGGGCGACCGGTACGTCCTTCTGGATGTCGTCCGCCGACAGCTGCATCAGGTCGACGAACCGGGACTCGAAGCGACCGTGGACACGAGGATCGGTGGTGTAGCCCTTCGGATTCGGTCCCTGCCAGCCGTCGTGATGGACGGAGTCGTGGAGTGGCTGCGCGCCGTCGGCGGTGTAGTGCCCGAGGCGGCCCATGTAGGATGCGATCTCGAGTTCGATGAGCCGGGTGTCGGCCTTCTGCGCGAGGGCAGCCCGATAGCGGCGCATGCCGGCCACCATCTGCTCGTAGGTCTCGACGGCGGCATAGGGCAACGTGCCGGTCCAGCGGACGTTTGTCAGTGACGCCGCCTTCGCGTCACCGGCCGTGACGAGCCGGCGATGTTCCGCGTCGAGTGCCAGCACGAACTCGTAGCGCGACCGCGGGACGTTCGCGTTCGTCATGAAGGCGAACTGCTCGCGAAACCAGCCGTGGTTTGGATCCTCGATGATCTTCTGGAACGGTTCGGATGCCGACCGCCAGCTGTCGGGCACCGTCGAGAGGTGAACAATCCACGCCTCGTGCGCCCGCAGGAACACCGGACCATCGTCAGGGATGGCCAGGACGGCAGCGCGATTGGCGGTGTGGTGCCCTCTTTCGCCCCAGGCGGCAAGGGGCGAGGTGGACACAAGCGAGAGAACGAGCGCGATAGCAGCAAGACGCATGTTCAGCTCCTCAGAAGGTGAAGCGCGAGCCCAGTTGGATGTAGCGGCCCGGACGGGTCGCCGTGATGCGTCCGAAGTCGCTCGCCCGCTGCTGCGTCACCACGCTGGTGGCGTTGAGACGGTTGAAGGCGTTCTCGGATTCGATCATCAGCTCGAGTGCGCGCCGGCCGCCGAGGCCGATGCGCCGCGACACGCGCAGATCGGTCTGCAGGAAGTTGGGCAAGCGTGCGCTGTTGCGGCTGGTGCCAGGCAGTCGGTCGTTCAGCACGAGGTCCGCATTGAGGTCGGACCCGGCCAGCGGGCTGAACGGGAACCCGCTGCTGTAGAAGGTCGTGCCTGAGAACTGGAGTCCGTTCAGGACGCGCAGCGCCGACTTCAACGCGGGCGCGTAGGACCACTGCGTGGAGACCGTGTGCGGCTGGTCGAGGTTGCTCGGGCCCAAATCACGGCCGAGTGAGCTCGGGTCCATCACGGTGCCGCCGACCAGGTCGCCGTTGTTCCGCGCACGCGAGTAGCCGTAGTTGACAGTGAACTGCAGTCCGTTCCGGAACCGGCGGCGCAGCGAGAGGTCGAGACCGTGATAGGTGCCGCTCGCTCCGCTCGAGACGAGGTTGATGGCGCGGAACTGCGGCGTCGGCCGGTTGCTGGCCCCGGAGTAGACCGGCCGGCCATCTTCGAGCTGGCCGACGGGCGCCGGCAGGTTCACGTCGTGGATGTATGGCGCGTTCCGGTGCGCCCAGTAGCTGTAGCCGGCCGTCACCGACAGGTCGCGCATCAGCTCGCGCGACACTTGGACACTGGCGTTGTGCGCGAACGTCACCTGGTAGCCAGCATCGAACGCATTGATACTGGGCACGACCGAGAAGTTGGGGTCGGCCGTCGCAAGCAGGTTCGGCAACAGTGGCGAACGCGAGTCGGAACCCGACACCTGATAGCTGAGCAGACGCGTGCTGCGCTGCGCCGCCGTGGTCGCGAGATTCAGGCCCGGGGAGTCGTAGTAGATGCCGTAGCCGCCACGCACGACCGTCTTCTGATCGTCGGCCGGAATCCACGTGACGCCAAGCCGCGGAGCGACGTTGTTGGTGTCGTTACTGATGGAACGCGACAGCGGATAGGCGGCGCTCGCGTCGAGGGTCGGGAAGAGCAACAGCTCGTAGCGGACGCCGGCGTTCACGGTCAGGCGTGACGAGACGCGCCACTCATCCTGCGCGAACAGGTTCAGGAAGTTGAAGCGCAGCGACACGGAGGGGTCGCCGAGGTCCTGCGCGAGCTGCGTGTAGGTGTAGAGCCGTCCGGTGGCCGGATCGATCTCGCCGCTCAGCGTCCGCAGATACTGGTCCAGGGCCGACACGGCCGGCCGACCATTGGACGCCGACAGGCCACCGAAGGTGAACACCCGGCCCAGGCCGCTCGTGGGCTGGTTGACCGTCGACTGGTAGTTGATGCCGGTCTTCAGGGTGTGGGCGCCGCGCGTGACCGTCAGGTTGTCGATGAACTCGAGGCTCGCCTCGTGCGAGGTGCTCGCCGCCGCAGGATTGCAGCCGAAGTTCGCGACACCGGTGATGTTGACCTGGGCACTCGTCGCCGTGCCCTCGCAGGGCGGCGTGTTCCTGGTATTGCGGACGTTGAAGCCGGCGCGCATCTCGTTCAAGCTGACGCCAAGTACTGACGCCAACTGACCACCGAATCCATTCATCCGGTCCTTGTAGACGTTGCCGCGGCTTAAGGTGCCCAGGCCACTGCCGCCGCCAGGCTGGCGGTTGGTGAATCGGTTGTACCGGATGAAGCCGTTGTTGTTGGCGCTCAGGCGGTAGTTCACCTTGGCGCTGGGGGTGTGGAAGGTCTCGCCGTTGGTGTCGTCGAGCTCCGACACCGGAAGCTTGAGGGCGGCAATCGCCGCGGGCGTGATCGTCACCGGCGTGACGTTCTCGTACGGATTGAACTCGTAGTTGGCGAAGAGGAACAACCGGTCACGGACGATCGGCGCGCCGATGTTGCCCTGCGACATCTGCCACGTCTGCTTCGGCCTGGTGGCCGACAGGGGCGGCCGCGCAATCCACGTCCTGGGGCGAAGCATCGCCATCACCGACCCACGCACCTCGTTCGTGCCCGAGCGCGTGATGACGTTGATCACGCCGCCCGCTGCGCGTCCGAACTCCGCAGAGTAGGCGCCGGTCATGAGCTGCATCTCTTCGACGTTTTCCGGGGTCGTGATCACGAGGCGGATCTGCCGGCTGCCGTTGCGCGAGGTGTTGTCGATGCCGTCCATGTACCACTGCATCCGGTCGGCACCGCCCACGATGAACTGCGTCGTACCGAACCCGGTGCTCGGCCGTCCTTTTACGCCAGGACCGACCAAATGGAAGTTGTAGACGTTGCGCGAGGTAATCGGGAGTGTGCGGACCGCTTCTTCGGGCAGCACCTCACCGGCCACGGCCTGGCTCGTCGCCACCATCGAGGCGTCAGCGGTCACCTGGACGGTTTCCGCCGCGCCCCCGACGACGAGCGCCACGTCCACGCGTGCACGCTGCCCGGCGCTGAGGCGGATGCCGTTGCGGCGGTAGTCCGCGAAGTTCGGTGCTGTCACCAGTAGTTCGTACTCGCCCACCTGGAGCAGCGGGAACCGGTAGTAGCCATCGGCGCTCGAGGTCGCCGTGGCAATCCCACCGGTCCGGAGGTTCGTGGCAACCAGCGTCGCAGCTGGCACCAAGGCGTCTGTGGCATCGACGACGACGCCTTCGAGTGCGCCGTCCGTCGCGTTGCTCTGCGCGAAGGCGGGTGCAGCGGCAAACAGCGTGAGGAGGAGTAGGACGATCAGTCGAGGCATGCGCATGAGTGGTGTCGAGATGATGTGCATACGCGTCATGGTAGAGACCGCTGTTGACGGACTGACCACGACACGACAACGCCACCGTAAACTCCTCGACACGCGTACCCCTGTCAGTTCACGCAGGCACTCCGTTTCGTTTGTTTACGAACAGGTTGCGTACTGTTGGCGGTGCCGTCGCATCGACGCCACGCCGTCGAGGCTCTGCCTCTCTAATCTCCAGATCGGGCCGTTCACGTTCGTGGTGACGTGCGGACTGGTCACACGTCTGGAGAGGCATTCATGTTCACACGCGTTCCGCTCACCGTCGCGCTGGCCGTTATGGCCGGACTGCCGGCACTCGCCGGCAGCGCCACGTTCCTCAACTTCACTCCGTTGACGAGTTCCGCTGGCCCCCTGCCAATCGGCGGCCCCGAAGAAGAGACGCCAATCACACTGGCCAGCGCGAGCTGGAGCCAGCGCCTGCTTGCCGACCGGCAGACGCAGAACGCGCTCGTGCCCAACTCGAACACGGGCAACTGGGACATGATCACCGCGAACGAGACCGGGTGGAGGGCAGGACGCTACCTGTTCATGCCGTTCGAAACCGGCCTGGCTGGCGTGCAGCGCGTCGACCTGAAGGACCCGAACGACAACACGCGGACAGTGACCATCGTCGCGCCGGGCACCGACAGCTTCGTGTCTGGTGACGCGTCGCGCTGGGCACCCTGGGGCGGCTACCTGACGGGCGAGGAGTCGTGGGGGGCAGGGAGCACGAAGGGGCGCTTGTTCGAGGTGACCAATCCGGTGTCTGCCGGCCCGAACAGCGGCACCTTCGTGCGGCGCAACATCATCCCGCGCGTCTCGCACGAAGGGCTCGCCTTTGACCGCGCCAGAAACCTGTACTTCGTCGATGAACTCAACGGCGGCTCGATCTACAAGTACGTGTCTGCGAAGCCATCCGCGACGACGGGTGACGAGTACTTCGCCGCGGGCCAGACGTTCGCGCTGAAGGTCGGCGCTGGCGGACAGTTCGAGGGGAACAACGGCCCCGCCATCACCGGTGCAGCCATCTGGGTGGCCATCACGACTCCCACGGGCGGCCCCATCGCCGGCATCTCCGTGGTCCTGCCGGACCTCACCATTGACGGGCGCGCGTCAGCCGACGACAACGATGTGCTGGCCACGGGCTACAACCGTCCCGAAGACCTCGAAGTGCAGCGGCTCGGACGCGGAACCGAACTGCTCTACTTCGCCACGACCGACTCGGACATCAACAACAACGGGAACGACGGCACGAGCCGCGTCTACACGCTGAACCTCGCGACGACTGACGTGCAGCTGTTTGCCTCGCCGCAGACCACCGACCTGGCCACCGGCCTGCCTGTGGGTGTTGGCCTGCGGAACGCCGACAACATCGCCATCGACGGTGACGGGAACATCTACATCGTCGAAGACCGCAACGGCGGTGTCGACGACGACATCTGGTTCGCGAACGACAGAAACATGGATGGCGATCTGCTGGACGCGGGCGAAGGGCTCGCCCGCTGGGTCTCGAACGGGACGCAGGGCTCGGAGTTCACCGGCCTCTACTTCGAGAAGAACGATGAGTCGGACCGCGAAGGTGACGACCGCGAACGCGAAGGTCGCCGCCGCCGTGCCTTCGTCAACGTCCAGCACCCGCCGAGCGGCGTGGACCGCCTGCTCGAGATTTCCTTCGGTCGGACGTCCGACGACCGCGACGAGTAGCCGCGCGAAGCAGAGCGGGCTCTCGGCTTCAGGCGTTGGGGCCGCATCGGCACTTCGAGGGCCGGCAGTGGTAGCACTGCCGGCCCTTCTTCGTTTGGTCCCGCGCACGAGCGCGAGGTCGGTCAGCCGAGCGCCGCGACGTGTGCGCGCAGGCGCGACCGCGGTACGAACAGCCATTCGGCCACGAGCAGGTTCGGCACCCAGCAGACCCAGGCAATTACCGGATAGGCGACGTCGAACGGGAGGCCGACGGCCACACTCAGCGGTAGGTACACGCGCAGCGTCACCGCGGCAAAGGTGAGCGCGAAGCTGCGAATCATCCACCGCTGATGGGCCAGCACGTCGCCGCGCCGGATACTGACGAACGCCTGCGTGGTGGTGCCGAGCCATCCGACCGCCAGAAGGGCGAACCCGGCGATGCCACCGGAGGTGTCGAGGTCGTGTGCCAGATGGTCGAGTTGTACTCGACCTGGCCCTGCTGCACGCCGCTCCCCAGCACCACGCGAATGGTCCGGCGCGGCTGCACACCATCGGTGATCAGGTGAGTCGTGGGCGGTAGACGTCGGTGAGCATGTGCAGGCTGCGCAAGATGTGCGAGTGCTCCGCGGCTTCTCGGCGAATCTTCCAGATGAAGTCCGCAACGACGCTGTCCTGCCCTGAAAGCACGGCGGCATACGCGACGACAGCAGCAGCGCGGGCGACAACGGCGTCATCGCCTACCGCATCCAGGAACAGAAGCGCCTGAAGACGGCGCTGCGCCGAGGCCGGCGCCTATCCCAACCAGTTATCGGGCGGCCAGCAGCAGCGTGTGGCCATCGGCCGCGCGCTGACGATGCAACCCGAGATGATGCTCTTCGACGAATCGACGTCGTCACTCGACCCCGAGATGATGGGCGTCGCGCGCCATGTCGCCAACCGCGTGCTGCGCAGTTGACGTCCACCCACGGTGAACACACGCGCACAGGTATGATCGGGACCATGGATCGCACATTCATGTTCGTCGGCGCGCTCATGGGCTTTGTCGGGGTGGGTCTCGGTGCGTTCGGCGCACACGGCCTGAAGGGACGGCTGCCGGCGGAGATGCTGGCGGTCTTCGAAACCGGCGTGCGCTATCAGATGTATCACGCACTGGCGCTGCTGGCCCTCGGCGCGATGATGTCGCAGCTCGAAGGTCGAGCCGTGGTGGTGGCCGGCTGGAGCTTCACTGCCGGCATCCTCATCTTCTCGGGTAGCCTCTACGCCCTGGCGCTCAGCGGCGTCACGATGCTCGGTGCCATCACCCCGATTGGCGGCGTGGCCTTCCTGATCGGCTGGATCGCACTGGCCATCGCCGCGTTCTAGCGATGGCGCACCTGAAAGTGCGCAGCGACGGGGTCAGCGGGCTGGACGCTTGGCAGCCGGGCGAGCCGGTGCCTTCGCTGGAGCCGTGGGCGCGGGCTTCACCTGAGCCGGACGATACGTGATCATCACGTTACTGATGATGGCGATCGGGCGCCCTTCCGACGTGTAGGTGACCGAGCCCTCTGCTCGCTCGACGGTCAGCTTCTCGCCCAGGATCGACACCTCGTTCTCGGCTTCAGGAACAGCGAGGGTGATCGACTCCTGCCCCGTGGGCGCGACCGCTTTCACACCCGATGGGCCGGCCCCGCCGGCCACACGCTCGAGCAGATCCGTCACGCTCCGGAATTCGTTCTGCACCACCGCGCGGCTGATCAGGGTGTTGTCCGCCGTGAGCACCCCGATGACCGCGGTGTAGCGCGCGAACGCCGCGCGCTTGTCCTTCATCTGCTCTTCCGAATAGGTGTGCCGGTTGTGCAGATCAAATGTCAGCGTCACGGGGCCACGGTGCGCAGGCAGCGTGATGATGATGCCGGCCGCCGGGTCGCGCCCGGTCAGCACGTCGCAGAAACTGCGCCTCGAGGTGACGCCCACGCCGAGCGGCGCCTGGCATTTCATCTCGGGCGCTTCGGTCGTGGTCGCCGGTGCGGGCGCCGGCCGTCGAGCCTGTGTCGTAGGGCGTGCCTGAGCCGACACGGGAGTGGCGGCAAGCACGAGCCAGCTAATCAGCATGGCTGACACAACACGCATGCGGTCAGTATAGCCGCAGGGA
>CALQBJ020000140.1 GCA_943328785.2 Bifidobacterium breve
GCCGCATCGGGGTCGGGATGGTGCACCCACGTCCCGTCTGTGCCCGTGGCAAAGACCGCGCTGGCCCCCTGGGCGGCACGCAGCTGCGCCTCGATGAGGGCGTCAAACCGGAGCGCCACCGCGGCCTGCCATTGGGCCAGCAGCGCCTGCTTCCGCCGCGTCGGGGCGTAGACCGACCCGCGCTTGCCGCCGCTGCCTGCGCGTCTCCCGCCGTGGCCGTTCATGGTGGCTCCTGATCCGCTCGGTGCCGCTGGGCGAAGATGCCGCTTCCCCGTTCCGAGCGAGTCGATTGTATCAGGCGGGACGCTGGCACTCGCACACCTCCGGGACCACGGGCGTCTGCGCGTCCGCTAGTGCAATCCAGACCGCCAGCGAGCAGAGGCCACAGCGCGTATCGTGGGTCGCAGTGAGCGGATCCCCGCACGAGACGCACAACCCAGGTGCCGACAGGTCGAGGCGCGCCACGAGCATCGGTATCGGCTGCGGCCGTGGCGGGATCTGGCGGCGCATGGCCACCACACGCCCGAGCAACTCGTGGGCAATGCGTGGTTGGTCAGCGCAGGCGGCATGAAGAGTCTCGCGGTCGGCCGTTGTCAGGATCCGAAGCGGTCGCAGTCGTAGCTGGTCTGCCACGATCGCGATGTTGGCCCCACGACTGGCCGCGCGCAGCAACACCTCGACGGCCGCGCTAAAGGCGGAAGGGGTCAACCCATTCCATCCACGCGGTGTCGTCTGCGATACCGCAACCCGTCGTCGCCGCCTGAACCCCGACGCGAGCATGCGGGGATACTGCGTCCCCTGCGTCCCCCGTGGCCGTCACTGCGTCCCCCAGTGGGGGCCGGTATGGTGGGGCGGGGACGATGGGGGACGCAGGGGACGGAGGGGACGCAGGTGGCGTGACCGGTGTCCGTGGTCCCACGATGGTGATCAGGCGACCGTGCTTTCGGCCCTTCACGAACTGTACGTCCACGCCGACCTGCCGCAGTGCGGGGGCGAGGCGTCGCACCGCGTCCCCGATCTGTCGGGGTTTCGTCGGCCAATCCTTAGGCCGCTGATGCGCAGCGAGGTCGCCCCTGTTGAGTTCCGCCAGGAGTTCCGTGGCGGTGCCGCTCCATGACGCGAATCCCCGAACCAGGTCCGCGACGGGATCGCCGTCCAGCGTCGCTTCGACGGCTTGCGCCCTGTTCCCGGCATAGATCGCCATGAATGTCCCCGCAGGCCACGGGCACGCAGATTCACCCGCCACGATCCATCTGGCGAAATCCGCCATCCGTGGCAGATGGTCGAGCGTGACGGACGCGTGATGCCGTAACGCCGTCGCGACGATGTCGAGTAGCGATCCAAGGATCTCCGGCCGGAGACGCTCGAAGGCCTTCCAAAATGCCGCCTCGTCACGACGGCGACCATCTGGAATCGGCGGCAGGGTGACGAACACCGACCGCCCCACGAGATCTTGGCGACTCGCGAACTCCGGAATGCCGTTCAGGATCACGGGCCTGATGGCGTCGAAAATCTCTTCCTCGCGATCGGCATACAACCGGCGCGTCGAAAACCCGCCGCCCGTCGAGAGTCGGCACAAGCTGTCGCTGAGCCAGTCAGGCAGAGCCGACAAATTGTCAAACGGCAGCAGGTGGGCGTTGGTCGCCGCGATCATCAAGTCGCGCGGCTCTTTCGGCACGCTTCGCAGCGGTGCCCGGTTCGGGTCGACCAGAGCCTTCAGGACTCGCGTCAGCGTCGACTTGCCTGAACCTTGTTCCCCGTGTTCCACGAGCAGCGGATAGGGTCCCTCTCCCCGCAGCCAGGTCACGAGCAGCGCGACGATCAGGATGAAGTCGTCGTCGCTGGCGACGTTCACAAACGGTCGAAGGGTCATGATGCTCCCGCCCCGCGTCGGGTGTGGAATCGGGGCCAGGGCCTTGGGACGACGGAACCGGACTGGTGGATCAACGATGACACGCCAGCCGGTCGCACTCACCTCGACCACCTGCCAGGACGGATCTGCGAGGTCGAGATAGATGAGGCCAGACGACACCGCCATTCGCACGTGGACCGTGTGCGCCGCTCCTCGAAGCGCCAATGCCTCCAGCGTATTCAGGGCGTCCGTGATCGCCTGACCGGCGGGACACTTGTGCGCGTGATCGAGAAACAGACCGAGCAGCCATGCCCGGCTGGGTTTGCCACGGAGGGCATAGGTCTCGTGGTGATCTTTGACGGGAACGCGGACGTACCCCTCGTCATCGTCGCGGAAGAACTCGGCGCCCGTGGCACACGCGAGATGCACGAGCTGCGTTGCCGCCGATGTCTTGCCCCTATCCTCGGGTGGCTCGTGCACTTCCTCCGCAGCGTCAAGCACGGCGGTGATGCGGCACTCAGAGCTGGCGCTAATGACCGGTGCCGTCCCCTGCGCACCGTAACCCTGGCGCGCCAGATCACGAGCCGCAGCCGCGAAGTCGTTCTCGTGATGGAGCAGCGCAAAAGCACCAAACTTCGTGAAGCTCTGGTCCGAGGCGAACGGCGTCGAAGAGGAGAACACATACAGCAGGTCCGAGCCGCCGACATTCGTGGAGGCGCTGACCCCGTGCACCTTGCCCGGTCTACGCCAATACGAGACCTCGGCCCGGTCGTACACGGCTGTCCAGCCCTCGGGCTGGAGGATCTCGCCCCACGAGGTGCGCCGCGCATAGTCATCGCCGGGGCGCGTGCCGAGGGCGGATGTCGTCGATGGTCGGACCGTCGCGGCCGGACGCGGCATCTGGTCACACGTCCGTGCAAGCGCGACCAACGCCGTCCGCTCCGCAGCACTATAGGTGGCGATCTCGCCGAATCCACCACTGAGCTGAACATACGGCCGACCTGAGGGATGCGTCGGGCCGTGCGATGGCGTCACAATGGCAAATGTCGGCATTTCGATCAGCGTCTTGACCGCTGGTTCGCTGTCGCGGCCCACGCGACGAGCCAAGGTCACGTCCTGCCAGACGACCTCTCGCGGATACCCCACAATCCACCGCCGCCCTCCACCGGGCGTGGAGTTCTCGAACCCCGTACTGATCCGGCGAACGACGTCCTCGAGACCGCAGGCCGCAGCGGCGTGGACGAACTGGTCGTACGCATCGAGGCAATCAAAATCCCAGGACTCGCGATACCCACTCACCGGCCCACTGACGACGCCAAGGCCCGCACACTGTGCAAAGTTGAAGGACGCGAACTCCGTGTCGGTCGGCGGAGCTGACTGGAATTGTTTCCACGTCGACACCGCTGGCCGTTTCGAGCCATCAGCGGCCACGGGGAGGACGCACAGCCCGGCGGCGCGGGCGGCGTGGGCAGCGTCGAGGACGCTCATCGCTGCCGCCCGGCGAGCCAGCGCGTGATGTCGGCTGAGTCGAACGCAACCGCGTTCGGGCCGAGGCGAATCGCTCTGGGGAAGTCTGGGGCTTTCGACCATCGCCAGAGCGTCGTGGGAGAGACGCCGAGAGCGGTCGCGAGTGTTCGGGGACGCAGCAATTGAAGCGCGTGTGGCCGCACGGCAGCGGAGGATGTCTCATGCATGTGAGCATGATCAGCCAGGGCCTCGCGAACTGCGTTTATGCAACCCAACACATTCGCGCCGCGTGTGTTGAGTTACATCGGCGACTTAGGTCTTCTGGCTGGCAGCGGCGAGGTGCAGGCGCTTGTCAGCGGGCGAGATGCGCGGGGCGTCGGCATCAAGGAGCGCGTAATCATGGCGTGTTGCGACCACCGCCTTGATGCGAGGGGGGAAGGTTGGATTACCCCGATTGATCGCGACATCAGCGAGACGCACAAAGTCACCATGAGTCGCCGTCGATATCCGCCGGCCCTGCTGACGAAAGTACGCGGCCAGTACCTCGAGCCAATACGTATCCACCGACGTGGGGGGGCCTTCCTTCCGCACAACCTGCGGCCACTCGCGGGCCAGAGTGCGATACCGCTCGATAGCGCCCCGCTGGTGAGCCAGTGCCGTCGTCAGTCCTGTCGCCCACTGGGACAGCCCTGGCTGACTCTCGCCAGGCACGTGCCGCCCCCAGAGGTCGGCGAGTGTCTTAATTGCGCTGATCGCGGCGTTCGCCGCAGTGATGGCATCGCCCAGTTGCCGATCTCGCCGCGCTCTGGTTCTGGGGTTGAGAAGGATGGCTGCAAACTGCCTGCGTTCGTGGGTCTTCAGGGCGTGTTGATGCGCGACTTCACTGATCCGTGGCCAGTCCTGCAGGACCTGCGCCGCAGCATCTGAGCGGCGTGGGCCGAACACGGCCCGAATGTCCTCGCGCTGGTTCGGCGTGAGCGGGCGGAAGAGTCGGCGCAGGTCCGCGTACCAGTCGCGAGCGGGGGACTTGAGAGGCGTCACTGGGACGGACCCGGGAGAGGCGAGAGCCTTCCGGCGAGGTGTCGGGCGCGTCTTCATCGCACGGTCATCCTAGTCCGCACCAGGCACAGCAGGTCTCGGCGATGTTGGCGCAAGGCGCTGTGCCGCCGCCTAGCGGGGGTCTTTCTGTTAGCCCCGTGTTCGCCCGAAGACAGAAGCAGGCGCCTCTGGGGGAGGAATATTCGAAATTGCTAGTAATTTATGGAGCCGGCGACAGGAGTCGGACCTGCGACCTGCTGATTACGAAGGAGGAGGTCCACGGGCGCAGGCGTAGTGGTCGAGCGGCGGGACTGAGAGTCCGCCCGTGGCGGGCGCGGTTGTCAGCGGGCTGCCGTTCGCGCTGCGCGACTGGCGGAGCTCATTTTGGTCTTGAATCCTGAGGAACGGTTAACCAGTCGTGAAGGGGCGGCGATCTATCGACCGCCAAGTACGCCGCTCGTAGGCATTCAGGGAGAACCTGGTCTCCCCGCGGCTAGGGCTTTCCGGCTGTTACCCCGGCGTTACCCCGACGAAAGACGAGACTTCCTAAATTGGGTCGTCGCTATGTCTGCAACTTGTTGCAGCGGTGAGGCTTAAAGAGTGGTGGCGAGACCCGGGATCGAACCGGGGACACCACGATTTTCAATCGTGTGCTCTACCAGCTGAGCTATCTCGCCACGTCGTGGAGGAAGGTGCGGTCGAGGCGAGGAAGCCACGACCGTGAAGCCAGAGGGATGATACCACGCGGTGAGGCTGGGCTGGAAGCGTGGAGACAGCCTGATGCTGAATTTCGAAGAAGCCGACCGCGTGACCGGTCGGCTTCCTGGAGCGACGTGTGCGTGCTTACTGCGCGGGAGCCGGGTCGACGCCGCGCCACAGGTTGGCGGTGCCGAGCTCTTCGCGTCCGCACGACTTCAGATAGCAGAACAGCTGCGTTCGATACGCCGCGGCTCCACCCAGCACCATCGAGACGATGAACGAGCCGACGGTGGACTTGCCGCCGAACATCTCGATTTCCTTGCGGAACGTGGTGTCGGGCTCGTTGGCGAGCAACTGCTTGTACTCGTCGGGCTGAGCCGCCAGCGCCTTCACCAGCTCATCGAAGCTTAGCTCCGACGCGGCCTTCGCTCGGGCTACCCATTCGTCCTGCACGAAGCCGCCAGCCAGGGCCGACTTCACCAGCACCGGACCCATGACCGCCAAGTAGTCGAGCAGTTCGCGCGTGCTGCGCTGCTTGGGCGTGGGCCGGTAGGTGAGCATCGACGGCTCGACCTTCGAGCAGAGATGCTGGAGGATGGTCACTTCGTGCTGCAGGGCGCCGATGAGCTCGTTCTGTGTCAGAACCATGTGTCGTATCTGCCTCGTGTTGGTGCCGTGTCGTTCGCGGCGTGAGTAGCTGGTTAGACGCCCACCGGTTCACTGCTGTCGCGGGTAAGCCCGAGTTCCTTCCGGACCTTCTCCTCGATCGCCTTGAAGACCGCCGGGTTGTCCTTCAGGTACTGCTTCGCATTCTCACGCCCCTGGCCGAGCCGCTCGCCACTGTAGGCGAACCACGCACCGCTCTTCTCGATAATGCGCTTCTCGACACCGAGGTCGAGCAGGTCGCCCGAGCGTGAGATGCCCTCGCCGTACATGATGTCGAACTCGGCCTCGCGGAACGGTGGCGCCACCTTGTTCTTCACCACCTTGACGCGGGTGCGGCCACCGACCACGGCATCGCCGTCCTTGATGGCGGCGATGCGGCGGATGTCGATGCGAACCGATGCATAGAACTTCAGCGCACGGCCGCCCGTGGTGGTTTCGGGATTACCGAACATGACGCCGATCTTCTCGCGCAACTGGTTGATGAAGATGAGGCAGGTCTTGCTCTTGGACACGGCGCCGGTGAGCTTGCGCAGCGCCTGCGACATGAGGCGGGCCTGGAGGCCCATCTGCGCTTCGCCCATCTCGCCTTCGATTTCGGCCTTCGGCACCAGGGCCGCGACCGAGTCGACGACCACAACGTCGACGCCATTGGAGCGGATGAGCACTTCGACGATTTCGAGCGCCTGCTCGCCGTTATCCGGCTGCGACACGAGCAGGTTTTCGAGGTCGACGCCAAGCTTCTGGGCGTACGTAGCGTCCAGCGCGTGTTCCGCGTCGACAAAGGCGGCCATGCCGCCCAGTTTCTGCGCCTCAGCAATGATCTGGAGCGCGAGCGTGGTCTTGCCCGACGATTCGGGACCGAACACCTCGATGACGCGGCCGCGCGGCACGCCGCCGACGCCGAGGGCGTAGTCGATGCTGATGGCGCCGGTCGGGATCGAGTCAATCGGCTGGATGGGGCCCTTCTGACCCAGGCGCATGATCGAGCCCTTGCCGAACTGCTTCTCGATCTGGCCCACGGCCAACTCCACGGCCTTGAGGCGTTCCTTGTCCTGACGGTCGTCGTTCTTGTCCACTGGCGGCATGCTGTTCCTCGTTATCTGGCGCCCCCCAGACGGGGCGCCCTCTGGTCCGGCACTTCCGGACTGCTGCTTCTGAATTGGCGCCGTTCCCGACGATGAGCGCGCGGACCCCCATTTGGGCCCTCTGGCGGTCGAGACTGGCTCCGTGAACGAAGCGGAGCTATTCTAGGGTCGTGCCGAGCGAAAGTCAAGCGAAGTCCGATGCGTTGTGGCTGTGGAACACCAACGTTATCAATATGTTGCGAAATGCGGCGACTTTCGCCCATCGACGCGGCCCTGGCAGAATCTGCGATGATGTCTGCCTCGATGCCGAGTCCAATTGGTCATACGCTCGCCGGCCTCGCCGTCGGTTGGCTCAGTGAGGTCGCGCCACCCGCGACCGGAAGCCGACTACGCGACAGCCTGACGCCGCTTGTGCTCTGGTGCGCGTTCGTCGCGGCCATCCCCGACGCCGACCTGCTCATTCCGCACATTCATCGGACAGCCACGCACAGCGTGACCGCGACCGTCCTGCTTCTGATTATGGTGGTCGCCGTGACAGGGAAGGTCACACGCCATCCGGCTTGGACGCTGGCGCTGACCCTGGGCGCCGCGCACGGCACGCACCTGCTGCTCGACTGGCTCGGCACCGACCACTTCCCGCCGCCGGGGCTGCAGATGTTGTGGCCGTTCAGTCCGCACTTCTTCCATTCTGGGGTGGACCTGTTCCCGCCGGTCGAGCGACGCCTGCTACGCCCAGAGGCGCTCAGCGTCAACGCGTATGCCGCCGCGTGGGAACTGCTCATCATGGGGCCGGTCGCCCTCGTCGCGTGGCGCCGTCGACGCCGTGGCGCCAGCGCGATGCCAGCACAAGCGAAGGGGCAGTCGCGGTGACCAACCAGCCTCGCCGCCTGCCGCCGTTCGCGGCCTTCGCCTTCTTCGTGCTCCTCACCATCGTGCATACGTGGCCGCTGGCCACGAACCCGGGCGGGCTGTCGCGGAACGACACCCACGACACCATTCACCACGAGTGGATTCTGGCGTGGGACGCGCACGCCCTTGCGACGAATCCGCTCGGCCTGTTCCAGACGAACACGTTCTACCCCGAGCGCGACACGCTGGCATACTCCGACCACATCATCGTGCAGGGCGTCGTCGGTGCGCCCTTCATCTGGGCCGGCGCCTCGCCGGTGCTCGCCTACAACCTGGTGCTGATGATCGGCCTGATGCTCACCGGTTGGACGACAAGCGTGGTGGTCGGGAAGTGGACCGGCAGTCCGCTCGCGGGGTTGCTGAGCGGGTCGCTGATGGCGTTCAACGCGATGACGCTGACGCGCTTTGCCGAGGTCCAGGATCAGTATCTGGCATTTTTCCCGCTGGCGCTCGCCGCGCTCGACCGCCTCCTGGAGACCCCGCGCGTGAAACACGCGCTCCACCTGGCCGCATGGTTTGTATTGCAAGCACTGACGTGCGGCTACCTCCTGGCGTTCACGGCGCTCGCGTTCATCGCCGCCGTGCTGGTGCGGCCGGCGGACTGGGTCGGCCCGCGCTGGCGCAAGGTGGCGCCGCTCCTGCTGCTGGCCGGCGCTGTGGCGGTCGCCGCACTGCTGCCGTTCCTGCTGCCGTATCTGCGCGTGAGCCGCGGTCAGGGCTTCTCGCGCGCCATGGACGAAGTGGCGCTGTTCTCGGCGCACCCGACCGATTACCTCGGCACCGGCGGACGGCTCCATTTCGCCCTCTGGAGCCACAACTTCTTCGACAGGGAAGGGCTCTTCCCTGGTGTCATCGGCTTCGGGCTGACGCTGACCGCTCTCGTCGCCGGCGTCGCGTGGCGCGACCGTCGTGCGCGCATGGCGGTCGCCTTCGGTGTCGTCGCGTTCGCGCTGTCATTCGGGCCCAGCTTCCCGCTCTATGCATTGGTGACGAAGCTCTTCCCGATCATGGCCGGCATCCGTGGCGCCTCGCGGTTTGGGCAGCTGTTTCTCGCCGCGGTCGCCATCCTGGCAGGTTTTGGACTCACGCACCTGCAGCGGCGCCTTCCGGCTCGCACCACGGCACTCAGCCTGATGCTGCTGGCCGGCGCCCAGGTCGAAGCCCTGCGTGCCCCGATCAACTATCGCGCGTTCGATGGCCTCTCACCCATCTTCGCCAGCCTGCGCGACGCCCCTCCGGGCACCCTGGTCGCCTGTTACCCCTTCCCGCCGCCGCGCGAAGCGTTCCACAATGTCGACTGCATGCTGGCCTCCACGCAGTTCTGGCAGCCGCTGGTGAACGGCTACTCGAGCTTTATGCCCGAGAGCTACACGCGGTCGGCCGCCGCGCTCGAGGCGTTTCCCGAGGGCGACACGCTGGCGTATTTGAAGGGGCTCGGCGTGACGCACGTCATCGTGTTCCCTGGCAAAGTGAGTGCGCCACGACTGGAACGGATGCACGCGCACCCGGAGCAGTTGGTGCTGTGGAAGGCGGACGCGTCCGCGCGGATCTATCTATTGAAGTGACGGGCGGACCTGAAGGTCCGCAGCTACGCATGGCGCCGGTTCTGTGGCGTGGATTCACGACGATGATCGACGGAAAGACACTCGCGGTGGTGCTGCCTGCCTATAACGCAGCCGCCACCCTCAAGGCCACCGTGGACGAACTCCCGTCCATCGTCGATCACCGCATCCTGGTGGACGACGGGAGCAAGGACGACACCGTGGCCGTGGCGCGGCAACTCGGGCTCACCACGTTTGTGCACGACGGCAACTACGGCTACGGCCGGAACCAGATGACCTGCTACCGCGAAGCATTGCGGGCCGGGGCTGACATCGTGGTGATGGTGCACCCCGACTACCAATACACGCCGAAGCTGGTCACCGCCATGGCCAGCATGATCGCCTACGACGTCTACGACGTCGTGCTCGGCTCGCGCATCCTGGGCGGCACGGCCCGGTCGGGCGGCATGCCGCTCTACAAGTACGTCTCGAACCGCCTGCTGACCGCGGCGCAGAACTGGCTGCTCGACGCGAAACTCTCGGAGTACCACACCGGCTACCGCGCCTTTGGCCGGAAGGTGCTGGAGACGTTGCCGCTGCTCGAGAACTCGGACGACTTCGTCTTCGACAACCAGATGCTGACGCAGTGCCTCTACTTCGGCTTCAGAGTGGGGGAGGTGTCGTGCCCGACGAAGTACTTCCCGGATGCGTCGTCGATCAGCTTTCGCCGAAGCGTGACGTACGGGTTGGGCGTGCTCGGCACGTCAGTGCAGTGTGCGCTGCAGCGCCGCCGTCTGCGGAACTACCGGATGTTCGACACCGCTGGACGCCGCCTCGATTCGGCGATCACGAGCTAGCCGACGGATGGTAAAGTCTCGGCGACCATGCCGAGACCGCATTCCTTCCGACTGTCGCTTTTCCTGATATTTCTTGCCGTTGCCGCGGTGGCCGCTGCGCAGCCTCGCCCCGGCGGACAGGCCGCTCAGGTCAACGCCCATCGCGCCGTGGCTACGAAGGTGGCCGCAGGCCCGACCGTAGACGGCGTGCTCGATGATGCCGCGTGGGCACAGGCCCGGGCGGTCGACTCCTTCACCCAGATCGAACCGGCCGAAGGGCAGCCCGCGAGCGAGCGTACCGAGGTGCGCATGA
>CALQBJ020000141.1 GCA_943328785.2 Bifidobacterium breve
CCCAGCCACGGCGGCGTGAGCTGCTGCAGGTTGGCGGCGTCGGCGAAGAACGGGAAGACCTTCTCCCGAGGGAGAGAGACCCAGGTTTCAGCGCGAAGATGCACGGGCCATGGAAAGGCCGACGCGAGGCCGAGCCCGCTGGGTTCGCCGGCGGAGTATCATCGCCAGCCACGGTGCCTTGGTGCGCCGTCGAACCCGGAGGATGAGGATGAGAGCAGGTCGTCTGATCCTGTCATGCGCGGCCGCACGAACCCTGACATCCCGGGCTTCAAAATCTGGCTCTTGCCGTTCACCACGTGCTCGAGTTCCCCCGACACGACGTAGAAGATCTCGATGGCGTCGTGCGCGTGTTCCCCGGAGTCCTGATTGGCCGGAAAGATCATCTCGCCCACGGACACCTCGCTGCCGAGGTTCGTCTCGTCCAGCATCAGTCGCAGAGTGGTTCCGCTCGGCGACCGGTAGGTGATCCCCTGCTGCGGGGTGCCGCCCTGCGCCCCCAGTCGCTCGACGCCGGTCATCAGGAACAGCGCGGCCGCCCGACAAGGTGCGCCACAAGACCGGTCCCGCCGGTGCCAAGGTCGTCGTGGTGTGGGCACCGGGGATGGAGGGGCGCCGGGTGGCGTCCCGCTGGCCCAGGGAGCCCTAGCGCCGTCGTCTTCAATTTGTTGGCCCGCGGCCGTTCTCCCGGGGGCACGGCGGCGGGAGGGGCGCGGCCCGCGGCCGTTCCCCTATAAAATGACCCGTAACTATGGCGTCATCAGAAGAAGGCACGCCGACAGCCCCGACGGCGTCGGTCGATTTCATTCGCTCGATCATCGACGAGGACCGTGCGGCCGGGAACAACCACGGCCGGCTGGTCACCCGTTTCCCGCCGGAACCGAACGGGTACCTGCACATCGGCCACGCCAAGTCGATCTGCCTGAACTTCGGTGTCGCGGCCGAGCGCGGCGGCACGTGCCACCTGCGGTTCGATGACACCAACCCGGCGAAGGAAGACGTCGAATACGTCGACTCGATCAAGGAAGACGTGGCGTGGCTCGGCTTCACGTGGGACGCGATGTTCTACGCGTCCGACTACTTCGAGCGGCTCTACCAGTTCGCCGTCGAGCTTATTCGACGTGACAAGGCCTACGTCGACGAATTGACCGCCGACCAGATCCGCGAGTATCGGGGCACGCTGACCGAACCGGGCCGGAACAGTCCGTATCGCGACCGCCCGGTGGCCGAGAACCTCGACCTGTTCGCGCGCATGCGCGCCGGTGAGTTCGAAGACGGCACGTACATCCTGCGCGCGAAGATCGACATGGGGTCGCCGAACTTCAACATGCGCGACCCGGCGCTGTACCGCATCCGCCGCGCGCATCACCATCGCACGGGCGACACGTGGTGCATCTACCCGATGTACGACTACGCCCACCCGATCTCGGACGCGCTCGAGCAGATCACCCACTCGCTCTGCACGCTGGAGTTCGAAGACCATCGTCCGCTCTACGACTGGTGCATCGACAACCTGTTCGAGGGCGATCGGCCGAAGCAGATCGAGTTCGCCCGCCTGAACCTGAACTACACGGTGATGAGCAAGCGCAAGCTGCTGCAGCTCGTGCAGCAGCGCCATGTCACGGGGTGGGACGACCCGCGGATGCCGACGATCAGTGGCCTGCGCCGTCGCGGCTACACGCCGGAGTCGATCCGCAACTTCTGCGCGCGCATCGGTGTGGCGAAGAAGGAGAACGTGATCGATGTCGCACAACTCGAGCACAGCATCCGCGAGGACCTGAACAAGCGCGCGCCGCGCGTGATGGCGGTGCTCAACCCGATCAAGGTGACGCTCACCAACTACCCCGAGGGGCAGGTGGAGGAGATCGACGTCATCAATAACCCGGAAGATGCGGCGGCAGGCACACGCAAGGTACCGTTCTCGCGCGAGCTGTACATCGAGCGCGACGACTTCCGCGAAGATCCGCCGAAGAAGTTCTTCCGCCTGTCCCAGGGCCGCGAGGTCCGTCTGCGCTGCGCCTACTTCATCACCTGTACCGAGGTGGTGAAGGATGCGAACGGTGAGATTGTCGAACTCCGTTGCACCTACGATCCGGCGACGCGCGGCGGCGATGCCCCGGACGGCCGCAAGGTGAAAGCCACCATGCACTGGGTGTCGGCGGCGCACGCCCTCGACGTCGAGGTGCGGCTGTACGACCGGCTCTTCAAGGTCGAGGATCCCGAGGATGTGCCCGAGGGCAAGACGTTCCTCGACGTCATGAACCCGGAGTCGCTCCAGGTCATCAATGCGGCCAAGGCTGAACCGAGCCTCGCCGGCGCCGCGCCACTCGCGACCTTTCAGTTCGAACGTCTGGGCTATTTCTGTGTAGACCCCGACACGCAGCCAGGGCGCCTCGTCTTCAACCGCACCGTGTCGCTCCGCGACGCGTGGGTGCGAATCGAGCAGCGTCAGGACTAGTCGTGCCGCTCCCGGCGGCGCCTGCCGCCGGGAACCCTTGAGCGCACCACTGAGCCCGGGAACGCGGCGCTGCTGACGCTGGCCTGGGCCGAAGCGTGAAGTACAATGCCGGGCATTCCCGTGGAATATCTGATTACGCAATATGACCTCGAGCAGGGGGCGCTCGAGATTCAATACATCGAAGAGCATTTCGGCGAGTTCCCCAGCAAGAAGACCGCAACCGAGATCGTGCGACGCCTGCGCGATCGGACCCACCTAATCCTGATTGCGTCAGGCCCGGCACCGGACGACCCCGGCATGATCGTGCCCGTGTCGTACAAGGTGGCGCACGAGATCTGTGTCGAGGAGATGGAGCCGAAGCTGATCGAACTGGTGCATCGCCTACAGGGGCACGTGCAGTTCGATGGCCGCCGTGTGCTCTACACCTGGATTGGCGGCACGCGTCGCGACTGGCGTGGCCAGGGACACTTCCGCGCGCTCACCGAGCAGCAGGAGTTCTGGGCGATCGAGCACGGCTTCGACGAGGTTGTCGTCAAGACCAAGAACAAGTTCTACGAGATGCGCGGCACACTCGATCACCTGCGCTTCGAAGTGATGAAGTACGAGCGCAACCCGCTCGACAACGCCGAATCGAAGGTGTACCTGAGCAAGCGCTTGCACCCGGAACTAATCGAGCGGCACCGCAGCTCGCGCACGGTGGTGCAGGCCACGATCTGAACCCATGGCGCCACAAACCCCGT
The DNA here is from genome assembly GCA_943328785.2 of Bifidobacterium breve. Taxonomy (GTDB): domain Bacteria; phylum Acidobacteriota; class Vicinamibacteria; order Vicinamibacterales; family CAVVIG01; genus CAVVIG01. Next base: position 3,196 of record CALQBJ020000141.1, read on the forward strand.
ACAGCCCACACCTCAACGGTCGTGACCCGCTGCTCGTGATGCGGGAGACCATTCCCGCCATCTCGAACGCCGTGGATGGCTGGACGCCCGAGCAGTTCGACCGGCCCGTTGCGCCGGGTAAGTGGACGGCGCGGCAGGTGCTGATCCATCTGGCGCAGACCGAGTTGGCGCTCGGTACCCGCTCGCGCATGGCGCTGACACGGCCCGGCTTCGTCGCCAGTTCGTTCGATCAGGACAAGTGGCTGGCGCGTGAACGCTGGATCAACGGACCGGATGCCGTGAATGTCTTCGTCGCACTGGCGACGCTGAACCTGGCGCTCTACGCGTCACTCACGCTCGCCGATCGCGAGACTCCGCTGACGCATGACGAGTACGGCCCGATGACCGTCGACTGGATCATCCATCAGGAGGCCGGGCACCAGGTGCACCACCTCAAGCAGCTCACGTCACTTCCGTGAAGATGCCTGCCTCTCGGTCTTTCGTCACCGCGTCCCAGTTGAAACAGCGGCCGTTCATCGCCACGTAGACGCCTGCCGGCAGCACCTGCACGAACGATAGAGCGCTGCCGAGGTTGAACAGTCCGTCAGAGCTTCCGAACGCGTAGGGCACCATGGCCCCGGTCAGGACGATGGTCTTGGCTGCGAGCGTGTCATCGGCCGCGGTCGCCAGCACCCGAGCTGTCTCCACCATCGTGTCGGTGCCGTGCGTCACCACGAGGCGCGTCTCGCCGGCAGTCCGGCACGCCTCGGCGATGCGCGCGCGATCCGCGTCCTGCAGGTCGAGGCTGTCCATCATCATCAGCGTCTCGACCTGCACCTCGACGCGCGACCGCCCCAATCGCAGCATCTCGGGCACGTGCGTGTCCTTGAAGAACAGCGTGCCGGTCAGCTCGTTGTATTCCTTGTCGAAGGTGCCGCCGGTGACGAGGACGCGAATCATTGCTGCTGGTTCTCGGAGGCGATCGCGGTGCCGTCAGCCGAGAGGTACAGCGCGTTGAAGAGCATCGGGAAGGTGGCGTGCGTCTGCGCGCGGTGCTGCGGCCGCAGGCCGAACAGCAGGATGCGGCCCGGCCGCAGGTCCACCTCCACCACCGCGGCGCGGCCAGCCATGGCGTCTTCACCGCGCAGCCAGCCCGACGCGACGATGTCCTCGTTCGGGTAGCGCGCAATCACCGAGGCACGCGTGGCGTTGAAGCCGTCGACCAGGGTGAAGAACGGGCTGTTGTTGTAGAAGCCGTAGGTGTCCGACGCCATGCCGTAGCCAACCGGGTTCGACGTATCGACCTGGATCCGCAGGATCGTGCCCGGCGCGAAATGCTGGTCGCGGCGCAACGCGCGCTTCTGGTTGCGCACCGGCACCGGAAAGCGATCGATCACCAGGTCTGACGCGGCGCCGAGCGCGATGAGCGTGCCGCCGTCACCGACGAAGCGTTGGAGGCTGTCGACACCGATGTCACCGATGCCGCCGCGATACTCGGGCCGGATGGTGGTGCCGAGGTTGCCGTCGACGATCTCGCGCGGCGCCTGGTCGGCGAGGATGATCGCATCGAACCGGCGGCGCAGGCCGCCAGCGCGGATGTCGGCGTTGCGCACCGTGGTGAACGGGAACTCATACTGCTCCAGTACCCAGCGCGTCCACCCTTCGTCGATGTTGTCACTGGTCCAGGGAGCGTAGAGCGCCACGCGCGGCGTGCGCAGCGGCTGCTTCTGCTCGTCGGGCACGCCAGGCGGCGGCGCCTCAGCCGTGGCGAACGACACGCCGAGATCGCGCGCCAGTTCCTCGAGCTGCGAGCGGCTCGCGCCGTCGATCAGCGCATGCGACGACGGGGTGAAGGCCACCTTCACGCCGTCGCGCAGCAGGCGGTTCACCACGACGGCACTGTCGGCGCCGGTGTACTCGAACATGAAGCGCGGGCCGTTGCCGGTGACGCGCCCGGTGCTCTTCAACGGCGCAGCGACGCGCGTCAGCTTCACGTTCGGCAGTAGCTCGTTCGCGAAGTCGACCGTGACACCGAACTGCATGCCGAGCGACCACGCCGTCATATCGTACGGCGCCTCCGGCGGCAGGTTCGGCGCGCGCCGCACCTCGGGGTAGTTCTGCTTCTCGAGCAGGTCCTTGGCATAGCGCGCGAAGACCTGCGTCATCGGCACCACCAGTGTGCCAGCCGAGTACGGCGTGTCGTCGACGTCGAACGCCGCCTCAGCCCGGTAGACCTCGACGCCGCCCATCATCAGCCGCTCGGCCAGGTGCATGGCTTCACGTGCATCCTGCTGCAGGTCGAGCGGGATGAGGATGGCCTTCACCGCGCCGGTGCGCCCGTCCTCCACCGTCTGCCGGTTCACCTCGTAGACCTGGCGCAGCACCGTTTCGCGGCGGTCTGCCGCCGTGTCGAGCAGGGCGAGGGTTGAAATGAACTGGTAGTCGACGATGTCGCGGAGCGTCCAGCGTCCGCCGAGCCACGGCCGTGGGTACTCGGTGCGCGGCGTCGTGTCGGCCGGTGCGCCGAGCATGCCCATGCCTGGCACGATGGCGTCGATCGCCGCCTCGCGCACGAAGTCGCCGGGGCCGCCGCTGCGCGGCGCGGTCTTGATCTGATCCGTCGGCGAGGCGATGCGGACGCTGGCGACCTCCGTCAGCAGACCGATCTGGTTGTGCCACCACCCGGCCCAGGCCATCGCGCCCTGCCAGAAGTTGGTGTAGGTCGAGTTGTAGATGATCCCGTCCTTGCCGGCCGCTTCGAGTGCGGCCGCCTGCGACTGCCCCATGATGGCGTTCCAACGGTAGATCAGTGGATGCACGTTCGGGTTGATCGGGTCGGTCGCCGGCATGACGAAGATGCGCGGGCCGCCGGCGCCCATCTGGTGCTGGTCGAGCCACACCGCCGGCAGCCAGTCGTGCCAGGCCACCTGCGCCACGTACTGGCTCTCCTTCTGGGTGAGCATGTACATGTCGCGGTTGTTGTCGTGCCCGATGTACGGGTGGTAGAGCGCCGGCAGCGGGCTCGCCTCGTACGGCGTACCGAGGTTCTTGTTGAACCAGTCGGTCACGAGCACTTGACCGTCCGGGTTGAGGCTCGGCACGAGCAGCAGGATAACGTTGTCGAGAATGTTCTTCGTCGCGGCAGAGTCGTCGGTGGCCAGGTGGTGCACCAGTTCGAGCGCCGCCTGGGTGGGGCCGACCTCGGTGGCATGGACGCTGGCGCCCACCATCACTACCACCTTGCCCTGCCGGAAGATCTCGTCGCGCTCGCGCGGCGTCGGCGCGCCGTTCTGGAAGTAGAGCTTTCTTTCGTACTGCTTGTAGCGGTCGAGATTCTTCAGCGTCTCTGGCGACGCGATCTCGAGCATGACGAAGGCGTTGCCGTTGTTGGTCTTGCCCAGCTCGCGCAGGCGCACGCGGTCGGACGAGGCGGCCACCGCCTTCATGTACTCGACGATGCGGTCCCAGCGGGCGAGCTTGTTGTCGGTGCCGACCTTGAAGCCGATAAACTGCTCCGGCGCCGGCACGCCCGCAGCCGCCAGCACGCCGCCCGACATACGCAGCAGCGTGACGGCGGCCAGCAGGGCAACCAGGCAGACGGTGAACCGTGCGGCACGGCCAGCGGGCATTGAGGAAGAATAGTAGTCGCACGTCATAAGCCGCAAGTCGCAATTGGTCGTTGGTCGGATGGGAGCAGGCATGTCAGGACGGGCAGCGGGGGCGGGGCGGGCCCTCACGCGGATGGACGCGGTGCAGTCGCCCATCATTCCGGTGATCAGCGCGATGATCCGTGAAACGCCGGGCACCATCTCCCTGGGACAGGGTGTGGTGCACTACGGCCCGCCGCAGGCGGCGGTCGACGCCGTGCGCGACGCACTTGGCTCACCCGAGTCCAGCCGCCTCTTGCACGGCTACGGCGACGGCTCGGGCTACGCCCCGCTCGTCGCGGCCATCACCGCGAAACTGCAGGCGGAGAACGGCATCGACGTCGGGCAGGGCAGCCGCGTCATGGTGACGGCGGGCGCGAACATGGCGTTCATGCACGCGGTGCTGGCCATCACGGCGCCGGGGGACGAGGTCATCCTGCCCGTGCCTTTCTATTTCAATCACGAGATGGCGGTCGAGATGGCCGGCTGCCGCGTGGTGCGGGTCCCGACCGACGAGTGCTATCAGCTGCGTGTCGATGCCATCGAGGCGGCCATCACGCCCCGTACCCGCGCCGTCGTCACCATCTCGCCGAACAACCCGAGCGGCGCCGTGCTCAGCGCGGAGTCGTTGCGGGCGGTGAACACCCTCTGCGCCGAGCGTGGGCTCTATCACCTCTCCGACGAACCGTACGAGTACTTCACCTACGGCGTGGCGCACACCTCGCCCGGGTCATTCCCTGGCGCGGCGGCGCACACCATCTCGATGTTCTCGCTGTCGAAGGCGTTCGGCTTCGCCGGTTGGCGCATCGGCTACGTCGTCTATCCGGCGGCGCTCTGCTCCGCGATGATGAAGAGTCAGGACACCATCCTGATCAATCCCACCATGGCCGCGCAGGTTGGGGCCGAGGCGGCGCTGCGGGTCGGGCGGTCGTACGCGGAGCCGTACGTGCGCGAACTCGCGTCCATCCGCGACATCGTGTTCTCCGAGCTGAATACGCTGGCACCGCTCGCGCGCGTGCCGGCGGCCGACGGCGCGTTCTACGCGCTGATGAAGGTGGAGACGGCGCTGGCGCCGCTGGCGCTGGCCGAGCGGCTGATTCGCGAGCACAAGGTGGCGGTCATTCCGGGCGATGCATTCGGCATGACCGACGGTTGCTACTTCCGCGTGGCATTCGGCGCCCTGCAGAAAGCGACGGTGCAGGAAGGCATCGGCCGGCTGGTGGCTGGACTGCAAACGTTAGTCGTTGGTCATTAGTCATTAGTCGTGTGGCGCCGACCAACCGACCAACCGACCAATGACTAACGACTAAACGTCCAGTTCTTCCGCTTCTTCCGCGCGGTCCATGATGAAGCGGAAGCGCGCCGACGCGTCCTTGCCCATCAGCTCGTTCATGACCCGGTCGGTCATGATCTGGTCCGTCACCTCGACGCGCAGCAGGCGGCGCGTGCGCGGGTTCAGCGTCGTCTCCCACAACACTTTCGGCATCATCTCGCCGAGGCCCTTGAATCGGGTGATCTCGGGAGTGGAGCGGCTGTTGGTCTTTGCATGCGCCTTCAGGAGTTGCTCCTTGGCGGCATCGTCGAGCGCCCAGTGCGTCTCCTTGGCGATGTCGATGCGGTAGAGCGGCGGCTGCGCCAGGAACACCTTGCCCGCCGACATCAGTTGCGGCAGGTGCCGGTAGATGAACGTGAGCAGCAGCGTGGCGATGTGGTTGCCGTCCGAGTCGGCGTCCGCGAGGATGATGACCTTGCCGTAGCGCAGCTTGTCGAGCTCGAAGTTCTTGCCGAGTCCGCAGCCGAGCGCGGTCACCAGGTCCGACAGTTCCTTGTTCTCGAGCACCTTCGCCAGCGACGCGCTCTCGGTATTCAGTACCTTGCCGCGCAGCGGCAGGATGGCCTGACGGGCACGGTCGCGTCCCTGCTTGGCGGAGCCGCCGGCCGAGTCGCCTTCGACGATGAACAGTTCGCTGTTGTCGGCCGACGAGTTCGTGCAGTCGCTCAGCTTGCCTGGGAGGTTCAGGCGGGAAGACGTGGCGCTCTTGCGCGACACCTCCTGCTGCGCCGCACGGCTCGCCTCGCGCGCCCGAGCGGCGAGGATGATGCGCGCGACGATCGACTCGGCCAAGCTGATGTTGTGATTCAGCCAGTGTTCGAGTGCCGGGCGGATCACGCCGTCGACCGCCGAGAGCACCTCGGCATTGTTCAACCGATCCTTGGTCTGCCCTTGGAACTGCGGTTCGGCAATGAAGATGCTCAGGATACCGGTGAGCCCCTCACGAATATCCTCGGCCGTCAGCGTCACGCCCTTCGGCGACAGCGTGTGCGTGTCGATGAAGTTGCGGACCGCCTTGCCGATGCCGGCGCGCAGACCGTTCTCGTGCGTGCCGCCGGAGCCGGTCGGGATGCCGTTCACGTACGAGCGGATGTGCTCGTCGGTGGCCTCGGTCCACTGCATCGCGAGCTCGAGGCGCAGGCCGTCCTCTTTCGAGATGGTGAATGCCGTCTCGTGCACCGGCTTCTGGCTGCGTTCGCCAACCACCTTCCGCAGGTAGTCGAGCAGGCCTTCGGCGTGCTCGAAGACGTTGCGCGTGTTCGTCGTCTGATCCTCGAAGCTGACCTTCAGCCCCTTGTGGATGTAGCTGGCGATCTCGAGGCGCTCGCGAATGATGGCCGGGTCGAATTCGATCTTCGGGAAGATGGTGGCGTCGGGATGGAAGAACACCGTGGTGCCGGTGCCGCGCGCCGGGCCGAGCTTCTTCAGCGGACCGTCGGGGCGTCCCTGACGGAAGCGCATCTCCCACGCCATACCGTCGCGCTTCACCGTGCAGACCAGTTCCTTCGATAGCGCGTTGACCACGCTGGCGCCGACGCCGTGCAGGCCGCCTGCGGTCTTGTAATTACCCTGCTCGAATTTGCCGCCCGCATGGAGCACCGTGAAGATCACCTCGAGGGCGCTCTTCTGCGTCTGCGGGTGCATGTCCACCGGGATGCCGCGGCCGTCGTCCTCGATGGTGATGGAGGAGCCGTTCTCGTGCAGCGTCACGCGAACATTCGACGCGTAGCCGTTCATGGCCTCGTCGATCGCGTTGTCCAGCACTTCCCAGACAAGGTGATGCAACCCGGCGCTGCTGACGCCGCCGATGTACATGCCGGGGCGCTTGCGGACGGGTTCCAGCCCTTCAAGGACCGTGATGTCTTTCGCGGTGTAGTTCGCCGATGCCATGTATATACTTCAGCTCTTTTGGGGCTTTGCCTGATGCGGGACGCGCTGTGGTGGTGCTCAACAATTGTAGCGGTATTTCAGCTGCAGCTCTCCGCAGCCGAGCCGTCTACCACGCGCGTGCCGGTGTCGCCATCGGTGTCCGCGCTGGCGTCGCGCGTCGAACTCGACGCGCCGCGTGAGCGTGCCCGGTTTGCGGCGGAAATCATCCGGCGGGTGTATGCGCCGCCAACGAGCCGGCAGGTGCTGCTCG
>CALQBJ020000142.1 GCA_943328785.2 Bifidobacterium breve
ATGGCGGAGGTGCCGAAAACCCCGTGCGCGGCGAAGGTCTTGAGGTCGGCCTGGATGCCGGCGCCGCCGCCGGAGTCGCTGCCGGCGATGGTCAGCGCCGTCTTGATCGTTCGGGGCATGGCGGTGTCAGTTCTGGCGACGAGCCGAAGCCGGGGTGGTCTTGCCGAACACGAGCAGATACTGGAACGGCGGCACGGCGTCCCGCGATTGCAGGCGGAAGCCGGCGGCTTCGAACGCCGTCACGATTTCCTCCGGCCTCACGCGGTCGTCTTCGGCCGGACCGGGTCCGCCGCCACCGGGCATGAAGTCGACGATGCCGACGCGCCCCTGTGGGGTCAGGGCACGGCTCACGCTGCGCAGCAGTTCCTGGATCACCTGAGGCCGGGACGGTTCGTCCATCTCACGGTAGGCATCGACGATCAGCACGGCGTCGATGCCGCCTGGCAGCCGCGCGTCCGACGGCGTGCCGAGCACCGTGCGGACGTTGGTCAGTGCCTCCTGCTGCACGCGCCGGTTGATCGCTTCGATCATCTGCGGCTGGATGTCCTGTGCGTACACGAGGCCATTGGGGCCGACGCGCCTGGCGAGCCGGATCGTGAACCAGCCGCCACCCGCGCCGAGGTCGGCCACCGTCGCACCGTCGGCGACACCGAGTGCGTCCATGATCAGGTCGGGCTTGTTCCAGTCGTCGCGATCGGGTGCCGAGAGCAGGCCGAGATCCTGCGGCGGGAACAGGCGCCGCTGATGCGCCGGCGCCTGCGGCGACGGCTGCGCGGACAACGCCACGCTGCTGATAATCAGCACCGCCGCAAGCCGCGCGGCGCAGGCGAACGCGGCTCGTCTCATGGCGTCGTCTCCTTCGTGGGCTGCTGTCGACCGCGCTGGCCGTCCGCTCCGACAATCCCTCCGCGCGTCATCGACTCCACCGACAGCACGCGATCGAGCGTGACGCGGTCGAGCAGGCCGCGCTCGAGCACGATGTCGCGGATGCTGCGTCCGGTCTTCACCGCGGTCTTGGCTACATCTGCCGTGGCAGCGTAGCCGATATACGGATTGAGCGCCGTTGCCGCCGCCGTGCTGCGGTCCAGCAACTCGCGTGCGCGCTCGGTGTCGACTGTCAGCCCGTCGACGCAGCGCGTCCGGAACACGCGAATGGCGTTACGCAGGATGGTGGATGCGTGCAGCGCATTCCACGCAATGACCGGCATCATCACGTTCAGTTCGAGCTGGCCCGCTTCGCACGCCAGTGCGATCGTCTGGTCGCACCCCATCACCTGGAAGCAGACCTGGTTCACCATCTCCGGAATGGAGGGGTTCACCTTGCCCGGCATGATCGACGAGCCTGGTTGGACCGCGGGGAGCACGATCTCCGATAGCCCCGCCCGCGGACCCATGCTGAGTAGTCGCAGGTCGTTGGCGATCTTCCCGAGTTCCACCGCGAGCCGGCGCATAGCGCCCGAGTAGGCCAGCACGTCGCCCATGCTCTGCGTGACGCGGAACAGGTTCTCTGCCGGCCGCACGGGCAGCCCCGTGTAGCGCTCCAGGTGTCCCACCACCGCGGTGCGGTAGTCGTCGCCGGCGTTGAGCCCGGTGCCGACGGCGGTAGCGCCGATGTTCAGTTCCCGCAACTGCTCGCCCGCCGCCGCCACATCGTCAATCCCGCGGTGCAGGCACGCCGCGTAGCCGCCGAATTCCTGCCCGAAGGTGATCGGCACCGCATCCTGAAGGTGGGTGCGCCCGGTCTTCATCATGTCGCGGAACGCGTCGGCCTTCGCGGTCATGCTCTCGACCAGCGCCCGCGCCTCGTGCAGGAGTGGGTCGTAGCCGAGCAGCAGTGCCAGTCGAGTGGCGGTGGGGAAGACGTCGTTCGTCGACTGGCCCATGTTCACGTGATCGTTCGGATGCACGTGGTCGTACACGCCGCGCGGAAAGCCGAGGTGTTCGGCGGCCCGGTTGGCGAGTACCTCGTTGGCGTTCATGTTGTGCGACGTCCCGGCTCCCGCCTGGTAGACATCGACCACGAACTGGTCGCGCAGGCTGACGCCGAGAATCTCGTCGGCGGCGGAGATGATGGCGCTGGCGATCGTCGCATCGAGCCGTCCGAGGTCGCGGTTCGCTTCGGCAGCGGCTTTCTTCACGAGCACCGTGGCCGTCACCAGGTCGGGGGACGCGCGCAGGCTGCTGATGGGGAAGTTCTCGACCGCGCGGGCGGTCTGCACGCCGTAGTAGGCGGAGGCAGGAACACTCAGCTCCCCCAGCGGGTCGCGCTCGGTGCGGAATGCCATGGCCAACAATTATACTGGCGCCATGCTGCCTTCATTCTTCGATAGCGTCCTCCAGCTGATCGTGCGCACGTCGACCGACCTTCCGCCTGACGTGCGAGCGGCCATGAAGTACGCCGTGACGGTCGAGCCCGAGGGGACGCGGGCGGCGCAGGCGCTGAACATCATCGCGCAGAACATCGACCTCGCTGTCGACCAGGAAGGGGCCATCTGCCAGGACACCGGCATGCCGACCTTCGAGGTGCACGTGCCGGTCGGCGCCAACCAGATCTGGATGCGGCAGCAGATTCGCGAAGCCGTGGCGGAGGCGACCCGCCGCGGCAAGCTGCGCCCCAATTCGGTCGACTCCATCACGGGGACGAACTCGGGGAACAACCTCGGGCCTGGCACGCCGATCATTCACTTCGACCAGTGGGAGCGCGACGAGATCGAGATCAAGCTGATCCTGAAGGGCGGCGGTTGCGAGAATACCAACGCGCAGTACGCGCTGCCGATGGAACTGCCGCATCTTGGTCGCGCCGATCGCTCGCTTGAAGGCGTGCGCAAGTGCATCCTGCACGCGGTGTGGAACGCGCAGGGCAAGGGATGCGCACCTGGCGCGGTGGGCGTGTGCGTCGGCGGCGACCGCACCTCGGGCTACCTGCACGCGAAGGAACAGCTGTTCCGCACGCTCGATGACATCAACCCCGACGGGCGTCTCGCCGAGCTGGAAGCGTCGATCATGTCGCAGGTGAACACCCTCGAGATCGGTCCGATGGGCTTCGGCGGTAAGGTGACGCTCATCGGCTGTAAGGTCGGCGCGCTGAACCGTCTGCCGGCAAGCTTCTTCGTGTCGGTCGCGTACAACTGCTGGGCGTTCCGCCGTCTGGGCGTGCTGCTGAACGCCGAGAGCGGTGCGATTAACAGCTGGCGCTATCGCGACCCGTCGCACCCGATCATCCCGATGCTCGATCAGTCCGGGTTCGTGCGCACCGGCCGCGAGGTGAAGCTGCAGGCGCCGCTCACCGAGGAAGCGGTCCGGTCGCTCAAGGTCGGCGACGTCGTGCTGATCTCCGGCCGCATGTTCACCGGGCGCGACGCGGTGCACTCGCACTTGATGAAGCACGAGCCGCCAGTCGACCTGAACGGCTCGGTGCTCTACCACTGCGGCCCGGTCGTCGTGAAGGAAGGCGAGGGCTACCGCGTGACTGCCGCCGGCCCGACGACGAGCATTCGCGAGGAGCCGTACCAGGGCGAGATCATCAAGCGCTACGGCGTGCGCGCGGTCATCGGCAAGGGCGGCATGGGCGCGAAGACGTTGGCGGCGCTGAAGGACTTCGGCGGCGTCTACCTGAACGCCATCGGCGGGGCGGCGCAGTTCTACGCGCGCGCCATCAAGAAGGTCGACGATGTGTCGCTGCTGGAGTTCGGCACGCCAGAAGCCATGTGGCACCTCCAGGTGGAGGACTTCCCGGCCATCGTGACCATGGACTCGCACGGGAACAGCATGCACAAGGACATCGAGACCGAATCCGGCCGGCAGCTCGAGATCGTCGGCGGCTAGCCGCCTATCGTCTCGGGAACTGCTTGATGGTCGGTCTGGCGCAGCCGTGCTGCATGGCCGCCAGATCGAGGTCCATCGACTCGAGGTCGGCCAGCGCGACGAGCGGGAAGGGCAGCGATGCCTCGCTGTCCATCGTCTTTACATAGCCACGGCACGTGCCGCAGAGGTCGACCGTGCGGCCCGGCCGCGACGGGTCGGGGGTGAGCGTTGCGCGTGTCTCGCCCGACTCGCCGCAGAACAGGCAGGCTCGCCCAGCCACGTCCCAGGCCGCCGCGCAGAACGAGCAGCGCAGGCGCCTCAGGCCGTTCAGGTCTTCGATCAGGGTCGGCCACGAGCCGCAGAGCGGGCAGTAGCCGTGCGTCCACTCGTCGAGGGCGGCACCGAGCGGCGCCTCGGCCGGTACCGCACCGAACAGGCCGTCCAGGAGGGCGTGGGCGAACGGGCTGACCGCAAGATCGAGGACCAGCCAGAGCAGGTCGTGGCCGAGCCCCGCCTTGGTGGCGAAGGCCCGCAGTGCCCCCTGCTCGCGGCGGAGCGTCAGGACCAGCAGGGCGCCGACGTCGAGCCGCCCCCCCTCCATGGCCCGCAGGATTTCCTGGGTGGCGGCGCCACCGCCCCCCTCAGCGAGCGCCCTGGACAGGTCGACGAGGGCCGGCGCAATGGCCGATACCGGCAGCTGGATCGGCTCGCCGGTCAGGGCCGGGATCCCGGACCGCAACTTGGTCGTCAGATAGCGTTGGGGGAGTGACAGGCGCTGAATCCGCCCGCCCTCAAAGGAGTCAGCCAGGTCGATGACACGGCCAATGAGCGTCCGCTGCAAGGCGACGGCGGGGGCCAGGTCGGGCCTGGCCGCCAGCATCGCGCCCCAGCGGGCATCGGCCAGGGCCAGTCGGGTTGCCCTGGTGACGGGAGGCAATGCGGCGTAGGGCATGAACCGTGAATGGTATAATGGCCGCGTTCACTAGGAGAAATTGCATGATGATCAACGTCTCGGAAACCGCAGCAGTCAAGATCAGCGAGCTTCTGGCTGAAGAGAACAAGCCGAACAGCGCCCTCCGGGTCTTTGTCCAGGGCGGCGGATGCTCGGGCTTCCAGTACGGCCTGATGATCGAGGAGAACGGTGTCGGCTCCGGCGACCAGGTCTACGAGTCGAACGGGGTGAAGCTGCTGGTCGATCCGATCAGCGTACGATACCTCGGCGGCGCCGAAGTGGACTTCGTCGACACCATCACCGGTGGCGGCTTCACGATCAAGAACCCGAACGCCAAGTCCACCTGCGGCTGCGGTTCATCGTTCTCGGTCGAATAAACCGCTTTGGATCTCTCGGGCCTCCGCCCGGCAGGCGGCAAGCGCTCCTCCAAGCGCGACCGCATCGTCCAGTTGTTTCTTGCCCAGAAGGGGCACGTCACTGCAGACGAACTGTACGATCTCGTACGCGGTGAGGACCCTGGCATCGGCCGGGCAACGGTCTATCGTACGCTGCAATGGATGGTCACCGCCGGAATCGCCCACAAGGTCGATTTCGGCGAGGGCCGTTCGCGGTACGAGCCCTCTCTCCGCCACCCCCGGCACTTCCATCTCATCTGCAACTCGTGTCATCGCTCGTCTGAGTTCCTGAGCTCTGACATCGAGGCCATCCTCGAGGAAGTCACGGCGGCCAGGAACTTCGAGACCGTCGAAGCCGAGATCAAGGTCTTCGGCATCTGCGAGGAGTGCCGTACCGGCATCAAGGCGCCGGCGCTGGACGGGGCGGCCACCGAGTCGGTGTTTGCGCGCGACGCGCTGCGCATCGCCGTGGCCACCGAACGCAGTGGCCTCGAGTTCTACTCCCGTGCTGCGGCGCTCGCCAACGACCCGCGCGGACGCGAGATCTTCGAGCGTCTGGCCGAGGACGAGAAGGATCACCTGGGAACGCTCGAGCAACGCTACGCCGAGCTGATCGCCACCGACCCGACGCTCGAGGCCAGGCCGACGTTCCTGTTCTTCAAGGGCGCGGCGCAGGGGATCTTCGCCGAGGGCGCCGAGAAGCTGCGCGGCGGCGTCGACGACCTGCGGGCGCTGCTTATCGGCATCCGCTGCGAGCGCGACTCGCACAAGTTCTTCAAGAAGTACGGCGACCGCTTCGAGGACTCGGAAGGCAAGCAGATCTTCCTCGAGTTCGCCGAAGAGGAACGCGAGCATCGCGACATGCTCATCAAGGAATACCGCGCCCTTCAGGCTCGGCTGGGCATCAATCGTCCGGGCCGGCGCGGCAGCACAGCACCCCCAACCCATTGATCGACCTGCATACACATACGACCGCGTCGGACGGCAAGTGTTCGCCCGACGAACTGGTGGCGCGCGCCGCCGCCGCTGGCGTCACCACGCTCGGCCTCACTGATCACGACACGACAAGCGGGTGTGCGGCCGCAGCCGCGGCCTGCGCGAGGCACGGCCTCAGGTTCGTGCCGGGGATCGAGATCACGGCCGTGGCGGACGAGCGCGATGTGCATGTGCTCGCGTACTTCTTCGAGCTGGAGTCGGGGCCGTTGCGCACCTTCCTGGCCGAGCAGCGGCTGCGCCGCGTCGAGCGCGTGCGCGAGATGTTCGCGCGGCTTGAAGCACAGGGGATTCATCTCGACGCCGAGGCTATCCTCGGCCCTGGCCTTGCGGATTCGACGCGGGCCGTCGGACGCCCGTGGATCGCGCGGGCGCTGGTCGAGAGCGGCTACGTCTCCAGCGTCGGCGAAGCGTTCGATACGCTGCTCTCACGCGGGTGCCCGGCATTCGTGCCGCGCATCGGTGCCAGCCCCGAGGACGTGTTCGCGAAGATTCACGAAGCCGGAGGCCTCGCGTCGCTGGCACATCCGGTGCTGGTGAAGCACGACGCGTGGATTCCGGTCTTTGCCGCGGCCGGGCTCGATGCGCTCGAAGCGTTCCACTCGGATCACGATCAGGCCGACACCGCGCGTTACCTCGTCATGGCTGGCGACCTCAACCTGCTCGTCACCGGCGGCTCGGACTATCACGCCGACGATGAGCACGGTGGCGGTGGTCCAGGCAGCGTCTCGTTGCCGCCTGCGTACTTCGAACGCCTCGAAGCCGCTCGCCCCGCGCAGCGGTAGCGACCGTTTCGCGCAATCAGTCTGGGCGCCGTCGCGCGGCGATCCGCGCCACCGCGTCCGGCGCCACCACTTCTTCATCGAACAGCACGTCCATTCCTCGCAACCGCAGACGAAGTTCGCCTGGCGCCAGCAGGTGTGCGCGCGATCGCGGCCCGCGGTCGTAGCGCAACTGGTGTTCGGTGAACGTCTCGTAGAGCAGCACGCCGCCAGGCACAAGCGCGTCGCACAGCGCCGGGAAGAGGTCGCGATCGAGGTACCGCGTCACCACAACGGCGTGGAACGTGCTCCGCGGAAGTGGGAACTGTGTACAGTCGGCGCACACGCACGCGAGGCTGAGTCCGACGGCCCGCGCCGCCGACCGAGCTTGCACAAGCGCGTCGAACTGCAACTCGACCGCCGTGACGCGGAAGCCGGCCGCCGCGAGCGCGAGCGAATGGCGGCCTCGACCGGCGGCCACGTCGAGCGCCCGTCCGCCCGGAAACATCGACGCGAGGCGAACGGCCCAGTGCGCAATGAAGGGCGATGGTGGAGCGGCTCGGCGTGGGTCGGTCATACTGGGACGCCATTCAATCATGACAGCACCTGTACTGGAACTCACCGGCGTCACCAAGACCTACGGCGCGCTGCGTCCGCTGCGTGTTGCGCAGTTCGTGCTCTCGCCTGGAGAGCACGTGGCGATGCTTGGGCTCGACGAGCCCGCCGCCGAGATGTTCACCAACCTGGTGACCGGCGCCAGTCTGCCCGACGCGGGCCTGGTGCGGGTCTTCGGACGCACCACGGCGGACATCACCGAGACCGATGACTGGCTCACGCTGCTCGATCGCTTCGGCATTGTCACCGAGCGGGCGGCGCTCATCGACCCGATGACGGTCATCCAGAACATCGCCGTGCCGTTTTCGCTCGAGCTCGATCCGCCGCCGGCCGACATTGCGGCGAAGGCCGCTGCGCTGGCGATCGAGGCCGGACTACTGGCGTCGGTGCTGGAGCAACGTGTGGGAGAGCTGGATCCCGCATCGCGCATGCGTGTCCGCCTCGGTCGTGCGCTCGCGTTCAATCCGGGCCTGCTGCTCCTCGAACATCCGTCGGCCACGCTGCCTCGTGCGGACGTGATCCGGTTTGCGTGCGATGTGCGAGACCTCGCGGCGCGGCGCGGCATCCCCACACTCACCATCACCGGCGACCCCGAGTTCGCGGGCGCAGTCTCGACGATCGCGGTCGTGCTGGAAGCGGCGACCGGCCGGCTCCGCACACCGTAAGTCGCGACGCCACAATCGGCTTCCGGTCGTGACGACGCTTCTCCTCTTCGACATCGACGGCACACTCGTCCAGACAGGCGGAGCGGGCGCACGCGCCATGGTTCGCGCCTTCACGGATGTATGCGGCTTCTTCAACGGGCTCGGCTCGCTCTCGATGGCCGGCCGCACCGATGCCTGGATCATCGCGCAGATGTTCCGGGCGCACGGCCTCGAGCCGACGGCCGAGCGGCGTCAGGCCGTGCATGACATCTACGTGCAGTACCTCTCTGAAGAAATCCTGCAACCTGGACCGCGCAAGGGCGTTCTGCCAGGGGTGTGTCAGTTGCTCGACACTCTGGCGTCTCAGGATGATGCATACCTGGCGCTGCTCACCGGAAATTTCAGACGCGGAGCCGAGATCAAGCTCGAGCACTTCGACCTGTGGCGCTACTTCGCCACCGGCGCGTTCGGTGACGAGTCCCACGATCGCAACGGGCTGCTGTGGACGGCGATGGCCAGCGTCGAGCAGGCCTGTGGACTGACGGTGCGTCCGGCCGACGTGGTGATCATCGGCGACACGCCGCTTGATATTGCGGTGGCGGTGGCAGGTGGAGCGCGTTCGGTGGGAGTGGCGACGGGCAGTTACGACGTCGACACGTTACTGGCGAGTGGCGCGGATGCCGCGTTTCCTGATCTGGACGATCCGGAGCGGGTGCTCGCGGCGCTGCGGCGGCCGCGGCAGTAACCGGCCCGGTTTGACGCTCCGGGCCGGGATTCCGGTCAGCCTTCGATCGGGCGCACATCACCTGCGCGCGGACCCTTGCCCGAGTCTTCCGGGGTGAAATCCACCCGCTGTCCTTCGCGCAGCAGTTCGAAGACCGAACCGCGCAGCGAACTGCGGTGGAAGAAGTGTTCGATGCCGCTCTCATCGCGAATGAAGCCGAAGCCCTTGTCGATGAGAAGTCGTGCGATGGTCCCGCTCGGCATAACCCGAAGCCCTCCGTTCGCCCCCCGGGGACATCCCAGGCGGTGCGCGGCCGGCGACGGAATCCTGCGAAGAGACGCCGAATTTCTTGAACGGTGCCGGCCGGCTTTGATGTCCAGCCCGTCAGTCGAGCTGGAAACCGCGCCAGTCTAGGTGGGTTGTCTGAGGGAAGTCAAGCGAGGCTCAGACTTTCGGTTTCTCAGCAGCGGGCGGGGGATAGGTCGTCCAGAAATGACGACCGCAGGCCGGGCACACCCAGTACTGGTCCGGCGTCCACGGCATGCCTGCCGCAGGGTCGCGCATCTCCATCTCGGTGCCGCAGCGCTGGCAGCGAATTACAGGGGGCACGGGGACAAGTGTAGTCGTAAGTTCTCAGTCACAAGTCCACAGTCGGGACTAACAACTTGCGACGTGTGCCTTGCGACTAACATTGTTCCTCCAATGATTCCCGCCGTTGTTCTTGCCGCCGGTCTCTCCACGCGCATGGGTGGAGAGCCCAAGGGGTTGCTGCCGTTCGATGCGCGCGACACCTTCGTCACGCGCATCGTGCGCACGTTCGTCGAGGCTGGCATCACTGAGATCGTCGTGGTGGTGGGGCACGATGCACCGCGGGTGCGCGCCGTCCTCGAGGCGAGTGGGCTGCCTGTGCAGATCATCGAGAACGCGGCGTATCAGCAGGGACAGTTCTCGTCGCTGCTGGCCGGGCTCGACGCGGTCGCTCGCCCAGGCGTGGAGGCGATGCTCCTCACGCTGGTGGATGCGCCACTATTTGCGGTCTCGACCGTCGAGGCGGTTGTGCGCCGGTTCGATGAGACGTGCGCTCCCGTCGTGCGCGCGGTACGCGGCAGCGAGCACGGGCACCCGGTGCTGATCGCGCGGAGCCTGTTTGCGGCCATTCGCGCGTGCGACCCGAAGGCTGGCGCGAAGTCTGTCGTGCGGGGACATGCGTCGGAGGCAGGCGACGTGCCAGTCGACGATGCCGGTGCCTACATCGACATCGACACGCCGGCCGAGTACGCCGCGCTGCCAGAACTCAGGCGTCAGCTCGGGTGGTAAGGCGCTATCGCGCGGGAGCGGGTCGCTTCACGTCGGCGGTCGGCGCCAGCGACACCTCGCTGACGAAGTAGGCGAGGAAGC
>CALQBJ020000143.1 GCA_943328785.2 Bifidobacterium breve
AACGGTACTAGTCGCCGGCGCATCCATGGTATCGGCGGCACTAGCGAAATGCTGTAATGGGTCGGCGAACGTCGCGGGTTGTTCGTTGCGCGGAGAGGCTGGGTCCTCAGCCGCTGAAATCGGGTAGGCGGAGAAAGTGTACGGGCCGCTCCGGTCGGTGTCAATATAGAGAACACTCGTGACAAATCGACCGCTCAATGTCCTGCAGGTTTGCGACCACCTCGGGTGGGAAGGGTCGCGCATGCACGGCGTCAAACGGCTCTTCAGCTGGATGATTCCGCGCTTCGACGCGACCCGGTTCAATGTCTCCCTCGTGAGCCTTCGCAAGAAGGATCTCTCCGAGGAGACGCTCGACGCCCTCGGGATCGACATCACCTATCTCGAACGCGGCAAGTTCGACCCGATGACACTGGCGGCGATGCTGCGCATCGTCGATCAGAAGCGGATCGACATCCTGCATCTCCATGGCTACGGGGCGACGACGTTCGGGCGCATGGTCGGGGCGATGCGCGGCATCCCGGCGATCCTGAACGAGCACGCCAATCTGACCACCACGCCCTGGTTCCAGAAGGTGGCGGACAAGGCGCTCGAACCGTTCACGGACGTGGCGCTGGCCGTGTCGCAGAGCACCGCCGACTTCGTCATCAATGCGCGCCTGATTCCCGAGCGCAAGACGCAGGTCGTCTATCTCGGCGTGCCGCTGGAGGAGTTCAGTCGCGACCGCAGTGCGGAGGAAGTGGCCGCCGCGCGCGCCGAACTCGGCATTGCGGCGGGTGAGTTTGCCATCGGGACGATCACCCGCCTGCACGACTCGAAGGGGAACAACTTCCTCGTCGAGGCCGCCGCGAAGGTGGTGCAGGAGCGGCCGAAGGCGCGCTTCTTCCTGGTGGGTGAGGGACCGCTGCTGCCGGACCTCGAGGCGCAGGCCCGCGCGCTGAATCTTGGCGACCGCTTCGTCTTCGCCGGCTTCCGCCGCGACGTGGCGGCCACGCTGTCGGCGTTCGACCTGAGCGCCTTCCCGTCGCTCTGGGAAGGGACGCCGATTACGGCGTTCGAAGCGCTGGCGATGGGGAAGCCGATCGTGGCGACCGATGCGGACGGCCTGCTCGACATCCTCACCGACGGCCACGACGCGGTGATCGTGCCGAGGCGCGATGCCGGCGCCCTGGCCCGCACACTCGTCTGGGCCATCGATTCGCCGGCGGAACGGGAGCGTCTGTCGGGCAACGCCCGGGTGACGGGGCGTGAGTACGACATCCTGGCGTTCGTGCGGAAGATGGAACGCCTCTACGAAATGCTGCACGACGCCGCGCACGCCGGTCAGCCGCGCGGCCTTGCGGGCGCCGACCTCGGCTTCCTGTCGTCGGGGCGAACCAAACGATGAACCAGGCGGGGCGTACGAGCCACCGTGGCGCCGCGGTCCTCGGCCTGATCCTCTTCGTGATCGCGAGTGCGGTGGCCGTGTCGGTGGACGTGCCGCGCACCAGCTACGGCTTGAAGAGCGACGAGGCCACCTACGTCGCCGCCGCGCTGAGCGCCGCCTACGACCACGACCTGTCGTTCTCGCGTCGCGACCTCGAGCGTTTCTCCGGGCTGTATCACAGCGGGCCGGATGGCATCTTCCTGAAGCGCGGCAAGCTGATGCGCATCCGCGTGCGCGCGCCGTTCCCCTACGTGCACGTCCTCACGCGGCAGGACCCCGACGTGTCGCGCCTGTACTACGGCAAGGCGCTGGTCTATCCGCTGGTCGCGGCGCCGTTCGTGCGCGTCTTCGGTCTCAACGGCATCCTGCTCTCTCACGTGTTCATGCTCGGCCTGTGCGGGATCGCGGCGTACCTGTTCCTGGCCGCGCAGGGGCCGCCGGTACGGGCGCTGGCGCTGACCACGGCATTCTTCGGGGCGTCGGTCCTGCCGGTCTACAGCGTCTTCCTCATGCCGGAAGTGTTCAACTTTACGCTGGTGCTGTTGGCCTACTTCCTCTGGCTGTACAAGGAAGTGGCGCCAGACTCGGTGCTGAACCGGCCGTGGACGACCTACGCCGCCGCAGTGCTCCTCGGTATCTGCACCTACTCGAAGCCGCTGCCAACGGCGGTGCTGGTCGCGCCGCTCGTGCTATTGCCGTGGTTGCGCCGGGGCTGGGTGCACGGCTTCCTCGTCGGAGCCCTTGCGGTTGCCGTGGCCGGGCTCTGCTTCGGCTTCAACGCCGCGGTGTCTGGCGAGTTCAACTATCAGGGCGGCGAGCGCCGCACCTTCTACGGCAGTTTTCCGTTCGACCGGCCCGGCAACACCTGGCAGTCGGAGCCTGGCACCGCTGGCACCACTGGCACCGACGGCGACATGCAGCAACTGGTGCTCACCAGTCCAGAGGCGCCGCGCTGGTTCCTGCAGAACCTCACGTATTTCACCTTCGGACGGCACTTCGGCTTCGTGCCGTACTTCTTCCCAGGAGCCGTGGCAATTATCGCGTGGCTCGCGTCGCGCGCCAGGCGCGACAACTGGCGCGTGCTCGTCTTCCTCGGGTTCCTCGGTGCGACGCTGGCGCTGCTGCTGGTGCTGCCGTTCACGTGGAGTGGTGGTGGTGGCCCGCCAGGCAACCGCTACTTCTTCACGGCGTTCCCGGTGCTCCTCTTCCTGATGCCGCCGGGCTTTTCGGTGACGCCTGGCGTGATCGCCTGGATCGGCGGCGCGCTCTTCACGGCGAAGATGCTCGTCAACCCGTTCGTGGCGGCGAAGTATCCCTATCTCACGGTGGAGAAGGGGCCCGCGCGCCGGCTGCCGGTCGAACTGACCATGGCCAACGACCTGCCGGTGCGACTGGCGCAGCCGCTGCGTGGGCACGTCCAGTACCGCACCGACCCTGGTGTGCTGCTGTATCACCTCGACCAGAACTCGTGGCCGCCCGAGCCGAACGGCATGTGGATCTCAGGCAGCGGCCGCTCGGACATCATCGTCCGCGCCGCCTTCCCGATTCAGTACATGCAGTTCGAGGCGGAGTCGCCAGTACCGACGGTGATCACAATTTCGCTGGGTGGGGCGCCGGTGACGGTGGCGCTGCAGCCGCGCAAGACGGCGTACTTCAGCGTGCCGGCGTCTGGGGTGCGTGGTTTTGGCGACTTCAACTACCTGCTGACGACGCACTCGTCGGAGGGGTTCGTGCCGCACCTGCTGGAACCGGCCAACATGGACTACCGGAACCTCGGTGCGCAACTGCGCTTCCGGCCGGTTACGCCGACGGAAGCTTCCGGAGGAACAGCATTACCGAAGTGAAGACCGTGTCGAAGACGTGGACGACCATGTGCGGCGTCCGATATGGGTCGTGCACCACGTCCACCGGCGCAGTCTGGTAACGGTTCCACACCCGCTCGTCGATCGGTTCCACCAGTTCCAGCCCTGGCTGCTGGGCAAGCGCGTGGACTTCTTCGGGCTGGAAGACGTCTTCACCGCGTGGCCCGGCCAGCGCATACTCGGTGGCCAGCGCAAGGATGCCGCCCGGCTTCAGCACGCGCGTCATCTCGCGAATCGTCTGCGACGCGCCCTCCATCCCGCCGAAGTGCTCGATCGACGAGAGCGAGTAGGCGATGTCGAACGAGTTGTCGGGGAAGTCGAGCTGCCGGCCGTCCATCTTCATGAACGTCAGGCGATCCTGCCGGTAGGGGAACGGCGCGAAGTCGTCGGGACGAGCAAGCACGGAGGGGTCGCCTTCACGTCCGCGCCGCTCGGTCCAGTAGCCTTCGTAGAGGTCGGTGGCGACGACGCGGTTGACGCGGTTCGCCAGCCAGTAGAGGACGATTTCATGGCCGGCGCCGATGCTCACGACGTCGGCCTGCTCGGTGAGCGCGCCGAGTCGCTGGCAGCCGTAGATGAACTGCGTCAGCTCGTACGGCTTGCGGTGCATCGAGAAGCGGTCGTCCGACAGCCCGAGGCTGCGGAGCAGATCCATCCACTCGGGGTTGTCCCACTTGGCCGGGTTGGCCAGCTCACAGAGCTGGGTGTCGTAGGGGACCGCCGTCCAGCGGACCGCGAACTCGTCGGACAGGGCCATGGCGCGCGCGACGTTGGTGCGGCGCTCACCGCCAGCCAGCACGGTCATGTAGTGCTGCTTGCCGCCCTCGTCCGCCTTCCGAGCGAGCAGGCTTTCGTAGACACGCTCGACGAAGAACTCGTTCGTGCCAAGCCGCTGAAGGGCCTGTTCGAGCGCGGCCGGGTCGGTGTGCGTGTCCTGGCGGTTCTTCCAGGCAGTGCGGAGCCGTCGAAACTCCGTCGACTGCAGCAAGCCGCGCGAGAGCGTGACCTGATCGCTGTTGAGATGATTGCGGCGCTGGTCGTCGAGTTCGAGCGCCGACGGCGGTCGATTCAGGACAATCCAGTAGGCCTGTTCGATGAAGGTGGCATCGCGCCCGGCGGGATTCATCCGATTAGCGCTTGCGGCTGATGTAGACCGCGGCGCCGCTGAGCGAGTGCAGCATCGTGATGCCGGCGGCGACGAGCGAGAGCAGGATGGCCGATTCGACCGGCAGTCCGACGCGCGTGAAGTAGAACGAGAAGGTGGCCTCGCGCACACCGAAGCCGTTCAGCGACACCGGCAGCATCTGCACGACGATGGAGAGCGGCACGATGACGGCGAGGTCGGACGCGGTGACCGGAATGTTCAGCGCGTGGACCACCGCGAGGTAGAACGCGACCACGAGCGCCTGTACGACGACCGCGCCGGCAAAGCAGCCGATGAGCGACGAGGGCTTGCGGCGGAAGCGCGAGAGCGTTTCGGTGAGGTGCTGAATCTGCGTCTCGACCCACTCGGGGTGCAGGAAGGTGAGCGGCTTGAGGACCTTGCCGAGACCCGCGGGCGAATACATCGCCGGCACCGCCACCGCCGTACTCGCGAAGAACCCGAGCCAGAGCCACGACGGCCAGATCGGCAGGATGCCCTGGCCGTGCAGGGCGACGGCCATCGACGCGCCGATGGCCGAGATGAGCACCAGTCCCATCAGGCCGAGGCCTCGGTCGACCAGCACCACCGTCGCGGCCAACCGCGTCGACTGCGCCGCCGATGCCGTGTCTCGGATACGGATGACGTCGCCGCCGATATTGCTCGGCAGAAAGTTGTTGAAGAAGTTCGCGACGAGGAACGAGCCGAACAGCTTGCGCCGCGGCAGTTTGACGTCCTGCGCTTCGAGCAGCAGGTGCCAGCGCCAGGTGCTGGCTGCGATGTTCAGCGTCCAGATGACGAGGGCGGCCGCGAGCCAGGGGAGCGACGCGTGACGAGCGCCGGCCCAGATCTGGGCCGCGTCGATGCGCGAGAACAGGAACACCAGCAACAGCAGACTGACCACGATTTTCGCGGCGGTCATCAGGTGTCGCCGGGCTGCGGATGGTGTCGTGGGTTGTTCGAGCATTCGTTGTGGGAACGAAAGGCGAGTTTACTATGGATCCGTGCGAAAATCAGCTGTCACATGCGCATTCTGATGATCGCGCCGGAGCCGTTTTTCGAGCCCCGCGGCACCCCGTTTTCAGAGTTCCACCGTATCCGCGCGCTCACGGCGCTTGGCCATCAGGTCGATCTCGTTACCTACCCCTTCGGCGAGGACGTGTCGATGCCCGGGCTGCGGGTCATCCGCGCCCTGCGCCCGCCGTTCGTCACCCGCGTCAAGATCGGGCCGTCGGCCGCGAAGTTCCCGCTCGATGCGCTCCTCACGCTGACGGCGTTCCGGGTGGGGCTCACCGGGACGTACGACGCCATCCATTCGCACGAGGAAGGTGGCGTCATCGGCGTCGTCCTGTCGTGGGTGCTGCGCATCCCGCACCTCTACGACATGCACTCGAGTCTGCCGCAGCAACTCACGAACTTTGCCTTTACCGGTTCGAGCGTGGCGCGCGGCGTCGTGCGCTGGTTCGAGAAGCTGATGATCAACCAGTCGAAGGTGGTGATCGTCATCTGTCCGGCACTGGAAGAGACGGTGCGCGAAACGGCGCCGGCGGCGAACGTCGTGCTCATCGAGAACGCGCCAGGCTCGGCCGAGGATCACGCAACGCCGGAACAGGCGGCGGCCATTCGCGCGCATCACGGGCTCGCGGCGGACACGCCGCTCGTGCTCTACACCGGCACCTTCGAGGCCTATCAGGGGCTCGACCTGCTGTTCGCGTCGATGGCGCATGTGACGCGGGCGCTCCCCTCGGCCCGGTTGCTTCTGGCCGGCGGCAAGGCCGATCAGGTGGAGAAGGCCCGCGCTCAGGCGGCCGCGGCCGGCATCGGCGACGTCACGCTCTTCGCCGGCGAGCGTCCGGCCTCGGAGATTCCGTCGTATCTGCTGGCCTGCGACGCGCTGGTGTCGCCCCGCTCGCGCGGCACGAACACACCGCTGAAGATCTACCAGTACCTGCGCTCGGGCAAGGCGATCGTTGCCACCCGGCTGATGACCCATACGCAGGTGCTCGACGATGAGGTGTCGATCCTGACGGGTGTGTCGCCGCAGGAATACGGCGATGGCATCCTGCAGGTACTGAACGACCGGGCGCTGGCGGCGCGGGTCGGCGCAAACGCGCAACGGCTGGCCGAAACCAAGTACAGCTACGAGGCCTACCTCGACAAGACCCGGCGCGCCTGCGCCGAGCTGTTCTCCTCGACCACACCGCTGTCTCCCGGCTCGCCCGTGAAGGACGTGGCGTGAGCGAGCGCCGCGACCACTACAGCTACACCTTTTACGCCGACGCCGCCAACGCGCAGTCGTTCGATGCGCGGCGCTTCGGTGGCCCGATCGGCGACCTCGTGGCGAAAGGGCAGGCCGACGTCCTCGCCGACATGCTCGGCCCGGTGCAGGGCCGGCGGATCATCGACGTGGGCACCGGCACCGGACGCGGCGCGTTCCTGCTGGCCGCCGCTGGTGCGCAGGTCACCGGCATCGACGCGTCGGAACCGATGCTGGCGATTGCGCGCGAGCGCGCGGTCGCCACCGGCGCGCCCATCGACTTCCTGGTGGGCGATGCCCACCAGATCGCGTTCGGCGCCCGCGCCTTCGACCTCGCCGTGAGCCTGCGCGTGCTGATGCACACGCCGCGCTGGCGGCAGTGCATTGGCGAACTGTGCCGTGTGGCGAGTCACGGCGTGGTGCTCGACTATCCGTCCGCCACCAGCACGGCGCTGCTGCAGTCGATCGGTCGCCGGTTACTGCATCCGCTCGGCCGAAGCAGCGAACCGTACCGCGTCTTCACCGACGGGCAG
Organism: Bifidobacterium breve; assembly: GCA_943328785.2. Taxonomy (GTDB): domain Bacteria; phylum Acidobacteriota; class Vicinamibacteria; order Vicinamibacterales; family CAVVIG01; genus CAVVIG01. Next base: position 7,217 of record CALQBJ020000143.1, read on the forward strand.
ATCCGCGGCGAACTCGAGTTGCACGGCTTCCGTATTACGTCCATCCATCGCCAGTTCGTCCTGCCGATTGCCGTGCACAAGACGATCGGGTCGCGCGCGTTCACGGAAACCTCGGAGCGCTGGCTGGCGAAGCTGGGCCTGCTGCGGCTATTCGGTTCGCCCGTAACGGTCTATGCCGAACGTGGCTGAGCTCGTTACCGGCGCCACCGGCTTCACGGGCGGTCACCTCGCGCGCATGCTCGTCGGACGCGGGCACCAGGTGCGTGCACTGGTGCGCGACCGGAGCAAGGCGGCCGACCTCGAGGCCGCCGGCGTCGAACTGGTCGAAGGCGACCTGCGCGACCCGCATGCGCTCGACCGCGCCGTCGCCGGCATCGACCGCGTGTATCACATCGCCGCCATGTACCGGCAGGCCGGGTTGCCGGCCGACACCTACCGCGCCGTGAACGCGCTCGCGGTGCGCGACATCATCGAGGCCTCGGCTCGCGCGGGCGTGAAGCGGGTGCTGCACTGCAGCACGGTGGGGGTGCACGGCGACGTCGAACATCCGCCGGCCAACGAGGACGCGCCGCTGAGGCCAGGCGACGTCTACCAGGATACGAAGCTTGAAGGCGAGCGCCTCGCGCGCGAGGCCGGTCTACGGCTCGGCATCGAAGTGACCATCGCCCGCCCGACCGGCATCTACGGCCCCGGCGATCGCCGCCTGCTGAAGATGTTCCGCGGCGTGGCGCGCGGCCGATTCCCGATGCTCGGCCCGGGCACGATCTACTACCACCTCACCTACATCGACGATCTGTGCGAAGGGTTCCGGCTGTGCGCCGAGCATCCGGCCGGTGCCGGGCGTACCTACATCCTCGCCGGTGGGGAAGTGACGACGCTCAACGCACTCGTGGCGCTGGTGGCGGAGGTGGCCGGGGTGAAGCCGCCAGGCCTGCACCTGCCGGTGTGGCCGTTCTGGATAGCGGGGGCGGCGTGCGAAGCGCTGTGCGCGCCGCTCGGCGTCGAGCCGCCGCTCTACCGCCGCCGGGTCGACTTTTACACGAAGAGCCGCGCATTCGATATCGCACGTGCCCGCACCGAGTTGGGCTACGCGCCGCAGGTCGGCCTGCGAGAGGGTATCCGGCGCACGCTCGACTGGTACCGCGCACAGGGATGGCTGTGAGGCGTTCATGAGCACCCCGTCGTCGCCGCAGATTCCGAAGGCCCAGGAGCAGCTCTTCAACGCCGGCACCAGCGCCCGCCAGAAGTACGCCACGCTGGTTGTCGGGCGTCCGGGCCTCGGCGCGTTGCTCGCCTACGAGCTGATCATCACGCTCTCGCAGAGTCTGCCGGGCGCCCTCGGGCTCGCGCTGCGCAAGCTGCTCTATCCGAAGCTACTCGGCGCCTGCGGCCGCAATGTCGTGTTCGGGCAGAACGTCGTGCTGCGGCACCCGCAGAAGATCCATATCGCCGACAACGTCGTGGTCGACGACAACTGCCTGCTCGATGCGAAGGGCGAGTCGAACCGCGGCATCCGCATCGGCAGCGGCGTGTTCATCGGCCGCAACACGATCCTGTCGTGCAAGAACGGCGATATCGAACTAGGCGACGGCGCGAACATCGGCTTCAACTGCGAGCTGTTCTCGGCGAGCAGCGTCCGCGTCGGTGCCGGCACGTTGCTGGCGGCCTACACCTACGTCATCGGCGGCGACCACGATGTCTCGGACCCGTCGAAGTCGATCCTCGAGCAGGGCCGGAAGTCCGAGGGCGTCCAGATCGGCGAGGGCGCGTGGATCGGCGCGGGTGCGAAAGTGCTCGACGGCGTGTCGATTGGCGACAAGGCGATCATCGGCGCTGGTGCTGTCGTGACGCGCGACGTGCCGGCGCGGGCGGTGGCGGTCGGCATTCCCGCCAAGGTCGTTTCGAACCGGTAGAATCGCAGCGATGAGTTACAACACCGACCTCGAGGCGCGGATCGCGCGCAAGACGACGAAGGCGATCGTCGACTACGACATGATTCAGGACGGCGACCGGATCATGGTCGGGCTCTCGGGCGGCAAGGACAGCTGGGCGCTGATGCAGATCCTGCACGTGCTGCAGAAGAAGTCGCCCGTACGATTCACCGTCGTGGCCGTCAACGTCGATTCCGGCTATAAGGCCTTCAAGCACGATCTCATCACGCAGACCTGCCGCGAGCGCGGCTGGGAGCTGCGCATCGAGCACACGGACATCGGCGAGCTGATCGAGGACATCCTCGACGCCGACGACACGCCGTGTTCGCTCTGCGCGCGGCTGCGGCGCGGCGTGCTCTACCGCGTGGCCAAGGAAGTGGGGGCGTCGAAGATCGCGCTTGGCCACCACATGGACGACTTCATCGAGACGCTGCTGCTGAACCTGTTCTTCTCGGGTGCGCTGCGCGCGATGCCGCCCAAGCTGGTGTCCGACGACAAGGCGCATGTGGTCATCCGTCCGCTCGCCTACGTCGGCGAAGACGAAGCTCGCCTGTACTGCAAGGAAGTGGCGCTGCCGATCATCGGCTGCTGCTGTCCGGCGTGCGGCGACCTGTCGCTGCAGCGACAGCGCATCAAGCGGCTGATCATGGACCTCGAGGTGGAGCATCCCGGTGTGAAGAACTCGATGCTCAAGGCGCTGTCGAACGTCGCGCCGCGCCACCTGCTCGACACGCGCCTGAATCCGCCTGCCGATCTGCGGGCAACCGTGCCGCTCGACGCCATCGCGCCACCGCCGCGCATTACGAACGGCGCCCGCGCCGGACGCGGCGGCAAGCGACTGCTCGTCATCCAGTCACCAGCACCGGAGGAATGATCCGTGCGCATCGCCCGTCTCGTCGTGGCGGCTCTCGCCGTCCTGCTTGTCAGTCATCCGCGCCTCGCGCAGCAGCGTCCGGTCGTCACCGAAGATCCTGAACCGGTCGGGGCGGGGCGCCTGCTCATCGAGAGCGGGTTCGACCTGGCGCATGGGCAAAAGTACCCGGCGTCAGGACTCGAGGGGAATCTGCTGCGGTTGCCGACGCTCGGCATCAGCAT
>CALQBJ020000144.1 GCA_943328785.2 Bifidobacterium breve
CACCGACACCAATACGGCCGTGGCGCAGGCCGAAGCCGACTCCCTCACTGGCCCAAGCCCAGCGGGCGCATAGTCAGACGTTCGCCACGGTGGGGCGACGTCGGCACGGCGTACGGCGCGAGCGGGCCGGCCGCGTCCAAATGAACCGAAACCGTTGCACGCAATGGCGCTAGAATGAGCCGCGCTGCGGTCACCGACCGCGCCGACCACGCAGTCAACCCCTCGCCTCTGGACTACACGTGCCTCTGATCATCGGAATTCCCAAAGAGATCTATCCGGACGAGCGCCGCGTGGCGGCCACGCCAGGCACCGTCGTCCGCTACAGGAAGATGGGCCTCGAGGTGCAACTCGAGGCCGGTGCCGGGTTGGCCGCGGGCTACTCCGACGCCGATTACCAGGAGAGTGGTGCCTCGATCGTGACCGAGGCGGCGACGGTGTGGGCCACCTCGGACATCGTCGTCAAGGTGCGTCCGCCGATGGCGCTGCCCGACGCCGACTACGACGAGCCGCTGCTGCTGAAGAAAGGGGCGGTGCTCGTCAGCTTCCTCTGGCCGGCGCAGCACAAGCCGCTGCTCGAGCAACTGGCCGCACGCGAGGCGACGGCGTTCGCGATGGACTGCGTGCCGCGCATCACGCGCGCCCAGAAGATGGACGCGCTCAGCGCGATGGCGAATATCGCCGGCTACCGCGCGGTGATCGAGGCGGCGGAGCATTTCGGACGCTTCATTCCCGGCCAGATGACCGCGGCCGGCAAGGTGGCACCCGCCAAGGTACTGATCGTCGGCGCCGGCGTCGCCGGGCTCGCCGCGATTGCCGCGGCGAAGTCGCTCGGCGCGCAGGTTCGGGCGTTCGACACCCGTGCCGCATCGCGCGAGCAGGTCGAGAGCCTTGGCGCGCAGTTCGTCGAGCTCGAGTTCACGGAGAGCGGCGAAGGCGAAGGCGGCTACGCGAAAGAAATGAGCGACGCGTTCCTGCTGGCGGAGCAGACGCTGCTGGCCCGGCACACCGAGGAGTGCGACATCGTCATCACCACTGCACTGATTCCGGGCAAGCCGGCACCGCAGCTGATTACGTCCGGCGCCGTCGTGGCGATGCCGACCGGCGGCGTGATCGTCGACCTCGCCGCGGAACAGGGTGGCAACTGTGCGCTCACCGAGCGCGGCCGCGTGGTGGAGAAGTTCGGGGTCACCATCGTCGGCCTCACCGATCTGCCAAGCCGCATGGCGCGCCAGTCGAGCGAACTCTACGCGACGACGGTACTGAACCTGGTGACGGAGTTCGTCGAAGAGGGGGCCGTGCGGGTCGACCTCGAGGATGAAGTCGAGCGCGGCTCGTTGGTGTTGCACCAGGGCGCGCTGATGTGGCCGCCGCCGACGCGGCCGCGGCCGCGGACGGGCGCACCGTTGCCCGACGTGAAGGCACAGGCAAAGGCGCACGCGGACGCGTCGGCGTCCGCCACCTCCAGCACGATGACGCTGGCCATGGGCGCAGGCGCGGCGCTGCTGCTGGGCGTGGCGGCGCTGACGGGGCCGCCAGAGTTCCTCGGCCACCTCACCGTGTTTCTGCTCGCGGTCATCGTCGGCTGGCACGTCATCTGGAACGTGTCCCCGGCACTGCACACGCCGCTGATGAGCGTGACGAACGCCATCAGCGGCATCATTCTCGTCGGCGGCATGCTGGTGATGGCGGGCGGCGGGTTGACGACTGCGGCCATCCTCGGCGCCGTCGCCGTCCTCGTCGCCACCATCAACGTGGCGGGCGGCTTTCTCGTGACGCAGCGCATGCTGCGAATGTTCCGGAAGTAGGCCGCGATGATCACTTTCACCCATCCGGCTATCGCGCTCGCATGGCTCGCGGCGAGCATCCTCTTCATCCTCAGCCTGCGCGGGCTCTCGTCGCAGCAGACCGCACGGCAGGGCAACCTGCTCGGGGTCGTCGGCATGGGCCTGGCTGTCGTCGCCACGCTGGCGGCTCTCATCATGGGCGGCACCGCCACTGTCGGCGCGTCGGGCAGTGCGCTTGGCCTGCTCGGAGTGGTCATCCTTATCGGCTGTGTGGTGGGCGCGCTGCTGGCGTCGCGCGTCGCCATGACGGCCATGCCCGAACTGGTGGCCGTTCTCCACAGCTTCGTCGGGCTGGCGGCGGTACTCGTCGGCTTCGCGAACTACCTGGCGCCCATCCCCGGCGCCACGGGGGAGATGGCGGAACTCGGTCGCGTGGTGACCGGGGCCGCACCCGGCCACAGCGTGCACCTGGCCGAGATCTACGTCGGTGTGCTCGTCGGCGCGGTGACGTTCACGGGCTCGATCGTCGCCTTCTTCAAGTTGCGCGGGTCAATCGGCAGCCGTCCTCTACTGTTGCCGGCGCGGCATGCGCTGAATGCCGTGGCGGTGCTGGCGATGCTCGGCCTCGGCGTGCTGTTCCTGCGGGCGCACGCGGCGGATGGGTTGCTGCCGCTCGGCATCATGTCGGCCCTCGCAGGGCTGCTCGGCATCCACCTCGTGATGGCGATCGGCGGCGGCGACATGCCGGTCGTCGTGTCGCTGCTGAACTCATACTCGGGGTGGGCCGCGTCGGCCGCCGGTTTCATGCTGTCGAACGACCTGCTCATCATCACCGGAGCGCTGGTCGGGTCGTCGGGCGCCATCCTTTCGTTCATCATGTGCCAGGCGATGAACCGGTCGATCTGGAACGTGGTATTCGCCGGGTTCGGTGCGGATGCCGGCAAGGCGTCCGGCGCCGCTGCCGTCACAGGCACCATCACCGAGGCCACGGTGGAACAGGTGGCGGCGCTGCTGAAGGCCGCACGCTCGGTCATCATCGTGCCCGGCTACGGCATGGCGGTGGCACGCGCGCAGCACGCGGTGCGCGACCTGACGAACGAGCTGACGAAGCGTGGCGCGAAGACGCGCTACGCCATCCATCCGGTGGCGGGACGGTTGCCTGGGCACATGAACGTGCTGCTCGCGGAAGCCGACGTGCCGTACGACGTCGTGCTCGAAATGGAAGAGATCAACGGCGACTTCCCGCAGACCGACGCGGTCCTCGTCATCGGCGCGAACGACATCGTGAACCCCAGCGCGCAGACCGACCCGGGTAGCCCGATCTACGGCATGCCGGTGCTCGAGGCGTGGAAGGCGGGGAAGGTGGTCATGCTGAAGCGCGGCATGTCGGCCGGCTACGCCGGTGTCGACAACCCGCTCTGCTACGAAGAGAACACGCTGATGCTGTTCGGCGACGCGCAGGCGACGGTGACGAAGTTGCTCACCGCGCTGCGCGCGTAGACGACGGTCCGGCTAAAGCCGGACACTACCGAAGCGTGGCGCGACGTGATCCCTGTAGTGTCCGGCTTTAGCCGGACCTCTCTAGCCGGACCGCGAGGGCACATGTCTGCTGAGTATCTGGCCGCGCACGCGCGCTCGTTGTTAGACCCCGAGACGTTCTGGGCCGAGGCTGCGGCGGGCATCATCTGGACCCGCCGCTGGGACCGCGTCCTCGACGACTCGCAACCGCCGTTCTACCGCTGGTTCACGGGCGGTGTCCTGAACACCTGCTACAACGCCGTCGACCGCCATGTGGAGCGCGGACGAGGCCGGCAGACGGCGCTCATCTACGACAGTCCGGTCACCGGCACCGTGCGCTCGTACACCTTCGCCGAACTGCAGCACCACGTGTCGACGCTGGCCGGCGTGCTGGCGGCTCAGGACCTGCACAAGGGCGACCGCGTCCTCATCTACATGCCCGGCGTGCCGGAAGCGGTGTTCGGCATGCTGGCGTGCGCCCGCCTCGGCCTCGTCCACTCGGTGGTGTTCGGCGGTTTCGCGTCGAAGGAACTGGCCACCCGCATCGACGATGCGAAGCCACGGGTGATATTGACCGCGTCGTGCGGCATCGAGGCGGCGCGGGTCATCGCCTACAAGCCACTACTCGACGCCGCCATCGACCTGGCGGAGCACGTGCCTGAACGCTGCATCGTGTTCCAGCGCCCGCAGTGCCAGGCGGCGCTCACACCCGGGCGCGATCTCGACTGGGCCACGGCGCTGCGCGACGCGGTGCCGGCCGGCTGCGTGCCGGTCGAGGCCACCGACCCGCTCTATATTCACTACACCTCAGGAACCACGGGCATTCCGAAGGGCGTCGTCCGCGACAACGGCGGCCATGCCGTCGCATTGAAGTGGGCGATGGAGCACGTATACAGCGTCGGCCCTGGCGAGGTGTTCTGGGCCGCGTCGGACATCGGCTGGACGGTAGGCCACGGCTTCATCGTCTATGGGCCCTTGCTGCACGGCGCCACCACCATCCTCTACGAGGGGAAGCCGGTGGGTACGCCAGACGCCGGCGCCTTCTGGCGGGTCTGCGAGCAGCACGGCGTGAACGTGCTCTTCACCGCCCCCACCGCGTTCCGCGCCATCAAGCGCGAAGACCCCACTGGGGAGCAGTTGACGAGGTTCAATCTCTCGCGTCTGCGGTTGCTGTTCCTGGCAGGGGAGCGTTGCGACCCGGACACGCTGAACTGGGCTGCCGAGCGGCTCGGCATCCCCGCGCTCGACCACTGGTGGCAGACCGAACTGGGCTGGCCTGCGCTGGCCAACTGCGCAGGTATTGGGCTGCAACCGGTGAAGCCAGGCTCGCCGACGCGGGCGGTGCCCGGCTACGACATCCGGGTGCTCGATGACGAGGGGCACGAACTCGGGCCCGACGCGACCGGCAACATCGTCATTCGCCTGCCGCTGCCGCCAGGCACGTTACCGACGCTGTGGCATGACGACGCCGGCTACGAGAAAGCCTACCTGCGGCGCTTCCCTGGCTACTACCTCACGGGCGATGCCGGCTATCGCGATGTCGACGGCTACTTCTACGTCATGAGCCGCATCGACGACATCATCAACGTCGCCGGGCACCGGCTCTCGACCGGCGGACTCGAGGAGGTACTGGCGTCACACCCCGACGTCGCCGAGTGCGCGGTCATCGGGCATGTCGATGCGCTGAAGGGCGAGGTGCCGATCGGGTTCGTTGTGCTGAAGGCGGGCGTGAACAGGGCCGAGCCGGAGATTGCCGCGGAACTGGTCGAGCGGGTGCGCAACACCATCGGGGCGTTTGCCTGTTTCAAGACGGCACTGGTCGTGGCAGGACTGCCCAAGACGAGATCGGGCAAGATCCTGCGCGGCACGATGAAGAAGATGGCCGACGGCGACCACTTCACGATGCCCGCGACGATCGAGGACGCGTCGGTACTGTCCGCAGTCGGCGAGCGGCTGCAAGCCTGGGAACGGAACGGATCGTAGGACTCACGCTGACAGCTGAAGGGTCGCGGCTACGCCATACGTTGACAGTTGTGTCGGCTCGTCTTTGAGGCGGTGCCGGATACCCGGCGCCTGCTAAGATCCGGCACATGGCATATCCCGAATTCTTCGTGGCGCCGATGCGCGCCGAACTCGTCGACCTTGGCTTCGAAGAACTGCGTACGCCTGAGGAGGTGGACGCGGCGGTCCAGAGCTCGACGGGCTCGATGCTGGTGGTGGTGAACTCGGTGTGCGGCTGCGCGGCCGGCAAGGCGCGGCCGGGTATTGCCCTGGCGCTGCGCAACGGCCCGCGTCCCGACCGTCTGACCGCGGTCTTCGCCGGCTTCGACGTGGAAGCCACCGATCGCGCCCGCGGCTACTTCAGCGGGTTCCGTCCCTCGTCACCGTCAATCGGCCTGCTACAGGACGGCAAACTCGTCTACATGATGGAGCGCCACCAGATCGAGGGACGTGGTCCGCTCGAGATTGCGGCCGATCTGCAGACGGCGTTCGCAAAGTTCTGCGCCGCACCGGCGGTGCACTAGGCGCGTCGGTTCAGCGAACCGCAGCCACGGCTTCACGAAGAGCACGAAGACACACGAAGGTCTCTCCCTGGACAGGCCGGGTTGCGCTTCGTGCCCTTCGTGTCCTTCGTGGTGTTGGCCGCCTGCGGCTCTAGCCGCCGCGGGTGTGCATCTCGAGGTGCGGGTTCTTCTTCAGCGTCGAGAGCGGCACGAACGCACGCCGCTCGCCAAGCGCCAGGCGCGATTCGGCACCGCGGTCGGTCCGCGCCGTCCAGCCCGACACGATCATCGCCTTCAACTCGTCGATGCTGGCGCCGGCGCGCAGCGCAGCGCGCAGGTCGATGCCGCGCGTCGCGTAAAGGCAGAGGTACCACATGCCGTCCGCCGTCAGGCGACTGCGATCGCATGAGGCGCAGAACGGCTCGGTCGTCGACGAGATGATGCCGAAGACGGTGCCATCGGGCAGCCGGTAGCGGTCGGCCGGCGCCGACGAGTGTTCGACCACTTCTTCGACACCGCCGTAGTGCCTGGCGAGTTGCTCGAGGATGTCCTTCCGCGACACCACATCGGTCCACGACCAGTTGGTAGCGCCGCCGACGTCCATGTACTCGATGAATCGCACCTCGGCATTCACGGTCTTGCCGTAGTCGATGAGGTCGACCAACTCGTCGTCGTTCACGCCGCGAATGACCACCGTGTCGAGCTTCACCCCGCCGAAGACCCGCGCGGCTGCTTCGATGCCACGGCGCACCCGGGTGAGTTCGTCGAAGCGCGCGAGCTTCGCGAAGCGGTCGTGCCGCAGGGTATCGAGCGAGACCGTGACCCGGCGGAGGCCGGCGGCTTTCAATTCGTCGATCTGGTCGGCGAGCAGGATGCCGTTGCTCGTAAGCGCCAGGTCGTTCAGCCCCTCCTTGCCGGCAATCATGTCGACCAGCGTCGAGAGGTCGCGCCGCAGCAGCGGCTCGCCGCCGGTGAGACGGATGTGGTTCACGCCGAGGCTCATGAAGACGTCGACCAGGCGGCTGATCTCCTCGAAGTGCAGCAGGTCCTCGCGCGGCAGCCACACGTAGTCCAGTTCCGGCATGCAGTACTGGCAGCGGAGGTTGCACCGGTCGGTGACCGACAGGCGGAGGTTGCGCAGCGGACGCTGGAGCTGGTCGACGAGCATGGAGCCCTGATTGTACAGGCTCTCGACGGCCGAATTCGGCCCCGGGATGCGGACGCTCCAGCCTGGAGGGCGTGTGCGGGTGCGGGTGGCGCTCGCCCTGCCACAGCGGTCAGCGGTCGAAGGCCTGTGGATCCGCTTCAACGCCAGCCGATTCGAACGCGCCGGTGAATACCGCGGCTTCCCGGTCTATCGGGAGCGGGGTAGTTCTATGACGCGGATCTATGTGACAGTGACGCGCGATGGCCCACTCGCCCCGTACGGCCGGCGCTCGAAGCCTGCGCAACCTGCCGCGTGCGGTCTGGTTGCTCGGGTGGGTGAGCCTTGCCACCGACGCGGCCACGGAAGCGGTCTATCCGCTGCTGCCGTTCTTTCTTACCACGGTGCTCGGTGCCGGAGCGGTATCGCTCGGTATCGTCGAGGGCGCCGCCGACGCGGTGAGCAGCCTGCTCAAGCTCTGGTCGGGACGAGCCGCTGATCGCCGCGAGACCAAGCGGCCGCTGGTGCTGGCCGGCTACGCCATCTCGTCGCTGGCACGGCCGCTCATCGCGCTGGCGCAGTCGTGGACGCACGTGTTCGCGGTGCGCGTGGTGGACCGGGTCGGTAAGGGCATTCGCAGCGCACCACGTGACGCCATCCTCGCAGCGGCGGCGACACCTGCGACTCGCGGCAAGGTGTTCGGATTTCACCGCGCCATGGACCATGCGGGCGCCGTCATCGGCCCGCTCCTCGCCACGCTCTTTCTCTGGTTCTACCCTGGCTCGTATCGGACCCTCTTCGGGCTGACGATCATCCCCGGCCTCGTGGCTGCGGGTCTGGTGCTGCTGGTGCGCGAAGACGCAGGCACAGGTGTAGTGTCCGACGAAGTCGCGGGTGTAGTGTCCGGCGTTAGCCGGACCGATAAGGCGCCGGCCCTTCCGCGGGAACTCACCTCGTTCTTCTGGGTACTCACGCTCTTCACGCTCGGTAACTCCACCGACGCGTTCCTGCTGCTGAAGCTCACCGCCGTGGCCGGCAGCGCGCTCTACATCCCGCTGCTCTGGGCGGTGCTGCACGTGGTGAAAGCATCCGTGTCGATCGGGGCCGGCAGTTGGTCCGACCGCATCGGACGACGCACGGTGATCGGCATGGGCTGGCTGGTCTACGCCGCGGTGTATGCCGGCTTTGCCACCGCCGATACCCTGGTGCCACTCGTTGCCTGGTTCATCATCTACGGTGTCTACTTCGGGTTTGCCGAAGGGACCGAGAAGGCGCTCGTCGCCGACCTGGCACCGGCCGAGCGGCGCGGCTATGCCTACGGTATCCACAACGCGGTGATCGGCATCGGGGCGCTGCTGGCCAGCGTGCTGTTCGGCGTGTTGTGGACCACCTGTGGCGCACACGTGGCGTTCGGCGCCGGAGCGTCGCTGTCGCTCGTCGCTACGGTGCTGCTGTTCGCAGTGGTGCGGCGCTGATACAATCCGAAGTTCTGATGCCGCAGATTCTCGTCACCAACGACGATGGCTACCGTTCGCAGGGAATAGTGGTGCTGGCCCAGGCGCTGGCGGCGCTCGGCGACGTGACCGTGGTCGCACCGACCGAAGAGGCGAGTGCCATCGGGCATGCGCTCACGCTGCGGCGACCGCTGCGGCTCGAGCACATTCGCGACAACATCTACGGCGTCGACGGCACGCCGACCGACTGCGTGAACATCGCCATTACCCAGATCTACGGCGGCGAGTTGCCAGACCTCGTCGTCTCCGGTATCAACAAGGGGTGGAATCTCGGCGACGACGTCACGTACTCGGGCACCGTGGCCGGGGCGCTCGAGGCGGCGCTGCTCGGCATTCCCGGGTTGGCCGTATCGCTGGCGCGCACGCGCGACGAGTATGACTTCAGCTTCTCGGCGCGTGCGGCCGCGGCGATTGCGGCGGCGATGTTCAAGAAGCCGCTGCCCGCGTGGACGTTCCTCAATGTCAACGTGCCGGCGGGGAAGCCGCTCGGCTTCCGCACCACTGTGCAGGCGAAGCGGAACCACATCACCGAGGTGCTGGTGCGCGACGACCCGAAGGGGCGGCCGTACTTCTGGATTGATGAGGGGCAGAACGACTGGGAGCCGCACGACCGGTCCGACTACCAGGCCGTGCGTGACGGATACGTGTCGATTACGCCGCTCCACCCAGATTTAACGGCGCATCATGCACTTTCTGCTGTTGAAGAGCTTTCAATCGAGACGGAAGCTGATGTAAGATAGTTTTCTGAGCGGGTGACGTCCTGAGTCGCCAGTAAGTCGCTCAAAGAATCGCCTGTCGGGGCGTGGCTCAGCCTGGTAGAGCACTCGGTTCGGGACCGAGGGGTCGGAGGTTCGAATCCTCTCGCCCCGACCATCACATCGACGAAAAGCCTGCGGCAACGCAGGCTTTTTCTTGTACGGCTTGTCGCGCCAACGCTCGGTTCCTCCCGAGTGGCCCGTTGCCTCGAACCGGTCAGTCCCAGACTCCTCTCGGTATTCTCTCGACAGTCTCGCGTCTGCGTCGTCGTGGCCGCCGGGAATTGGTGTGCCGCGAGGCTGGCGCATATGCTGGTCTTTTGCTCGGTTGGCTATCCGCCACCGCCGCGTGTCGACGCGATACTGTTCCATATTCGGAGGGTTCCTGGATGGCAAGCTGGCGAGCCCATCATCCACATAGGTCGCCATAAGCCCGTTGCTGAGGAACTGACAGTCCTCTCAGCCCCTCTCGCCCCTAATACTGCAACGGTTTACCCCTAGACTCCCGGCACCCGATTAGGTGTCTTCGAGCTGGTTGGTTGACTTACTCGGTCATTGCCGCCATTTACGGACTCGAAGAGCGCCACGGCATCACCGCGCTCGTGATGGAACTCATCGAGGGTGACCATCTCTCGGAGCGCGTTGCCAAGGGTGCCATCCCGCTGCTGACTCGCTGGCCGCCGGATGCACAAGGGTCGTGGTCACAGCCGCTGATGTGAAGATGATCCGGAAATCGGGATGACAGGCCCCCGGTCGTTTGGTACCGTAATACCTTCGCGTGGCATGGCGCGCAGGCGGCGCGACCGCGAGCCCCGGAGGAATGCCCTGTGCGAACCGCTGCTGTTCTGGTCCTGCTGGCCTTGAGCCCGGGTTGCTCGACGTCCAGTCCTACCTCGACGACCACGGCGCCTTCCGGCGGATCATCGCCGTCCGGGGGGAACAC
>CALQBJ020000145.1 GCA_943328785.2 Bifidobacterium breve
AGCCGGTCATCCGCCGCGCCCGCAAGTCGATCGCGCAGTTTAAGCTGCGTCAGGGCCAGCCGATCGGCACCACGGTGACCCTGCGCGGCGAGCGCATGTGGGAGTTCCTCGACCGTCTCGTGTCGATTGCACTGCCCCGTGTGCGCGACTTCAAGGGCGTGTCGCCGAAGGGCTTCGATGGCCGCGGCAACTACACGCTTGGTCTCCGAGACCAGCTCTTGTTCCCGGAGATCGACTACATGAAGGTCGACAAGGCCCGCGGCATGAACGTTTCCGTGGTCACGACCGCAAAGACCGATGAGGAAGGGCGCAAGCTGCTTCAGTTCATCGGGATGCCGTTTCGTCAGTAAGTCAGGACCAAGGAATCACGAATGGCCACGACAGCAAAAAAAGCCAAGGAACAGAAGACCCCGAAGTTCAAGGTCCGGCTGCGCAACCGCTGCCATCTCTGCGGGCGCCCGCGCGCATATATGCGAAAATTCGCACTGTGCCGCCTCTGCTTCCGCAAGCTCGCGCTCGACGGCGACGTCACCGGCGTGACCAAGAGCAGCTGGTAGGCAACCTGGAAACCGGAACGACTGAGCTGAGAGAGATATGACAGATCCAATTGCCGACATGCTGACGCGGATCCGGAACGCCGTGACCGCCAAGCACACGCGCGTGGACATGCCCGCGTCGCGCATCAAGGCTGATATTGCCCGCATCCTGATGGACGAGGGCTATGTCCAGGGCTTCAAGCTGATGGAAGTGCCGGGCGCTGTCCAGCAGACGCTCCGCCTGCAGCTGAAGTACGGCCCGCACGGTGAGCGCGTCATCACCGGTATCGAACGCATCAGTCGTCCCGGTCGCCGCGTCTACTTCGGCGTCGAGGACGTGCCGGTGGTGCTGGCCGGACTCGGCACCAGCATCCTGACCACTTCGCATGGCGTCATGACCGGCCGCGCAGCGGTCAAGGCTGGCATCGGCGGCGAAGTGCTCTGCAACATCTGGTAAGGGACTCGAAGCCGGCGTCACCTGACGTCGAGAGCCGAGAGCAAGAAGGAACAGCGACATGTCTCGAATTGGAAAGAAACCGATTCCGGTACCGAAGGGTGTGACCATCACGGTCGAGCCCGGTGCCGTCGAAGTCAAGGGACCGAAGGGCCAGCTCAAGCAGGCCCATCCCGCCGGCATCAACTTCGAACTGGCCGACGGCCAGTTGCACGCCAAGCGTTCGACCGATGACCCGTCGCTGGCCAAGTTCCATGGCCTCGCCAGGAGCCTGGTCGCCAACGCCGTGACCGGCGTCACCGACGGCTTCAAGCGCGAGCTCGACATCGTCGGTGTCGGTTATCGCGCGGAGCTGAAGGGGAAGCAGGTCATCATGGCCCTCGGCTACTCCCACGCCGTGGTGTTCGATATCCCGAACGGCATTGAGATCGCGATCGACAAGCAGACCCATCTGACGGTGACCGGCGTCGACCGGCAACTGGTCGGCCAGGTGGCTGCCAACCTGCGTCGGCTCCGCCAGCCCGACCCGTACAAGCAGAAGGGTGTGCGCTACACCGGTGAAGTACTGAAGAAGAAGGCCGGCAAGACGGGGGCGAAGTAGGTATGAAGATCAAGACGAAGGACGATCGCCGCCGCCGCATCCAGCTTCGGCAGCGCAAGCGGATTTCCGGTTCCCCCGAGCGGCCGCGCCTCAGCGTGTTCCGCAGCGTGACGCACATCTACGCCCAGGTCATCGACGACCTGAGCGGCAAGACCCTGGCCTCGGCGTCCAGCGTGGAGCCGGCCATCAAGGGCACGCTCGAGACCGGCGCGACCGGCGGCAACCTCAAGGGTGCCGAGGTGATTGGCAAGATCATCGCCGAACGTGCCATCGAGAACGGTATCAAGCGCGTGGTCTTTGACCGCAGCGGCTTCCTTTATCACGGTCGCATCCGCGCCGTGGCGGACGCCGCGCGCAAAGCAGGACTGGAATTCTAGGAGCGGTATGCGTACTCGCGAGCGAATCGATCCGTCGCAGCTGGACATCAAGGACAACGTCGTCTCGATCAACCGTGTCACCAAGGTGGTCAAGGGCGGCAAGAACCTGAGCTTCAGCGCCCTCGTGGTGGTTGGCGACGGCCACGGCGTCGTCGGCTTCGGTGTCGGCAAGGCGAAGGAAGTGCCGTCGGCCATCAAGAAGGGCATCGAGGCGGCGAAGAAGAACCTGATCCGCGTGCCGCTCGCTGGCACCACGATTCCGCATGCGGTGTTGGGCAACTACTGCGCCGGCAGCGTGCTCCTCAAGCCGGCTCCGGACGGCACAGGCATCATCGCGGGAGCCGCGGTGCGTGCAGTCGTCGAAGCGGCTGGAATCACGAACATCATGACCAAGTCGCTCGGCTCGGCCAACCCGCACAACGTGGTGCGGGCGACTGTCGCCGGCTTGGATATGCTGAAGGACCCGACTGTAGTCGCCAGAATGCGCGGCAAGGAGCTCGCAGAGCTCACCGGCGCGACGGCATAGGAAAGAACAGCATGGCGAACCAGCGTACAGACTCGAAGGGCACCGGATCGCTGAAGGTGACCCTCGTCAAGAGCACAATTGGCTTCAACAGGACCCAGGGTGAAGTGGTGCGAGGCCTCGGCCTCCGCCGGATCCGCCACACGGTCGAAGTGAAGGACACCGTCCAGACGCGTGGGATGCTGCACAAGGTGCGGCACCTGGTCACGGTTCAGGAGTAGCAGGAATGGATCTCTCCAATCTCAAACCGCCAAAGGGCGCCAAGCACTCGAAGAAGCGCGTCGGACGCGGCCAGGGCTCCGGCAACGGCAAGACGGCCGGCCGTGGTCATAAGGGTGCCCAGTCGCGTGCGGGCTACAGCTCCAAGCGTGGCTTCGAAGGCGGCCAGATGCCGCTGCACCGTCGCATCCCGAAGCGCGGCTTCCACAACCCGTTCCGCGTCGAGTACGAGGTCGTCAACATTGATACGCTCGTCGAGCGTTTCGAAGCTGGCGCGGTCATCACCCCCGACGTCCTTGTGGCTGCGGGCCTCGTCACCGGTAACAGCCCGATTAAGGTGCTGGCGCGCGGCGACGTGAGCAAGGCGCTCACGGTCAAGGTACACAGGTTCAGCGGGAAGGCAGCGGAGAAGATTACCGCGGCCGGCGGTCAGGCAGAGGCGCTCGCTTAGCGGGCGGGCGGGATTCGTTCCCGCCCCGGATTGCAGCTAATGGAAAACAGCCTCAAGAACATCTTCGCCGTCTCGGACCTGCGCAACAGGGTGCTCTTCACCCTCGGGATGCTGGGCGTCTACCGGGTAGGGCATCACATCCCGACCCCGGGCGTGAACACGGCAGCACTGGCCGAGCTCGCGCAGCAGATGCAGAATCAGATGTTCGGCATGTACGACATGTTCTCCGGTGGGAACCTGTCGCGTGTCACGATCTTCGCGCTCGGCATCATGCCGTATATCAGCGCGTCGATCATCCTGCAGCTCCTCACGGTGGTCTGGCCGTATCTCGAGAAGATGTCCAAGGAAGGCGAGCTGGGCCGTCGCAAGATAACCCAGTACACGCGCTACGGCACGATCGTCCTGGCCGTCATTCAGGCGCTTGGCATCGCCATCTTCCTCGAACGCCAGACGAACGTGACCGGCGGCTTACCTCTGGTCTACAACCCCGGGCTCGGGTTTCGCCTGATGACAGTCCTGACGCTGACGACCGGTACGTCGTTCATCATGTGGCTGGGTGAGCAGATCACCGAGCGCGGCATCGGGAACGGCATGTCGCTCATCATCTTCTCCGGCATCGTGGTCGGATTCCCGCGCGCGGTCATCCAGACGATCGATCAAATCCGCACCGGCCAGCTCGGGCTGTTCTCGATGATCCTGCTGGTTGCGGTCATGGCCATCGTCATTGCCGCCATCATCTTCGTCGAACGCGGGCACCGACGAGTGACCGTGCAATACGCGAAGCGTGTCGTCGGTCGACGGATGTATGGCGGGTCAAGCACCCACATTCCGCTAAAGGTGAACACGGGGGGCGTCATCCCCGTGATTTTCGCTTCATCGATTCTGGCGTTCCCGGCCACCTTCGCGCAGATGTTCCAGGGCAACCGGTTCGCCGACACCCTGGTTACGCAACTGGGGCTCGGGATGCCGCTCTACAACCTGCTGTTCGTCGCGGGCATCGTCTTCTTCGCATACTTCTACACGGCGATCATCTTCAACCCGGATGACGTCGCCGAGAACATGCGCAAGTACGGCGGATTTGTTCCAGGCATCCGCCCAGGTAAGCGGACGGCCGAGTACATCGACGGAATTCTGGCCCGCATCACGCTGGCCGGAGCGCTCTACCTGGCGGTGATCGCCATCCTGCCGCAGTTCCTGCTGAGCGGGTTCAAGGTGGAGCCGATTCCGTTCATCGGCGGCTGGCTCGATGCCGCGCTTCCGCGCTTCATCACGGAAGGTATGGGCGTCCAGTTCTACTTCGGTGGCACCTCACTGCTGATTGTGGTTGGTGTCGCGATGGATACCGTGCAGCAGATTGAGAGCCAGCTGATCATGCGGCACTATGACGGCTTCATGAAGAAGACGCGTATCCGGGGCCGCAGGGCGTAAACGTTCGTGAATCGCGACGCGCCCACGTGCGGGCGTCGCCAGCGGGAGTCGAGGCCCGCGGGTACAAAGCGATGGCGCTGAACTTGATTATGCTCGGCCCTCCTGGCGCAGGTAAGGGCACGCAAGCCGAACGGTTTGCTAAGCTGAAGGGTATTCCGAAGATTTCGACCGGCGACATGCTGCGCGAAGCGGTCAAAGCCGGCACCGAAATCGGACTCCGGGCCAAGGCGATCATGGATCGCGGCGAACTCGTGAGCGACGAAGTGATGATCGGAATCGTCCAGGACCGTATGAATCGCGATGACGCGAGAAGTGGGTTTATACTGGATGGCTTCCCGAGAACGGTGGCGCAGGCCCGATCGCTCGACCAGGTGATGGTCGGACGGTCGCCACTCATCGTGATCGACATCATCGTCCCAGAGTCGGAACTGGTCCGGCGACTGGGATCCAGGATGGTCTGTACGCGGTGCGGGTCGAACGCCGACCCGTCCGATACGAAGGCCATCTCGACGCTCGTCTGCAGCAAGTGCGGCGGACAACTGACGCAGAGAACCGACGACAACCAGTCGGTGGTGCTCGAGCGATTGAAGGTCTACCACGCGAACACGGCACCCCTGGTGGCGTACTACCAGGGACGTCCGACGTTCCGCGCTGTCGACGGAGCGCAGGCCGCCGATGTGGTGGCGCAGGCACTGGTCGACGCGGTGGACGGGGCTAAAAGCGTGGTGGTTGGCGGGTCAGCACTGTGATTGTCTGCAGGTCCTTGGCGGAACTCGAGAAGATGCGCGCGGCTGGCAGGCTGGTGGGCCAGGTGCTCACGGCGCTCGCGGCGAAGGTGACACCAGGGGTCACCACTGCTGAGCTCGATGCGATCGCCGAGGGGCTGATCGTCGACGCCGGAGCGATTCCGGCGTTCAAGGGCTATCACGGCTATCCGGCCACCATCTGCGCGTCGGTCAATGACGAGGTGATCCACGGGATCCCGTCGGGCCAGCGCGTGCTGAACGCCGGCGACGTCATTTCGATTGACGTTGGCGCGAAGCTGAATGGCTACTACGGCGATTCGGCCGTCACGCTGGCGGTCGGCCCGATCTCCGAAGCGGCGGCGACGCTGCTTCGGGTGACCGAGGAGTCGCTCTATAAGGCGATCGAAGTCGTGAAACCGGGCAGCCGGATTTCGGACATCGGTCACGCGGTCCAGAAGCATGTGGAAGCACACGGCTTCTCGGTCGTTCGAGAGTTCGTCGGCCACGGCATCGGCCAGGAGATGCACGAGGAACCACAGGTGCCCAACTACGGGGAACCTGGACGGGGCCCGCGCTTGGCCGAGGGCATGGTCATCGCCATCGAGCCGATGGTGAACGCCGGAAAGCCGCAGGTGAAAGTGTTGTCGGACGGGTGGACCGCGGTGACGCGAGACCACAGCCTGTCGGCGCACTTCGAACACACCGTAGCGGTGACGGCGGATGGACCATGGATTCTGACGGCGAGAGACGTCCCGGTCGCCGCGGGGAGATAGCTGGAGTCGTCGTCGAGCAGTTGCCGCACGCGCTGTATCGCGTCAAGCTCGACGGAGGCGGACTGGTCACGGCGCACATTGCCGACCGGCCGGACAGAAATTTTATCCGGGTACTGGTCGGGGACAGGGTGCGCCTGGAGCTCTCACCCGTCGATCGCGGGCGTGGGCGGATAGTTGAGAAGATCGCTTAGGACTTCCGGCGCTTAGCGTCAGGAGCCTGGGGCCTGACAAGGATCAGATAATGAAGGTTCGAGCATCGGTCAAGCGCATTTGCGACAAGTGCAAGATCGTCCGTCGCCGCGGCGTGGTTCGGGTGATCTGCGCCAATCAGAAGCACAAGCAGCGGCAGGGCTAAGGACATAAGGGCATATGGCACGTATTGCAGGCGTCGATCTTCCGCGCACCAAGCGGGTTGAAATTGGTCTCACGTACATCTTCGGCATCGGACGGTTCCGCGCGACGGACATCCTGAAGGCAGCCGAAGTGAGTGGGGACATCCGCGTCAAGGACCTCTCCGAAGACGACGTGCGCAAGATCAGCATCGTCATCGAAGACCAGGGGCGCGTTGAAGGCGATCTCCGCAAGGAGATTTCGCTGAACATCAAGCGGCTGATGGAGATCGGCAGCTATCGTGGCCTGCGCCATCGTCGCGGCCTGCCGGTTCGTGGCCAGCGCACCAAGACCAACGCACGCACGCGCAAGGGTCCGCGCAAGGGTGCGATTGCCAAGAAGAAGACCGTCTAGCACGCGCCGCCCTGCCTCGCAGGGCTGCAACCGTGCTGATTTGCAGAGTTGATTGACAGCGGATTGAACTGATATGGCAAAGACAGAAGCAGCCGACGGCGCCACACCAGAAAAGAAGGCGGCGGGCAAGCCCAAGAAGACCTTCAAGAAGCGCGGCGAAAAGCGCGTCGTTCACCACGGGCTCGCGCACATCCACGCGTCGTTCAACAACACGACGGTGACGATTACCGACACCGAGGGGAACGTCGTTGCCTGGTCGAGCGCCGGCGGCATCGGCTTCAAGGGTTCGCGCAAGGGCACACCGTACGCGGCGACCCAGGCCGCGATGAACGCTGGCAACGGGGCGAAGACGGTCGGCATGCGCTCGCTGGATGTCCGTGTAAAGGGGCCAGGTTCCGGGCGCGAGTCCGCCATCCGCGCGCTGCAGACCATCGGCATCGAAGTGAAGTCGATCCGCGACGTCACCCCGATCCCGCACAACGGCTGCCGTCCGTCGAAGCGCCGCCGCGTCTGACGTTTATCAGTTGGTGATCTGGTGAGTCGGTGCTGCGGTGGCCGAGCGGTGGATGTCCCCGCCGTCGCCGTCGCCGATTCGCCAACTGCGATGTTCTCTTAGAGGTTGATTGAATGGCTCGTTACATCGGACCTGTCTGCCGCCTGTGCCGCCGAGAAGGCATGAAGCTCTTCCTGAAGGGCGAGCGCTGCTACACGGAGAAGTGCGCGATTGAGAAGCGTAACTTCGCGCCCGGCCAGCACGGGAAGACGCGCAAGGCGAAGCTCGCCGGCTACGGCCTGCAGCTCCGCGAGAAGCAGAAGGTCAAGCGTATTTACGGCGTGCTCGAAGACCAGTTCCGCGGGTACTTCGAGGAAGCCGAGCGCACGAAGGGCATCACCGGCGTCACGCTGCTGCAGCTCCTCGAGCGGCGCCTCGACAACGTGATCTATCGCCTTGGGCTCTCGACGTCGCGCTCGCAGGCGCGCCAGTTGACCCGCCACGGTCACTTCCTGATCAACGGTAAGAAGGTCGACATCCCGTCCTACTCGCTCAAGCAGGGCGACGTGGTGACGATTCTGGGCCGCAGCCAGAAGAACGCGACCATCGAGCATGCGATCCAGGAGGTCAAGGGCCGCGGTATTCCGGAGTGGCTCTCCTTCGACGGCGGCGCGCTGTCTGGCCGCGTGGTGTCGATCCCGACCCGCGAGCAGATCAATCAGCCGGTTCAGGAACAGCTCATCGTCGAACTGTATTCGAAGTAATTGGCTTCGGGCTTCAGGCTTCGGGCGGCGTCCTTCAGCGACGCTACCCAAAGCCGAAAGCCCAGAGTCCGCCTGGCAGACGTCAATCGTCGTCTGCCTCGCTAACCATTGGCCCGCAGCCTTACACAGACCTGCGGCGTGAGGTCGATGGTCACTTGCAGGTCTGGAGGCCCGTCTGAGGGCCCGCTAGCGAAAGGACATCACATGCTCTGGAAAGGTTTTCAGCGCCCGAAGCGCCTCGAGTTCGAGCGTGAGACGCTCACCGACCGCTTTGGACGTTTCTACGCGCAGCCGTTCGAACGGGGCTTCGGCACGACCATCGGCAACGCCCTGCGCCGCGTGCTGCTCTCCTCGATCGAAGGCGCGGCCATCACTGCGGTGAAGATCGACGGCGTCCAGCACGAGTTCTCACCGATCCCTGGCGTCGTTGAAGATGCGACCGACATCATCCTCAACCTCAAGCAGATCCCGCTGAAGCTGCACACTGATTCGACCAAGACGCTGGTCATCCGTGTCGACAAGGCGGGTGAAGTCAAGGCGAAGGACATTCAGGCCGACGCCGACGTCGAGATCCTCGAGCCGGAAGCGCACATCGCGACCGTGTCAGAGGGCGGCAGCCTCCACATGGAGATGCGCATGCGCCGCGGCCGCGGCTACGTCTCGGCGGACAAGAACTTCGACGAGGACCTCGGCATCGGCTGGATTCCGATCGACTCGGTCCACTCGCCGATCAAGAAGGTGAATTACCTGGTCGAGGCCGCGCGTCTCGGACAGACCACCGACTACGACAAGCTGACCGTCGATGTATGGACCAACGGCTCCATCACGCCCCGCGACGCCATGTCGCTCTCCGCGAAGCTGATTCGCGACCACCTGAACATCTTCATCAACCTCGAAGAGGGCGTCGAGCCACAGTCCGAGGTGGCGGGTGAGATCCCGCGCAGCGGCATCGGCAACGAGAATCTCGACAAGTCGGTCGAAGAGCTCGAACTCTCGGTCCGCTCCTACAACTGCCTCAAGAACGCGAACATCCGCACGATTCGCGAGCTGGTGCATAAGACGGAAGCCGAGATGCTCAAGACCAAGAACTTTGGGCGCAAGAGCCTGAACGAGATCAAGGAAATCCTGCACACGATGGGCCTGAGCCTCGGCATGCGCGTCGACCAGGCGGGCGGGCAGGACTAGGACACGAACAATGAGACACCGAGTAGCACACCGCAAGCTGGGCCGCCCCACCGAACATCGCATCGCGATGATCCGGAACCAGGCCACGTCGCTTCTCCGCCACGAGCACATCGTGACGACGGTTCCCAAGGCCAAGGAACTGCGGCCCTTCGTGGAACGGCTCATCACCATCGCCAAGCGCGGCCTCGCGGCCGGCGACGCGAACCTCAAGGCACTGAACGCTCGCCGTCTGGTGATGCACGACATCCAGGACCGCGCAATCGTCAGCAAGCTGTTCGATGATCTGGCCCCGCGTTTCGCGGCCCGTCCCGGCGGCTACACCCGTATCTTGCGCATCGGCAGCCGCAAGGGTGATGGCGCCGAAACCGCCCAGATCGAACTGGTCGGCAGCGAATACAACCCGAACGCCCACGTCGAAGCCGAAGGCGCCGAAGCCGAGGCTCCGAAGGCCAAGGGTGTTGGCGGCCGCCTCAAGGCCGCAGCCAACCGCATCCGTGGCGGCAAGAAGGTCGATGGCGGCGCGCCGAAGACCAAGGCGCCGAAGCCGTCGCGTGGTTCGGTGCGCAAGTCGACCACTCCGCGCAAGGCCGGCGGAAGCTAAACAGGCTTCACGCTCTGGGCTACTGGCGCCTTGCCGTCCCCAAACCGGAAAAGCCCCGCGGTGCTTCGCACCTGCGGGGCTTTTCTATTTCCAGTTCAACTTCTGAGTGCTGACGTCCGGCGTCCCCTACGCTTCGTCGACCTCGACTCCAGCCCGCTCGGCCTTCGCCGTCGCGATGATCTTGGCCTGCAGGTGCGCCGGCACCTCGTCGTAGTGCGAGTACTCCATGTGGTACGAGCCGCGGC
>CALQBJ020000146.1 GCA_943328785.2 Bifidobacterium breve
ACGCTCGTCAGCCTCATCCCGCGCTTCTACAATCCGACGTCGGGCCGCATCCTCGTCGACGGCGTCGATGTGCGGCAATACCGCCTCCGGTCGTTGCGCGAAAAGATCTCCATCGTGCCGCAGGATGCCGTCCTGTTCTCCGGCACCATTGCCGACAACCTGCGCTACGGCAAGCTCGACGCCACGCAGGACGAGGTCGAGGCCGCCGCGACAGCGGCGCACGCGCACGACTTCGTGTCGCGCCTGCCGAAGGGCTACGAGACACCGGTGGCCGAGGCCGGTGGCGGGCTATCCGGCGGCGAACGCCAGCGCCTGAGCGTGGCGCGCGCCGTGCTGAAGGATGCGCCGATCCTGATCCTCGACGAACCGACATCGTCGCTCGACGCCATCTCCGAAGAAATCGTCTTTGCCGCGTTGAAGCGGCTGCGGGCCGGCCGCACCACCATCGTCATCGCGCATCGCCTCTCGACGGTTCGCGACGCTGACGCTATCCTCGTCCTCGATGGTGGGCGCATCTCGGCCTTCGGCAAGCACGACGAACTGCTCGCGAGTAGCCAGCTCTATCGGCGCATGTGCGCACGGCTCTCCGTGGGCAAGTCGCTCGATGAACCGGAAACCGTGGACGAACTGATTCAGGCGGCGCGGCAGTGAAGATCCTGGTCGCCGGCATCATCGCGCGCTACCCGTTCGGCGGCGTCACCTGGTGCTCGCTCATGTACCTGCTGGGGCTGCGCGCCCTCGGCCACGAGGTCTTCTACATCGAGGACACCGGCGAGGTGGTCTACGACCCGGTGCTCGACACCCGCTCGCTCGATCCGTCCTACGGCACGACCTACATCCACCAGTCGCTCGAGCCGTTCGGGCTCGGCGAGCGCTGGTCGTTCGTGAACTACGACGGCACCTACCACGGCCAAACCGCAGAGACCGTCCGGCGCTTCTGCGCCGACGCCGACCTCTATATCAACCTGTCTGGCGGCTCGTGGTTCTGGCGCGACGAGTACGCGGCCATTCCGCGCCGCGTCTTCATCGACTCCGATCCGGCGTTCACGCAACTGTCGATTGCGCAGACGAAAGACTCCTGGTACGTCGACTTCTTCCGGCGCTTCACCCACCTCTTCACGTTCGGCGCGAACATCGGCACGCCGGCCTGCGACGTGCCGGTTGGCGACTTCACCTGGCACAAGACCTGGCAGCCGGTCACGTTGAACGACTGGACGCACACACACGACGCCCTCGAGCGCTTCTCCACCGTGATGACGTGGAAGATCGAGAGCTTTGCGGACGTCGGGGGCAACAAGGACCAGGAGTTCGTGAAGTACATCGACCTGCCGTCGCGCACGGCGCAGCGCTTCGAACTGGCGGTCAACGGCCCGCAGTCGCTGCTGCGCGCGCACGGCTGGAACACCGTCGATGCGATGGGCATCTCGCGCAATCTCTGGGACTACCGCGAGTTCATCCAGCGTTCGAAAGCCGAGTTCGGGGTTGCCAAGCACACCTACGTATCGACGCGTTCGGGCTGGTTCAGCGACCGCACCGAGTGCTACCTGGCTGCGGGGCGCCCCGCGCTGGTGCAGGACACGGGCTGGTCGGCGCACCTGCCGGCTGGCGAGGGGTTGCTCGCCTTCTCGACGCCTGACGAGGCGCTCGCCGGCATCGACCGTATCAACAGCCATTACACCGCGCATGCCCGCCGTGCCCGCGAGATCGCCGCGGAACACTTCGCGGCCGACCGCGTGCTGACGTCGTTGCTCGAGATATGCGGCCGCTGAGAATCGCGCATATCGCCCCGATGGCGACCAGCGTGCCACCGCCCAAGTCGGGCTCGGTGCAGACGATGACCTCGCTGCTGACCGAGGGGCTTGTGGCGCGCGGCCACGACGTGACGCTCTTCGCACCTGGCGACTCCACGACGGCCGCGCACCTGCATGCGATGACGCCGCAGGGCTACTGGCACGACGCCTCGATGTGGCCGTGGGAGATGTACGAACTGCTCAACATCGCCGCCGCGGTGGAGCGTGCGGCCGCATTCGACATCATCCACTACGAGGCCGGCTACTATCCGATGTCGCTCGCGCTCTCGCGCCTGTCGCCGGCGCCGGTGTCGCAGACGGTGCACCACGCGCCGAGTCCGGCCGAAGTGCGGCTGTGGAAGCAGTATCCCGACGCGCCGTTCATCGCCATCTCGCGCGAGCAGGCGCGCCTGCTCGACGGCCTGAACGTCGTCGACATCGTGCCGCACGGCATCGACACCGACCGCTTCACGTTCAGCGCGACACCGGAAGACTATCTGCTGTTTCTCGGCCGCTTCACACCGGGCAAGGGGCCAGTGCAGGCGATCGAGGTGGCGAAGGCGCTCGGCATGCGGTTGCTGCTGGCCGCCGCTGACGACCCGTACTACCGCGAGGCCGTGGCGCCGCTGGTCGACGGACAGCAGATTGTCTACGTCGGCGAAGTCGACTTCGCGGAGAAGGTCCGCCTGTACGGCGGCGCGCGCGCACTGCTCTATCCCGTCCAGGCCGGCGAACCGTTCGGGCTCGTGTTGGCCGAAGCCATGGCCTGCGGCACACCCGTCGCGGCACTCGATCGCGGCGCGGCCAGCGAAGTCGTCGAGCACGGCATCACGGGCGGCATCTTCGCGGATGAAGCCGCCATGGCCGCAGGACTCGACGCGGTGATAGCCCTCGACCGCCGGCGTATTCACGAGCGGGCCGCCGCCCGCTTCGGCGTGATGCCGATGGTGGACGGCTACGTGCGGGCGTTCCGCGCGATCATCGCGCAGCGGCAGGCACGCGGGTGACGCAGGCGGTACCACGGCTGGACGGGCAGGTGGTGCTGGCGGTCTTCGCTCACCCGGACGACGAGTCGCTGGCCTGCGGCGGCACACTGGCGACGCTCGCCGCGGCCGGTGCCCACGTCGTCGTGATGTGCGCCTCGCACGGCGAGCGCGGCTCGGACATCGGCCCGGTGCGCAACGACGCGCTCGGGCTCGAACGCGCGGTGGAGATGCGCGCCGCGGTCGCGGCGCTCGGCATCGCCGAGTTGCGGCTGCTCTCGCATCCCGACGGCGAGCTGCGCTGGGCCGCGGTCACCGACTTCAACGCCGACATTCTCCTCTTCCTCAGGCGGCATCCGCACGCGTCGGTGATCACCTTCGGCGAGGATGGCCTCTACTGGCACGCGGACCACATCGGCGTCTACGAGCGGGTGCTGACCGCAGTACTGTCGCTCGGCAGCGAGGCGCCGCCGCTCTACTTCGTGACCATGCCGACCGGTGTGATGCCGGAGGTGGTGCACGCCGCGAAGGCGCGCGGCTGGTTGCCGCCGCGCAAGGGGTTCTGGAGCCTCGTGCCCGAATCGTTCGGGCTGCACGCGAAGCCCCACACCATCACGATCGACGTGCGGGCATTCGTGCCACAGAAGCTTGCCGCCATCCTGGCGCATCGCAGCCAGATGGGCGCCGACCATCCGTTCTCGAACCTGGCCGAAGCCGACGCGCGCCGCTGGCTCGGCACCGAGTTCTTTCGACGGGCGGATATCCCGGGACGTCCCGGCACCGTCCTGGAGCAGCTATGCACCTAGACCTCCTCGACATCCTCCGCTGTCCGTACTGCGGCGGCCGCCTCGAACTCGTCACCTCGCTCTTCCATCGCGCCGAGGCCGGCACGATTACCGACGGCATCATCGGCTGCCAGTGCTGCGTCTTCCCGGTGGTCGACGGCATCCCGGTGATGCACCTGCACCCCGCCTCGAACGCGGCGCGCGCGCACATCGAAGCCGGGGCGCCGGAGTTGGCGCTGCGCGCGATGGTGGGACTCGACGACGATGCGCAGGCGGAACGGTTCGAGGCGGCGATCGCCTCACCCGACTCCACCTACAAGGCCATCGTCGAGGCGATGGGGCCAGGGTTCGAAGGCGGCTACTTCCTCTATCGCTTCTCCGACCCGACGTTCGTCGTCGCCGACGCCGTGGTGCGCGCCGTGGCGGGCACGGTACTGCGCGGCGGCGGACGGGCGCTCGACATCTGCGGCGGCTCGGGCCACCTGACGCGCGCGCTGGTGCCGCTCTCCAGGCCAGCGCCGGTGCTGGCCGACCTGTTCTACCCGAAGATCTGGCTGGCGCGCCGCTTCACCGCGCCTGGCGCCCTGCCGGTCTGCTGCGACGGCAACTTCGCGCTCCCCTTCGCACGCGGTTCGTTCGACTACGCGATGTGCTCCGATGCGTTCATGTTCATCTGGACCAAGCGCGAGTTCGTCGGCGAGATGTTCCGCGCCGTCGACGGTTCACCGCACGCCACCGTGCTCATCAACCATACGCACAATCAGCTGGTGTGGAGTCCGTCGCACGGGAATGCGCTGACACCTGCGGGCTACCGCAACCTGTTCGAGATCGCGCCGGCGCGCGTCTACGGCGAGTCGGCGCTCTTCGCCGACGTCGTGGCCGGGGAGGCGCTCGACCTCACTCGCACGGAGTCCGACGAGACGCTCGACACCAACGTCGCGCTGACGCTGATTGCCTCGAAGGTGGACAGCGTATTCGACCGTCATCCGCTCCAGCCCGCGCGTGCCGCCGCCGGCGAATGGCGCATCAATCCGCTGTTCGACGTCGCCGACACCGGCGCTCAGCTGCAGGCGACCCTGCGCTTCCCGTCGTCCGACTACGAGTACGAGTACAGCGCGTGCCGCGAGTACCTGCCCGAATCGGTGAGCATCGACGCGGCGTCGTTCCGCGCGCTGCAGGCGGGTACCGCGCAACCCGCGCTCGACGAGCTGATTCGCCGCAAGGTGCTGATCGACGTACCAGCGCACTACTTCTGACGTGCCGCCGACCTAGAGCGGTTGTGTAGTGTCCGGCTTTAGCCGGACCCCAGAACGTCCGGCACTTTAGGCGGACCCCAAAGAGTCCGGCTAAAGCCGGACACTACGTACGACACCGAGACCGACACGGCTCTGAAGGTCGGCAGCTACGCCTGGCAGGCGTCGCCGCGCACCGTCAGCTGCGCAATGCCAGCGCCGCGCGAATGGCGTCGGTGGCCTGTTCGGTCAGCGTGCTGATCCCGTCGCGCGTTGGATCGGTGGCGGCGATCGGCGGCAGCACCTCAATCGCGATCGAGGCAGGGGCCAGCAACCAGCTGTTCGCCGGCATCAGTTCGCGCGTGCCGGTGAGCGCAATCGGCACAATCGGACGGCCTGTGCGCGCTGCGGCGCGAAAGGCGCCGCTCCGGAACGGCAGCATCTCACCCAAGTCGGACGTCGTCCCCTCCGGAAACACCAGCAGCGAACGGCCGGACGCCAGCGCGTCCTGCATCGCCTGGCCGCTGTCGGCACGGCTGCGCCAGGAACTGCGGTTCACGATGTTGGCGCTGGCGCCGCGGATGATCGGCCCCAGGATCGGATACTGCGCGTAGATGTGGTTGGCGACGAAGCGGACGTCGCACGGCAGCATGGCCACGAGCAGCGCGGCGTCGGCCACGCTGACATGGTTCGACACCAGCATCGACGCCCCCGCATCCGGCATGCGTTCGGCATGCGACACCCGCACCTGGATGCCGCTCAACATCACGACGCGCCTGGCACAGCGGCGGACGAGCTGGTAGGCGTGCCGTTCGTCGCGCACGAACAGCAACCGCAGACGCAGCGGCGGCAGCAGCAGCGCGAGCACCACGGCGACACGCACCGTGAAGACAAGGGACGGTGTTGGCCTGTTCGTCACAACCCGAGCCGCACGATTCTACGACTGGTCCGGCTGAAGCCGGACACTACGCGGAGCGCCGTCCTACGCGGAGTGCCCACTACGCCGAACGTTTCGTCGAGCGGGCAATCGCGAGCATCAGGATACCGACGCCCCATCCGGCGAGTGCCAGCGCCTGCGGCCACAGCGTCTCGAGGCCGACCCCCTTCAGGAAGATCGACCGCAGGATCACGAGGAAGTAGCGCAGCGGGATGAGATAGGTGACCGTCTGCACCGCCGCCGGCATGTTCTCGATCGGGAACACAAAGCCTGACAACAGCATCATCGGGATGAGGAAGAAGAACGTCGTCGTCATCATCGCCTGCTGCTGCGTCTCCGAGATGGTCGAGACGAACAGCCCGAGTCCGAGCGTGCTCATCAGGTACACGAGCGTCATGGCGAACAGCAGGATGTAGCTGCCGCGCATCGGGACATGGAACCAGAAGATGGCGACCGACAGCACGAGCAGCACGTCGATGAGCCCCACCATGCCGTACGGCAGCAGCTTGCCGATAATCAGCTCGACGCGGGTGAGCGGCGTCACGTTCAACTGCTCGAGCGTGCCCAGTTCCTTCTCGCGCACGATGCCCATCGACGACAGGTTCGTCGTGATCACCAGCAGCAACAGCGCCACGATGCCCGGGATCATGAAGTCGCGGCTCTCGAGCCGCGGGTTGAACCAGACGCGCACCACCGGCTGGATGCCGGCCACCTGGGCCTCACCCCGCCCGGCGGCAACCGCGGCGCGCTCCGCGATCTCCTGCCCGTAGGCAGCCACCAGGTTCGTCGCGTAGGACAGCGACACGCCCGCGGAGTTGGCGTCGCTGCCGTCGGCGACAATCTGCACCGCCTGCGCCTGCCCGCCTGCCAGCGCCGCACCGTAGCCGCGCGGCACGACCAGCGCCATCCACGCCTCGCCGCGTTCCAGCGGCGCGTCGATCTCGGCGGGGCTGCCAACAATCGACAGCACCGTGAAGCTCGGCGACGCGTCGAAGCGATTCACCAGTTCGCGGCTGGCCGACGACCGATCAGCGTCGGCGACGATGATCGGCACGTTGCGGACGTCGGTGGTGGCGGCATACGCCAGCAAAAACAGCTGGATGATTGGCGCGAGCACGACGATGCCGAACAGGCGCGGGTCCTGGCGCAGCTCGATCAGTTCCTTCCAGATCAGGAAGCGGATGCGTCGCATGTCACCTCCACTGGCGGCGGAGCCGCAGCGACGCCAGTAACAGCACGACGCAGGAATAGGCCACCAGCGACAGCAACTGCGGCCAGATGATGGCGAGCCCGGCCCCCTTCAGCACGATGCCGCGCAGCGCGATGAGGAAGTAGCGCGCCGGCACGATATAGGTCACCCCTTGCAGGAACGGCGGCATGCTCGCGATCGGGAAGATGAAGCCGGAGAGCATCAGCGTCGGCAGGAACGACGCCAGCACCGCCACCTGGAACGCTACCTGCTGCGTGTCGGCGATGCTCGACACCAGCAGGCCGAGCCCCAATGCGCCGATCAGGTAGAGCGAGATCGTGCCGAGCAGCACCAGCCAGGAGCCGCGCATCGGCAGCCCGAACAGCAGCATGGCGACGAAGAGGATGGTGAGCGCCGAAGCGAGTGAGATGAGGTAGTACGGAATGCTCTTGCCGAGGACGAACGACCCGGCGTCGAGCGGCGCCATCCGCACCTGCTCCATCGTTCCCCGCTCCTTCTCGCGCACGATCGACAGCGACGTCGACACGACCGACGTGATCATCACGATGTAGGCGATCAGTCCCGGCACGAGGAACAGCGTGCTGCGGAGTTGCGGGTTGTACCAGACGCGCGGCACCGCCGACACCGACGGTCCACCGATCGTCCCCGTTACCATGCGGTACTTGGCCGACTCGCTCTGCAGGATCGTCAGCGCGTAGCCCATCACCGTTGTGGCGGTATTCGCGTTGTCGCCGTCGAGCAGCACCTGCACCGGCACGGTCCGGCCGGCAGCGAGGTCGCGCGACAGCCCGTTCGGGATGACGACGATGGCCCGTGCCGAGCCGTGGTTCATCAACTGCGTGATGTCGTCGGGGCCGCGCACGTCGGCGACCAGGTCGAAGTAGCCCGAGTTGACGAAGGCCGACACGATGGAGCGGCTCGCCGCGGTGCGGTCGCGATCCTCGATGGCGAGATGCACGTGCCGGATGTCCCAGTTCAGGGCGTAGCCGTAGACCAGCAGAAAGAACGCCGGCACGAACAGCAGTAGCATCAGCGACCGGCGGTCGCGCAGGATCTGCCGTACCTCCTTGCGTCCAACGCTCAGTGCCTTGCGCATCAGGCGCCTGCCTCTGCGACCACGTCGAGGAACACGTCCTCGAGCGACGGTTCGACCGGCTCGATGTGGCGAGCCTGCACGCCTGCGCCGGCCAACCGCGTACCAAGCCCGTCGGTGTCGGTGGCCGCCTCATGGCGCATCACCGCGTGCACGGCGGTGCCGAACACGCTGGTCTTCTCCACATCGTCCATCGCATCGAGCGCACGCATGGCCTGCACCGGATCGTCAGACTGCACCTCGAGAATGGTGCGCCCGGCGAACACCCGCTTCAACTCGGTGGTCGAACCGAGCGCCGCGAGACGGCCGGCGTGGATGATGGCGATGCGGTGGCAGTGCTCCGCTTCGTCGAGGTAGTGCGTCGTCACCAGCACGGTGATGCCGGTCTCGGCGAGCTGGTCGATGAGCGTCCAGAACTGACGCCTGGACACCGGGTCGACTCCGCCGGTCGGTTCGTCGAGGAAGACGATTGGCGGTTCGTGCAGGATGGCGCAGCCGAGAGCGAGACGCTGGCGCCAACCGCCGGCGAGGTCGGACGCCTTCGTGCGTTCGCGGCCGTGCAGGCCAGCCATGTCCAGGACGAAGGCGCGCCGCTGCTCGAGCCGCTCGGCCGTGAGGCCGTAGATGCCGCCGAAAAAGCGGATGTTCTGGTCGACCGTCAGCTGCTCGTAGAGCGAGAAGCGCTGCGACATGTAGCCGATGCGCCGCTTCACCCCTTCGGGATCGCGGCTGACGTCGATGCCGCCGACGAGCGCGGTACCGCTGGTCGGCTTCAGCAAACCGCAGAGCATGCGGATGGTGGTCGACTTGCCGGCGCCGTTGCTGCCGAGGAAGCCGAAGACTTCGCCTTTGCGGACGTCGAACGACACGTGGTCCACCGCGACGAAGTCGCCGAAGACACGCGTGAGGTCGCTGACGGTGATGGCGTTCATCTGCCGGCCGCCCTGTTCAACCGTGCCTCGGCGAGGTGCGCGGAGGCGATGGCCTGCGTTCGATCCAGCTGCGCCTGCAGGATGGCCACCTGGGCGTCGATCACATCCGTGCTGGTGGCGACGCCGGCCGCGAAGCGATCGCCGACGACGCGGCGCGCCTCGGTGGCCGCTGCGACGGCCACATCGGCCGCCTCGAGCGCCGCACGGCTCGACTCGAGTTCCGAGAGGCGCTGCCGAATCTCGAGCGCCACGAGCGAATCGAATTCAGCCAGCCGCGCCTGCACGGCGCGCACCCCGGCTGACGCCTCGGCGATGTCCGCCTTTGTCCGGCCGCCGTCGAACAGCGACCAGCTGACATTCACGCTGGCATCCCACGACTCGCGCCATTCACCGAGGCGCGGGAAGATGCGCGGGTTCGGCCGCGCGTAGTCGACGCCGCCAGCGACCGCCACCGTCGGCTTGCGTCCGGCATCCGCAGCGCGCACCCGCGACTCCGCTGCCGCCACCCGCTCCTCGAGCGCGTGCCGTTCGGGGCGATTCTGCTGGGCAAGGGCCACCAGCGCCTCGAACGAGTCGGTGACCGCGGGCGTGGCCAGCGATGCCGACACGTCGATGGCCGTGCCAGGCATGAGACCGACCAGACGGGCGAGGTCGGCCTCGGCGTTCTCGCGCACCGTGCGCGACTGGATGCTCAGCATGCGCTGACGCGCTTCCTGCGCGCGGGCGGTCAGCTCGTCGTTGGGTGGCACGAGACCGGCCTCGAACTGGTTGTGCACGTCGCGCACGTGCGCGGTCATGCGAGCGAGCGATTCGCCCACGACGCGCTGGTTCTCGCGCGCAACGACCAGGTTCCAGAAGGCACGCGTCGTGTCGAGCCGCACGTCAGCCGCCGTGGCGTCGAGATCGCGCGTGGTGGCGTTCTGTTCGCGCCTGGCCGCCGACTCGAGCGCATCCAGCCGGCCGGCCGTGTAGAGCGGCCACTGCACGTCGAGCCGCGACCGGACGTTGTCGGGGATATCCGGGTAGATGACCCTGAGCTGGTTGTTGGGCAGCAGGATGCCGAACTCGTCGACATGGTTGGTGCGGGTGTAGCCGCCGAGCGCGGTCACCTGCGGCAGCGTCGGTGCGTGGCGGGCATCGGCCACGGCCGCGGCGGCATCGCCACGCGCGCG
>CALQBJ020000147.1 GCA_943328785.2 Bifidobacterium breve
CGCGAGTGTGCCGGCCGTCGAGGCGCCCACCCCGGCCACCGAGGCGTAGGTGATGCTGGCGTCGCCAGCCACATCGCAGATGTCCGTCACTTCATGGCCCCAGCTGACGCCGCCAGAGGCGATGCCGCCGCGCGGCAGGCGGGCGTTCAGGTTGAAGTCGTAGCCGGTGTAGACGTCGCTGACGTCGCCGAAGTTGCTGGCCTTCTGCACCTCGAAGAACGGCACCTTCGTCGAGAACGACGGGTTCAGGTCGACGAAGCCGCAGACCTGCTGGCCGGCATTCGGCAGCGTGAAGCCGCTGTTGGCCGCTGCGCCCGTCGGGGCCGCGACGCAGAACTGGTCGTAGGCCGACGGGGGCCGCGCCGTGTTCTGGCTGGCGATGAAGTTACCGAAGGTGTGCCGCGTGTACTGAAGGTCGAGCGCAACGCGCGGGACGATCTGGTGCTGGAGGCCGACGGCCACTTCCTGGTCGTTTGGACGCACGCCCCAGCCAGTGGTGATCTCGCTGGCATACGTCGCCGCGACGTTCAGCGAGCCGAGCGGTGCGTTCAGCAGGCCGCACTCGCCGTTGGCCGCCGAGTTGTACAGGTTGCAGTCCGGCGCGAAGTTGCCGTTGGTGTCCGACCAGCTGCGCGACGCGCTGTTCACCGAGGTGTTCACGCGGTTATTCAGCGTCGCCATGTTGGTCGACTCGCTCGCTAGGTATCGTCCCCAGTTGCCGCGGACGACGGTCTTGCCGTTGCCGAACAGGTCGTAGGTGGCGCCGATGCGCGGCGTGATGTCCTTCCAGTTCGGAACGCCGTAGATCGGCTCATAGGAGCGCTGGGCGACGAACGGGATGGCGGCGAGCTCCTGCGCCGGAACGTAGGCGTTGTGGTAGTCGAAGCGGACGCCGTAGTTCAGCGTCAGGCGCCCGATGTTCCAGCGGTCCTGCGCGTAGAGGCCGAGCGCCGACTTCAGCTTCTCGAGGTCGATCAGCGGCCGCGCGTACTGCGTGATCGACGTCGGGATGCCGCGGGTGAACGCCCACGCCTGCGCCTGGTTGGTCTCGTAGGTGTACTGCCGCGTCCCCCACATATTCTGCATGCCGAGCTTGAACGAGTGCGAACCGGTGACGTAGTTCGCCGCGGCGCGGATGTTGAACTGGTGGTTGTAGGCGGTGGTGAACACGTTGTTCGCGCCGTAGGTGATGCCGAGCGTTGACTCGGACTTCGAGATGACCGCGTCCGGCCCGTAGCCGTTGACGTTGTACGGCTCGGGGCCGAAGATCCAGCGCTCGTTGTAGAACGTGGCGCCGCCTTCGAACAGCAGCTTGTTCGTCTGCGGGTTGCTCCACGTGCTCTGGAGGATGTACTCGGGACGATGGGTGAAGTAGAGGCCGGCTTCGGGCGACAGCGTCGCCGCGCAGTTGTTGCAGTCGACCAGGCGCTGGTTGAAGTGGCCGTAGAACGTGACCTTGTGCTTCTGCGCCGCCTGCCAGGTGAGGTTCAGCGTCTCACCGCGCGTCCAGGTGTCGCCGCCGACCGCCGGGCTGTTCAGGTCCTGCGAGTTCGGCACCACTGTCGTCGCATGGAAGGCGTCGCCGTACGAGCAGCCGTTCGGGCTGTTGCAGTACTGCGGTGCGCCCGGACGCAGGTTGTCGAACATGCCCGCGATGTAGTTCTGCGCGCCCGAGAAGCGGAAGCCGCCGTACCACCAGAGCTTGTCCTTGACGATCGGGCCGCCGCCGGCGGGGTTCACATCCCAGATCTTCTTCACGCTGTTGACGCGCGACAGGCCAATCGACTTCAGTTCGTCCGAGAGGTTGCTGCTCTGCAGGCTCGCGTTCGAAAAATTGCCGAAGAAGTAGCCGCGGAAGCTGTTGCCGCCCTCTTTCGGGATCGTGTTGCTGAGGACACCGCTCGCCCGCCACTCCGACGAGAGCGCGCTGGTCGTGATGGTCATTTCCTGGACCGTGCCGGTGTTCTGCACGAGCGTGGTGTTGTAGCCACCGCCCGTGTTGTTCATGTTGTTGTACGGCATACCGTTCATCACGAGCGGCATCTGGTCCGACCGGCTGCCGTGCACCGACAGCGTCTGGTAGCGCTCGCCGCCCGTGCCGCCGACGTCCTGGCTGGCGAGGGCGATGGTGACGCCAGGCACCAGCACACTGAGGCTCTGGAAGCTGCGGCCGCTCGGCAGCGCATCGATCATGGCGGCGGTGAGCGACTTGCGCTGCTGCACGCTCTGCGTGTCGATGAGCGGGCTCTGGCCCGACACGGTGATCGTCTCCTCGAGACCGCCGACCTTGAGATCCGTGTTGATGGTCGCGGTGAATCCGCCCGTCAGTTCCACGCCGTCGCGCTTCACCGTGCTGAAGCCGACGAGCGAGAACGTTACGGTGTAGGTGCCAGGACGGAGGTCGATGATGCTGTAGCGTCCGTCCGAATCCGTGACGGCGGTGCGGGTCTTCTCGATCAGAGCCGGACTTGCGGCTTCCACCGTCACGCCCGGCATCACGCCGCCCGAGCTGTCGCGGACGCTGCCAGAAATGCTCCCGTTCTGCTGCGCGAACGCGAGGCTGTGTCCCACAGCCAGGCAGGCCAGTGCGAGCAGGCCCATTCTCAACGACTTCAACATGCTGCCTCCAGAAGGTAGGTCGTGCGTCGGTAAAGTGGGGTCGATAATGTCATGGCACCGTGGCCCATGCAACGGTGTCGGAGGCTTTCCATGGACCCCACCAACGAATTGCGGATCTGGCGATTGCGCAAGCGCAACCTCTACGTGGATGCGGAACTGCGGCAGGTGCCCGATTCGGGCGAGTGGGACCTACTCGTCTACTACGGCATGACGCTGACCTCATCGCGCCGATGCGCGACGCGTGCAGAGGCCGTTGGGGAAGGGAAGTCGAGGCGGACGGAACTGGAGCGGGAAGGGTGGACGTTTCACTGGTAAGCGTGCAGCGCACGCTTACCGGTGAACCGTCATGGGCGGTAGGCCGTTGACCTTGTTCGGGCGTGCGGCCAAGCACCGGACCTCGTCCAGCGCCGATGGCCCATCGCCGTCTGCGAGCGGCCGAAGGCCGCTACGCGATCGTGATCTTCCGCGGGAACTGGCCGTTGTCTTCGAGGAACGTCTTCTTGTTCGCCAGTTCCGCGGCGGTCGGCTGCACGGCGCCGTTGGTGTCAGTGACGCGCGAGACCAGCGTGTGCTCGCCCGGCGTCGCGCCGGTCCAGTCCCACGTGAAGAGCTTCCAGCCGTAGGTGTCCGACGTGTCGGCCGATAGCGTCGCGCGCTGCCACTGTCCGCCGTCCACCTGCACTTCGACCGACCGGATCGGCGTGCCGTCGTTCAGGATGTAGCCGGTCACCTTGTGCGCCTTGCCGGTGGTCGTCACCCGGGCAATGACCGACTTCAGGCGCATCTTCGAGACGCCCGTTTCCTTCGGCATCGTGACGCCGCCGATGTTCTCCTCGCGAAGCGTGCGGTACCAACGGGTCTGGAACTTGCCCATGTAGGGCTCGGCCTGCACGTGGAGGTTCGACAGCCACTTGACGTTCGCCACGCCGTACCAGCCCGGCACCAGCAGCCGCAGCGGCGCGCCCTGGTGGACGGTGAGCGGCTGGCCGTTCAGGGCCCAGGCCAGGAACGGCTCACCCGACAGCGCCTGTTCGCGCGTCAGGCTGCGGCCGAACTGCTGTTCGACCGTGAACTTCTGGGTGCGCCATTCCACTTCTTCCTGCCCCTTGTCGGCGCCGAAGAAGACGAACTCGCGCGCGTCGCGGTGCACGCCAGCCCGGTCGAGCACGAGGCGCAGCGGAATGCCGGTCCACTTGCCGTTGCCGGCAAAGCCCTGCACCAGGCGCGGGCTGTTGCCCGAGCATTCGAAGCCGGCCACGAGGTCGCGGCTGCCGAGTTTCTTCAGGGCGTCGAGCGACAACTCCTGCGGCGACGCCACCATGCCGGTCACCTTCAGGCGGAACGCCGCGAGGTCGACGGTGGGATGTCCGTAGTGCTGCGTGGTGAAGAACTGATCCGCCGGCGTGAACGGCCCGTCGATCTTGCGGATGTCGAAGGTCCGCGTCGTGGCGTTCGGGTTCGGGTTGAAGTTGGCCGGGAAGTCGGAGAAGGGAACGACGGTCTCGCCCTGGGCCAGCGCTGGCAGGACGAACTCGGGCAGGTTGGCCGCCACCGAGAGACCGATGCCGGCAAGGCCGAGCGTTTTCAACATGTCGCGCCGCGACTGTTCAAGAGCCATCGTTCGCACTCCTCCAGAAATGTAGACGTTCGGCGCGGATTCTAGCACGGGGGACGGGCGCCGTCCGGCCACGGCCTGAGGCGCGGGGTATGGTCCGGCTAAAGCCGGACACTACAGCTGCCACCCTCCACCAGACGCCGCGTGTCGACCGGCTTGGCCAGACTGTGCCCGGATGCGGGCGTTGCGTTCGATGACGTGCACGGCGTGAGGGCCGCCGTCGCGTCGGGGAGCTGCGGCGCCGTGCGCCGCCGCCTGTCAGCAGCGCGTTGACGACGACCATCGCGAAGCCGCGCTGAAAGCGACGAGACCGTCGCAGCACCGAGGGAACACCGGGAACGGGTCCGCGTCCGCACGGACGCCAGCGATGCTCTCGCCTGAGTCCGACCGTCGCAACCGCTGCCGACCGCCACGCTATAATCACCGCGCTTTGACACGAACCGCGCGATTGTCCCTCCTTGCTGTCGCGCTCTGCGCGTGCGGCAGCACCGTTCTGGCTCAGTCCGTGCCCGCCGCACCGCCGTCCGGGCCCGCGCCCGTGGTGAACGGCGTCACCATCAACGGCCCCGCGCCCCCGGCCGCACCCGACACGGTGGCCCGCGACGCCCAGGGGCGCGTCACGCTGCGCGCCACACGCATCACGTCGGCGATGAAGATCGACGGCAAGCTCGATGAAGACGCCTACCGTCTCGTGCAGCCGATGGGCGGCTTCGTGCAGACCGAGCCGCGGCGCGGCGAGCCGGCCACCGAGCAGACGGAGGTCTGGATCTTCTACGACGACGAGAACATCTATGTCGGCGCGAAGTGCTACGACTCGGGCACCGAGGACCAATGGGTCGCGAACGAGATGCGCCGCGACAGCATGAACGTTGTCCGCAACGAGAACTTCTCGATCTACTTCGACACCTTCTACGACCGCCGCAACGCCTTCCTCTTCGAGTTGTCGCCGATCGGCGGCATCTACGACGCCTACGTCACCAACGAGCGCTCACCCGGCAACATCGACTACAACCCGGTGTGGGACCGCCAGGCCGGCCGTTTCGAGAAGGGGTGGATTGCCGAGATGGCGATTCCGTTCCGCGCGCTGCGCTACAAGCCGGGCGCCTCGCAGGTGTGGGGTGTGAACGTGCGCCGCACGGTGCGTTGGAAGAACGAGGAGTCGTTCATCCAGAAGATGACGCCGAACCAGGGGAGCGTCATCTTCCAGATCTCGCTGGGGGGCACGCTGGTCGGCGTCGATGCGCCGTCGGGCAGCAAGAACCTCGAACTGAAGCCGTACGCGATTGCCGGGCTCTCGAGCGACCTGCGTGCAAAGCCGGCGGTGAACAACGACAAGAACGGCGATGTCGGCTTCGACGTGAAGTACGGCCTCACCCAGAACCTGACCGCCGACGTCACCTACAACACCGACTTCGCACAGGTGGAAGTGGACGAACAGCAGGTGAACCTCACCCGGTTCCCGCTCTTCTTCCCGGAGAAGCGCGAGTTTTTCCTCGAAGGGCAGGGGATCTTCGACTTCGGCGGCGCGGTGTCGAGCGCCAGTGGCGGCGGCGCCGGGCTCACGCCGCTCCTGTTCTTCAGCCGTCGCATCGGCCTCAACAACGGCGCCCAGGTGCCGATCGATGCCGGCGGCCGCCTGACCGGCAAGGTGGGAAAGACGACGCTCGGTGTGATTGACGTGCGGGCGGGCGACACAGAGCTGACACCGTCCACCAACTTCTCGGTGGTCCGCGTGAAGCAGGACGTCGGGCGCCGCAGCAACGTCGGGCTGCTCTACACGGGACGTTCGAATGCGGTGGCTGCGCCCGATGCGAGCCAGGCCTACGGCGTCGACGCGACGGTCGGCTTCTTCGACAACTGGACGGTAAACACCTACTGGGCCAGGAGCGACACGCCCGGCGTCGAGGGTCGCGACACGAGCTACCGCGCGAACGTCAACTACAACGGCGACCGCTACGGCCTCCAGTACGAGAAGCTGCGTGTGAACGAGCACTTCAACCCGGAGGTTGGCTTCCTCCGCCGCTCGGCGTTCGACCGCCAGTTCGGCTCGTTGCGATTCAGCCCGCGCCCGAAGCGTTCGCGGCGTGTGCGGAAGTACTCGTACTCGCTCAACTACGACTACATTGCCAATCCCGACGGCCGCCTCGAGAGCCGCGACGTCAACGCCGGCTACGGCATCACGTTCCAGAATGGCGACGGGTTCAGTGCGCAGGTGGGACGCAG
Source organism: Bifidobacterium breve (assembly GCA_943328785.2). Taxonomy (GTDB): domain Bacteria; phylum Acidobacteriota; class Vicinamibacteria; order Vicinamibacterales; family CAVVIG01; genus CAVVIG01. The sequence goes on from CALQBJ020000147.1 coordinate 6,458, forward strand.
CTACGAGCTCCTGCCGTCGCCGTTCACCATCGCACCCGGCGTCCGCCTGCCGGTCGGCGGCTACGGATTCGGCGACGGCACGCTCTCGTGGTCGCAGGGGAACCAGCACAAGATTGCCGGCACCCTCAGCGTCTCGCGCGGCAGCTTCTACGACGGCAACCGCACCACGCTCGGCTACAGCGGCGGACGCATCGAGCTGTCGCCGCGCTTCTCGCTCGAGCCGGGGGTGTCGCTGAACTGGGTCGATCTGACGGAAGGGCAGTTCATGACGCGGCTGCTCTCGAACCGCGCCACTTTCACGGTGACGCCGCGCATGTTCTTCAGCGGACTGGTGCAGTACAACTCGAGCGCGAAGGCGATGAGCACGAATATGCGCCTGCGGTGGGAATACAGGCCAGGCAGCGAACTCTTCGTCGTCTATACCGATGAGCGCGATACGGCGCTCACCGGCGTTCCCGACCTGAAGAACCGCGCGTTCGTCGTGAAGGTGAACCGACTCTTCCAGTTCTAATCGTCACGCGTCGATTCCCAGCGAATGTCGCTGCGGACGTTCAGGTCCGCCTCGTCAGCGGCCCCGAAGGACCGGTGCCTCGCAGTCGCGTTCGCGGTCGAAGGCGAGCGGCCACCAACCGTCGACGTCTGCCTCCGTGCTGCCGACGATGAGCGCCGGAATGAGCGTCGACGGTTCGTAGATGCCGATACCGCCGTGCTCGGCCTGGGCCGGCACGAGGTCGACACGCACGTTCGTGAACGCGGCGGAGACGAACGGCACGAAGTAGAGTTCGGCACGCCCCTGCGGCCGGCTCGCGGTGTGGTGCGCCAGGCACACCGGCTCGAACGTCGAGGTCTCGACGCCCGACTCGCGGGCGATGCGCAGCACCGAGTCGGTGCCGTACACCCCCTGCAGTCCCTCGTCGAACTCGGTGCGCAGGACCAGCGGCAACCCCGGATGCACCGGCGCCACGAGCGTGCGCCCAGCACGGCGCGACGCCTCGGCGAACAGCGAGGCCGTCAGCGCCTCGGGCGGCTTCATCGCGACGATCCAGGGGTCGGTGCCGTCACTGGTGACGAGTGTCCATGTCTCCAGCGTCGCGGGCGGCACCGTGTATGGCGTTGCGTCAGGGCGGGCGCGCCACCACATCACGGCCGCGCTCAGCAGCAGGACGGTGACGACGACGGCAACCGCTGATGTGATGGGCCTCGTCACGCGCTTCATCCTAGCAGTGACACGCGCGGCTCTGTCGTACTTCCCACTCCTGAGGAACGAACGCGCCGTAAGGAACTGACGAGTCTGTCGTCGTGTGCGCGAGCCGCAAGTTGTGCGTCCGCAACGTGGAATCCACCTGATAAAGTGGAGGCTCATCTTCCGGTGTGGTCCTGTACTTTCCTAACGCGAAACTTAGATGTTCCGATTCGCTTCCGTCCTGTGTGCACTCCTCTGTCTCGTCGCGGTAACTGCGGAGGCACAACCAGCCCAGGTCGTTCCGTCCGCAGCGCGAGCCGCTGAGTCTCCCATCGTCGTGCGCGGCGCTGACGGCGCTGACGGCGCTGTCACCGTGCGCGCTACCCGCGTGTCGCAGCCGCTCGTGCTCGACGGTGAACTGAAGGAGGAGATCTACGCGCGCGTTCCGGCGATCGATGGCTTCCTCCAGCAGGAACCGAACGAGGGCGAGCCGGCCACCGAGCAGACGCAGGTGTGGCTGTTCTACGACGACCGCAACATCTACGTGTCGGCGCGGCTGCACGACTCTGAGCCCGAGCGCGAGATCATCACCGAGATGCGGCGCGATGGTCAGGGCACGAACGACAACGAAAGCTTCGGCGTCGTGTTCGACACCTTTCACGATCGCCGCAACGGCTTCCTGTTCCAGGTCAGCCTGGCGGGCGGGCTCTACGACGGCTACATCACCGACGAACGCGACATGAATCGCGACTGGAGCACTGTGTGGGACGCGCGCACCGCGCGGGTTCCCGAGGGGTGGAGCGTCGAAATGGCCATCCCGTTCAAGTCGCTGCGCTTCCCGCCCGGCGAGCATCAGTGGGGCATCAACCTGAAGCGCGTCGTGAAGTGGAAGAACGAGAACCAGTACCTGACGCGCATGCCCGGCGCCCTCGGCCGGCGCGCCATCAACAAACTGTCGTCGGCGGCCACGCTGGTTGGCCTCGAGACGCCGCAGGCGCGGCGGAACTTCGAGCTGAAGCCGTACGGCATCACCGGCCTCACCACCGAGCAGCCGTCAGGCGCGAGCGCCACGAACAGTGGCAAGGGGGACGCCGGCCTCGACGTGAAGCTCGGGATCACCGACGGCATCACCGCCGACTTCACCTACAACACCGACTTTGCGCAGGTGGAAGAGGACGAGCAGCAGGCCAACCTCACGCGCTTCAGCGTGCTGTTCCCGGAGAAGCGCGACTTCTTCCTCGAGGGGCAGGGCATCTTCGCCTTTGGCGGCGTCTCGAACCGTCCGCCCGGCGGCGGCAGCAGCAACTTCGGCAACCCGATTCCGGCCGACGTGCCGGTGATGTTCTTCAGCCGGCGCATCGGACTGCTCGACGGCAAGCAGGTGCCGATCGACGTTGGTGGGCGCGTCACCGGTAAGGCGGGCCCCTTCAGCATCGGCGTCATCGACATCCGGACCGCCAACGTCGACGAACGCAACGTCACCGCCACGAACTTCAGCGTCGTGCGGGTGAAGCGTGACATCCTCAGGCGCAGTGCGGTCGGCCTGCTCTATACCGACCGCTCGCAGTCGACGCTTGGTGCGGGCCACGGCCGTACGGTCGGCGCTGACGGTGTCTTCTCGTTCTTCCAGAACTTGAACTTCAACTCGTACATCGCGGCGACGGAGAACCCGGCGCTGTCGGGCAGCAATCTCAGCTACCGCGCCCAGATGGACTACAACGCCGACACCTGGGGCGCGCAGCTCGAACGACTGACGCTCGACCAGAACTTCCGTCCCGATGTCGGCTTCACGCGTCGCACGGCGTTCGCCCGGAACTCCGCCTACGCCCGCTACAGCCCGCGTCCTGCCTCGAAGACCATCCGCAAGATGTTCTATGAGGCGAACATGGACTACGTCACCGACCCCGAGAATCGGCTCGAGTCGCGCGCGGCGCAGGTGGCGGTGCGCTCCGAACTGCAGAACGGCGACGCGACGGCGATCGAGCTGGCGCAAAACTACGAATCACTCGACTCCCCGTTCGAGGTGTCGCCGGGGGTGCTGATTCCGGTCGGCGGCTACAGCTACAACGAGCTGCACGTGCTCTACAACTTCGGACCGCAGCGTCCGCTGTCGGCCAACCTCACCTACGAGCACGGGCAGTTCTACAACGGCACGCGCCAGAGCATTGCGGTCTCGCGCGGTCGTGTGCAGCTCACCCCGCAGCTCTCCGTCGAGCCGAGCCTGACGCTGAACGTGGTGAAGATGCCGGAAGGTGACTTCACCTCGACGCTGCTGACGACCCGCGCGACGTTCACGGTGACACCGCGCATGAGCACCAGTGCGCTGGTGCAGTACAACTCCAGCGCTTCGAGTGTCAGCACGAACGTCCGTTTCCGCTGGGAGTACCAGCCGGGTAGCGACCTCTTCGTGGTACTGACGGACAACC
>CALQBJ020000148.1 GCA_943328785.2 Bifidobacterium breve
CGCCGACACCTTCGGCCTGCTGCCCGGTGACGTCGTGAAGCAGATCGACAACCGCATGGTGCCGCCAGGTATGGAGTTCACCGACCTGTTCATCATCTATGAGCCCGGCGCGTCGATGACCCTCACCGTGACGCGCGGCACCCAGACCGTGCCGCTGAAGGGCACCTACCAGCCGACCGCGCTGCAGCGCCGGACGCCGGTCTTTACGCACAGCCGTCCGTCGGGCCGTGTCGACCTCGTGCGCGCCGGCAACACCATCACCGCGACGACACGCCGCGTGGCCGCGTTCACCCTGCTGCTGTCGCCGGATCAGTTCGACCTGTCGCAGCCGATCACTGTGGTGGCCGACGGCAAGAAGGTGTTCGAAGGCACCGTGACGCCGAGCCTCCAGACGCTGCTGAAGTGGGCCGCGAAGGACAACGACCGCACCATGCTCTTCACCGCGGAACTGCCGATCAAGCTGGAAGGCCGCTAGGCGAGCGGCGGTCGGCGCCTACCGCCGGCGTTGGGCTCTCGGCTTCGGGCTTTGGGCGTGCGACAATAGAGGTTTCAACGCGGCGGTGTGTCAGCGCCGCGTGCCGGCGTGCACGGCCTAAAGCCCATAGCCCAGAGCCTTTTTGCAATGATCGCCTTCTCCGGTGTCAGCAAGCAGTACGGTCGGCAGATTCTCTTTGTCGACGCCTCGTTCCAGCTCAACCCGACCGAGAAGGTGGGACTCGTCGGCCCGAACGGCGCCGGCAAGACCACGCTCTTCCGCATGATCACGGGCGAGGAGAACCCTGACGAGGGCGACGTCTCGGTGCCGAAGAAGCTGTCCATCGGCTACTTCCGCCAGGATATCGAGGAGATGTCGGGCCGGTCGGTCCTCGACGAGGCGATTGCCGGCAGCGGCCGCGTCGGCAATCTGCACCACGAACTGGAAGCGCTGCAGCAGGCGCTCGAAGATCCGGCGCGCGCCGACGAGATGGACAAGGTCCTCGAGCGCTTCGGCGAAGTGCAGGAGGAATACGACCACCTCGGCGGCTACGCCCTCGAGGCGAAGACACGCGAAATCCTCCACGGCCTCGGGTTCGACGATGAGCGGGTCGATGGCGACGTCGGCGCGCTCTCTGGCGGCTGGAAGATGCGCGTGGCCATGGCGCGCGTGCTGCTCGGCGAACCCGACGTCCTGCTGATGGACGAACCGACGAACCACCTCGACATCGAGTCGATCCTCTGGCTCGAGTCGTTCCTCAAGTCGCGAAGCGGCGCGCTGCTCATGACCTCGCACGATCGCGACTTCATGAACCGCATCGTCACCAAGATTGCCGAGATCGACGGCGGCGAAATCACCAGCTACTCCGGCAACTACGACTTCTACGAGCGCGAGCGCGCCATCCGCGAAACCAATCGCGAGGCGGCCTACGCGCGGCAGCAGTCGATGCTGGCCAAGGAACAGCGTTTCATCGAGCGCTTCGCCGCGCACGCCGCCAAGGCCGCGCAGGTGCAGAGCCGCGTCAAGGCACTCGACAAGATCGAGAAGATCGAGCTGCCGAAGAAGCGCAAGATCGTCAAGTTCGACTTCCGCACGCCGCCGCGCTCGGGCGACCAGGTGGCGGAACTGCTTGGCGTCACGAAGACCTACGGCACGCGTGTCGTGCACGACCACCTGAACATGATGATCCGCCGCGGCGAACGCTGGTGCGTCATGGGCAAGAACGGCGCGGGCAAGTCGACGCTGCTGAAGATGGTGGCCGGCGCCATCCAGCCCGACGAGGGCGAGGTGAAGCTGGGCGCCAGCCTCAAGATGGGCTACTTCTCGCAGCAGGCGCTCGACGTGCTCGATTCCGACCTGACGATTGAGGAGCAGCTGCGCAAGGACTTCCCGCTCGAGTCGATCGGTGCCCTGCGCAGCCTGGCCGGCGCCTTCCAGTTCTCGGGTGACGACACCGACAAGAAGATCCGAGCGCTCTCGGGCGGCGAGAAGACGCGTCTCGTCATGGCGCGCATGCTGCTCGACCCGCCGAACTTCCTGGTGCTCGACGAGCCGACGAACCACCTCGATCTCGCCACGAAGGAAATGCTGCTCGAGTCGCTCAGCAACTTCGAGGGGACGATGCTGTTCGTGTCGCACGACCGCGCGTTCCTGCGTGGCCTGAGCAACCGTGTCCTCGAACTGGGCGGCGAAAGCGGCACCGACGCGCAGCCGCATCTCTATCCCGGCTCGTACATCGAGTACGTCCAGCGCACCGGCCACGAAGCGCCAGGCGTTCATGCGTAGCGCATCGCTCATCTGTAATCGGCCATCGCTAATCGGACGCTCTGACTTCTGAGCTCTGACTTTCCTGAGGTTTTCATGCTTTACATTGCTCACTTCTCCTTCTCGTTCGAAAACAAGCCGCGCAAGAAGAACGCACAGCCCTGGCACGGCTACTTCACCGCAGTGGCAGAGGCGAAGACCGTGGCTTCGGCGCTGACCAAGTTCGAGGCGCTGGTCATCAAGTCGGCCGAGACGTCCGAGCTGTTCAGCGACGTGAAGGAGATCTTCCTCGAGTCGTGCATCGAGCTGACGTCGACGCCGAAGGCCGGCTTCCTTGCGCATGTCGCGCTCGAAGAGGGTGAAAGCCTCGGTAGCATCTCGACGACGCTGCCAGGACTGGACCACAAGTACGCGACGTCGTACCACTTCGAGCCGGAACAGTCCGACGAGGACGGCGGCTTCGATGCCGAGCCGTTCGTCGTCATCAAGAAGGTGAAGGGGGCGAAGGCCGCGGCCAAGGCAGTGAAGACGCCGGCGAAGGCTGCGACGAAGCCCGCCGCCAAGACGGCCGCCAAGGTGGCCGCGAAGGTGGCAGCCCCGGCTGCGGCGCCGGCCAAGAGCGCGAAGAAGCGCTAGCGAACTGTCGGAACTCCTTCACGAACAGCACGAAGACACACGAAGGCCTCTCCTTGGAAAGGCCCTGCTGTGCTTCGTGCCCTTCGTGTTCTTCGTGATGTTGGCCCCGGGCCCTAGAGGCTTCTCCTTGGCGCGAGGCGTGAACGATGGTCATTAGCATCGACGACGGTCGCGACCCGCGGCTGGCAGCCTATGCCGGTGTCCGCGAGCCGGCGCTGCTGCGCGACAGCGGGTTGTTCATTGCGGAGGGGCGCTTCGTGGTGCGGCGCCTCCTCGAACTCCCGCGGCTCCGGGTGCAATCGCTGCTGCTGAACCAGGCGGCGCTGAACGCGCTCGGCGATGTGCTGGCCACCCTCGACGCCGGCACGGCCGTCTACGTCGCCACACCTGAGGTCATCACCGCGGCCACCGGCTTCAACATGCACCGCGGTTGCCTTGCGGTGGCGCTGCGTCCGGCCGACGTGCCGGTGCAGACCATCCTCGACAATCATGCGTTCGTGGCCGTACTTGAGCGCGTGGTCGACGCCGACAACGTTGGCTCGGTCTTTCGCTGCGCCGAGGCCTTCGGCGTCGAGGCGGTGCTGCTCAGCCCGGGATGTTGCGATCCGTTCTATCGCAAGGCGCTGCGGACGTCGTCCGGCGCCGCGCTGGTGGTGCCGTGTGCCGCAGCCGCGCCCTGGCCAGCCACCCTCGAGTCCCTTCGCGCTGCCGGGTTCGTGGTGCTGGCGATGACGCCGCATGCGCACGCCTCTGACATCGGGGAGTTTGTCGCCACTGCCGCCGCGGTCGGCCGAGTGGCGGTCCTCCTCGGGACCGAAGGGCAGGGGCTGACCGAGGAGGCGCTCGCGCATGCCGATGTGCGCATACGCATTCCGATGAGCGGGACGCTCGATTCCCTGAACATCGCCACGGCCGCCGGTATCGCGCTCCATCGCCTGCACGAGGTCCGCGGACGAAGGAACTGATCGACGTCGCGGGTGCGGTGGCGAAGCCTTTCTCAGGTAGGGAACGCGTCGCCGTTGTTCAGGCGAGCCGGACCTCTTCGCCGTCGCGGGGAATCAGGACGGTCGATCGTACGGCCGCCCGCTGCAGTCCGGTCCTCAGCCCCTCGCGCGACAGCATGCAGTGATTCACCGCTTCGAGGTGAACGGCCACGATCGTCGCGGCCGGTGCGGCCTGCACCACCTGGAGCACATCGGCCAGTCCCATGATGATCGGACCACCCTCGAGGAACTGCGCCTCGCCCGCGTTGAGCACGATGACGTCCGGGGCGTGCACCCGGATGGCGTCGGCCACCTCAGGGCACCAGATCGTGTCGCCGGCGATGTACACCGTCGGCAGGCCCGCCCGCGTCAGGACGTAGCCACAGACTGTTCCCATCCGCTGGCCAACCTCGCCTCGACCGTGCTGACCGCCCGTGCGCGCGATGGTGATGCCCTCCCAGGTGAGGCTCGACTCCACCACGTGCACCGCGGTGAAACCTGCCTGCACGACCCGCTCGCGGTCCGCCGGTTGGACGAGGACCGGTCGCCCCTTCGGGAGCAGTTCCCGCGCCACAGGATCCCAGTGGTCGACGTGCAGGTGCGTCAGCAGGGTGGCGTCGGCTGACGCGACCACCTGGGCTGCGGGCATCGGCAGGGCGACCAGCGGATTCGGCTTCGGGTTCGGCGTGTTGTTGAACGCAGGCAGGGCACCCGCCGGACTGAGAAACGGGTCCAGCAGGATGGTCCGCCCTCCGTACTGAATCAATGACGTGGCATTGCGCAGCAGGCGGAGGCGGGCGCCTGGCGGCGTGCCCGTGGCTGCGGACTGTGCCGCCGAGGCGGTGTCGTGTGCGCCGGACCACGCAAGGGTGACGGCGGAACCCGCGGTGGTTTTCAGGAACGCGCGGCGCGTGATCGGCATGGGGCGGGACCTTACCACAACCGTCCGCATCAGAGGCGCAGGCTGCGTGGAGCGGACCTGCGGCTGCCATCGCCGCCGTGCCAGGCAACGGCTCTGCCGTGAACGGGTCACGACAGGTTAGGATCGGCAGCACAAGAGGACCCGCATGAACGCTGCTGCCCGACATCGAACCCTATCCATCCTCCTCCTGCTGCTCGTGTACCTCGGACTCGCCCTGGCAACCGAGGCGCAGGAGGAAACGCTCGACGTGCGCCTGGAACAGGTCGCCGGCATCCAACCGGATGCCGCGAAGGCGTTCTACGAGGCGCTGCGCGGCAGCGTCGGCCGCAGCGAGCAGGCGGCCGCGTGCGGTCTGCTGGCGTATCCGCTGCAGCACGCCAGCGGCGTGGTCGCCAATGCCGCGGCGTGTGTGGCCAACTACGACACGCTCTTCACCATTCCCGTGCGCCGGGCCATCGGCCGGCAGCGCTACGAGGAATTGTTCATCAACGACACTGGCGTGATGCTCGGCGGTGGCGAGGTGTGGTTTGCCGCGCGCTGCGCGACGAAGCCGTGCACCACGCTCGACGCCGTTCGCGTGACGGTGCTGAACACCGACGCCGCGAAGTTGCCGCCGCCGACGGGGAAGGTGCTGCTGGCCTGCCAGGTGTCGGGCCAGAAGATTCGCGTGTCGGCCGACGGCAGTGGTGGTGCCTCGCTCGGCGTCTGGTATTCACCCCGCTTCACCGGAGCGCCCGAGCGCCAGTTTGCGAAGGCCGCACCTCCCGGGCCACCGACCGCCTGCGGCTCGCGCACCTGGGTCTTCGCCGATGACGTGCGCACCTACACGGTGTCTGAACTGCCCTGCGACGCCTACCTGTCGCCGCCGCCCATGGGTTCGGTCGGGCGGGTGACGCTCAGCACCGACACCACGGCTGGCGGCGAACCGCTCTGGTGCCGCGAGTAGCGGCACCGGCCACAACTCGTCCCGTGCGTCTCGGTCTTCGGTGGAATTGCCCCTCTGCGTGCGGACCTCGCGTCGATCCTCACCTCTCCCGGAGTGCAGAACGGATGGCTCGTCATACCGGCCGCATCGCGAACGCACTGCCTGCAGCTCGTCGCCATCCCGAACGTCAGGACCGATCGCCCCAACATCCGCCGCAACGCCGAACCGTTGAAACGCCTGCTCGACGCGCTGCGTAAGGAATGGGGCGCTCCGCCATGACGCGCTGACGCTCGCCCTTACCAGGGCGGCAGCGTCATGAACAGAAACTCCTTCAGGTACGGGTCGTCCGAAGTGAGCAGCGCCTGCAGGCTCCCCTCGAAGTAGATCCGTTCGTCGTGCAGTACGAGGAACCGCGCATGCTCGACACCGGGCGTCTCGCGGATGTCGACCGCGTCGCCGGTGCGGACGGCCTGGTGGCTCGACACGTAGTGCGCGTCGCGAATCTGGTGCGTCACCAGGATCGACGTGACGTGCTCGAGGTCGCGCAGTTTCACGATTTCGTCGTTCACCGTCACCGCGGTGATCGGGTCGAGGCCGGTCGTCGGGTCGTCGAAGAGCAGCAATTTCGGCCGGGCGCAGATGGCGCGGGCAATGGCGACGCGCCGGCGCTGGCCACCTGACAGCTCCGACGGCATGCGGTCGATGTACTCGGCAAGGCCGATGAACCCCAGGACCTCGGCCACCCGCGCCCGCACCTCGTCGAGCGGCGTGTCCGACTCTTCGTACAACCGGTAGCCGACGTTCTCGGCGACGGTGAGCGAGTCGAACAGCGCCGTCTCCTGGAACGACATGCCCATGTTCGAGCGGACCTTCATCATGTTGGTCTCGCTCATCTGGTCCACGCGCTCGCCGTTCACGTAGATGGCGCCGGAGTCGGGATGCAGGAGTCCGAGCAGCAGCTTGAGGATGACCGACTTGCCGACGCCGCTCGCCCCGAACAGGATGCACATGCTGCCGGTCGGCACCGTGAAGCTGACGTCGCGCAGCACCTGGTGATCGTCGAAGGCGAACGAGACGCGGTCGAAGACCACCGCGGGTGTGGTTGCCGGTGCGGCGCCTGATTCAGAGGGGAGAACGGTTGTCTGCGTGCTCATCGTCGTCTCCATCGTCGCCGGAAAGGCGTGGGCGACGCAATGAGGCTGACGAGGTCCGGCTAAAGCCGGACACTACAACTGCGGGTTACTCCCAATCCCAGCGCTTCGCTGCCGCTTCCCAGAACGCCCAGCACTCCTGGCTGAGGCCGTTCGACGTCAGTTCGATCGGCAGGTTCGAGTCGGCGCCGGTGATGTCCACCTTCTCGCCGTTCACGAACCAGGACGAGGTGACGGTGCCCTTCCAGGGCTGCGCCGTGTTCGCGTTCTGCGGATCGACCGTGGCCGTGTCGATGTGCACGCGCCAAATCGACGGCGTGCCGTCGGGGCGCGGCCCCTTGAAGGTGATGTTGTCGCCGCTGCGCTGGAAGTCGGAGACGAACGTGTTGGCCGACAGTTGCTGGGCGAACGAATCGCGCAGGCCGTCGGCAGGCGGGGCGCTGTTGCACGCGGTGGTGCATGCGAGCAGGACGAGCAGAGACGCGAGCAGGCGGGTCATGGAGCCTCCGATGCGCCTAGCCTAGCGCGTTTCGTACATCTGGACGCATGCCCGAGTACCATGTGCGCTGCGGTGGCTCCCACGGGGGCTGGCCGTCAGGACCCAATACGTAGACGGAGGACAGGATGCATCGAACGTTTCACGCCCTCGCCGTGGTGCTGGCCGTGGTGGTCATGACCAGCCCGCTCGGCGCGCAGCAGCGCGGCACCGCCCCGGCACCCGCGGCACCGATGGTGCTGACCGTGGCCGGCTTCCCCGATGGCGGCCAGATCCCGGTGAAGTTCAGCCAGGCGGCGCCCGGCGTGGCGACCGGTGAAGGACTCTCGCCGGCCATTACCTGGACGAATGTGCCGGCAGGAACCCAGAGCTTCGTGCTGAACATGCGCGACATGGACGTCGTCCGCAACAAGACGAGCGACGACCAGGCGCACTGGGTGGTCTGGAACATCCCGGCCACCGCTACCGGCCTTCCCGAGGGGGTGCCGAAGGGGGCGCAGCTCGCCGACGGCAGTTACCAGATCAGCGCCACCGGCCAGATGTATCGCGGCCCCGGCGCACCGGCCACCGGTCCGGTCCACCACTACATGTTCGAGCTCTACGCGCTCGACGCGAAGATCGACGTCACGCCGACCGCCGACGCCTTCGAGACCCGCGCGAACGTCATCAAGGCGATCCAGGCGCACATCCTTGGCAAGGCTGTCTACGGCGGCCTCTTCAAGCGTCCGCAGTAGCGCCGTGGGCACGACCACCGACCACCGACCACCGACCAATGACCATTCGGGTTCCCGACCTCGCCGAGATCCGCGCCAACCGGGCGCGGCTCGGCGACGCCGTCATCACCACGCCGGTTCGCCGCCTCGTCGACGATGCCGTGTCGCTCGCTGTCGGTGACGACACCACCGTCTGGCTGAAAGAGGAACTGTTCCAGCGCACCGGCAGCTTCAAGCCGCGCGGCGCCCTGTCGGTGATGCTTCGGCTCGATGCCGCGGCCCTCGCCCGCGGCGTGACTGGCGTCTCGGCCGGCAACCACGCCATTTCGCTCGGCTACTGCGCCCGTCGCCTTGGCAGCACCGCCACGGTGGTGATGCCGAAGAGTGCGAACCCGTTCCGGGTGCAGGTGTGCCGCGAGTACGGCGCAACGGTGGAACTGGTGGACGATGTGCACGCGGCGTTCGCGCGCGTACACGAGATCGAACAGGCCGAAGGGCGTACGTTCGTCCATCCGTTCGAGGGGCCGTTGACGGCGCTTGGCACCGCCGCGGTCGGCATGGAGTTCATCGAGCAGGTGCACGCCGAGGGCGCAACGCTCGACGCCGTGATTGTTGCGGCTGGCGGCGGCGGGCTGACCGGAGGCGTCGCGTGTGCCGTCAAGCAGATGAGCCCTGGCACCGCAGTCTTTGTTGTCGAGCCCGAGGGTGCGGACAGCCTCAGGCGGAGCTTCGACGCGGGCAGTCCACAGGCGATCGACGCGGTGCGCACCATCGCCGATTCGCTCGGGGCGCCGCGCTGCGAGCCGTATTCGTTCGCGCTCAATCGCCGCTTCGTCGACGACGTGGTGCTGGTGAACGACGAGACGATTCGCGCGGCCATGCGGCTGCTCTTCAGGTCGGCTAAGCTCGTGGTCGAGCCAGCGGGGGCGGCTGCGCTCGCGGCGCTGATGATGCCGCTACGGCGCACGCTGGCCGGTCGATCGGTCGGACTCGTGGTGTGCGGCGGTAACATCGACCACGCGACGTTCTGCCGGCACCTCGGCGGGGCTGACCAGGGCTCATGAGGCCGACCTGAAGGTCGGCAGCTACGATCGGACAAGTTGTAGCCGCGCACCTTCAGTGGCGCCACGGCGCAAAGGAGGAACAGATGGGACGCATGCAGCGGAGCTCCCAACTGGTCGGTCAGTCGTACCGGGTGCTGATGCAGGACACCGAGCTGATGCTCCTGCCGCTGATGTCCGGCATCGTGATGGCCGTCGTGGTGGCGATCGCCGCGTTCGGGGTCGGCCTCGAGGGGCTCGATACGCGCGCGGTCACGCCGGCGGTCTACGTGCCGCTGTTCCTGCTCTACGTCGTGCTCTACGCCACCGGCATCTTCTTCCAGTGCGCGGTCATCGCCGGCGCCACCGAACGCCTGCGCGGCGGCAACCCGACGCTCGGCTCGGCGCTCGGCGCCGCCAGCCTCGGCATCGCCTCGTTCGCGGCGTGGATGACGCTGGTGGCGGTGACCGGCCTGCTCGCCTGGACCGTCGGCACGCCGGCGGTGGTCTTCTTCGTGCCGTGCGCCATCCTGCTGCTGATCTTCTTCTCGGCGCTGCAGGGCGTCTACGTCGCTTCGCTCTATCGCTACGCCGCCGATGGCGTGGCGCCGGACGGCTTCGATCGTCACCTGCTGGCCGAGGCGTTTGTCGAGAAGGGGCGCCGATGAACGTCCTCGTCCTTGGCGGCACCCGCTTCATCGGCCGGCACATCGTCGATGCCCTGTGCGCCGGTGGCCACGGCGTCACCGTGTTCACGCGCGGGCAGTCGCCGGACGAACTGCCGGCGCACGTTGAACGGCTGCACGGCGACCGTAGCGAGGGCGTGGCCGGGCTCGCCGCGCTGGAGGGGCGCCGCTGGGACGCCTGCATCGACGTCAGCGGCTACACGCCGCTGCAGGTGCGCGCCAGCGCCGAACGGCTGCGCGACGGCATCGGACGCTACGTCTTCATCAGCACC
>CALQBJ020000149.1 GCA_943328785.2 Bifidobacterium breve
ACGAGTCAGGCGCGCAGTTGTCGCTGGCGATGATCGACGTCGATCATTTCAAGCAGATCAACGACACGCATGGACATCCCATCGGCGACCGTGTCCTGCTGGCTGTCGCGCAGTGCATCGCCAAGGGCGTGCGCGGCAGCGACGTGGTCGCCCGCTACGGAGGGGAAGAGTTTGCCGTGCTGCTGCCCAATGCGGCGGCCGGCGAAGTCGAGACGCGCTTCAAGCAGCTCCTGCTGGATATTGCCGCCAGCTCCTACGAGTACGACGTGCTCGGCCGCAAGGAGAGGGTGCGGTTCACGGTGAGCTGCGGTCTCGTGGACATCGAGCAGGGCGAGAACGAAGATGCGCTGGTGAAGCGGGCCGACGAAGCGCTCTACGAAGCGAAGAAGAAGGGGCGCAATCGCGTCGTCGCCCGCAAGAAGTCGCTGCTCGGGCGCGTACTGGCCTGGGGCTGACGGCCGGACAGTGAGTCGGCGGACGTCTCACGTTCGCTGACGACGGAATAGGGAGAGGGCAGGGCCGCACTGGCGCTGCCCTCTTTTCATGTACCGGCAGCAGGTGGACGAACGGCTGGCGGTCAGGCCGGGGCGGTTCCTCGGTTTCGTTGGTCTCGGTCAGCAGCACCCAGGGCTGCCGCCAGGTCGTGGATGGGTTCGTCAGGGCGGAACTGGTGATGATCAGGGGCAGGTAGGAATGACTGACCGTACAAAAAAAGGCCGGGATGCCTGTGCGGCGTCCCGGCCCCTCTGAACGGTTCGAATCGGGTTGAAGCCTACTTCTTCGGTGCGACGGCGTCGGCCGGCGCGTCGAGGCTCTTCACCTTGTTCGGCTTCACGGTGCCATTCGCGTGGGTGAAGTTCCAGTTGTTGGACTTCATCTTCGCGCTGTAGGGCGTGTCGATGGTGATGGTCTGGATTTCACCAGGGTTGAGAAGACCGTTGATCACGCCACGTCCGCCGGCGATGACGGCGCCACTGGCGTCGTACCAGGTTTCAGCGACCATCAGGCGAGCAATCGGCTCGGCATTGGTGTTCTTCACCTTGATGGTGGTCTGCACCAGGCTCTTGCCAGGGATGGGCTTGGTGACCGGCTGCGTGATGTCGATGTTCGCCGCACCCTTGAAGGGCGGGACGATCTTCTTGCCAGCCAGCACAGGCGTGAGCTGCGTGGACTGAGCCGCGACTACGGCGCCGGCAAACATCGTGGTGCTGATCAGCGTCGCGGCGACGGCAAAATGCACGCGATTCATATCGATCCTCCAGAAAAATCGGTCGGTCAAAAAAAAGAGTCGGCCAGAGTATACAGCAGACACTTACATTTCCCCGTTCCAGTCTTCTGGTTCGGGATTCAGGGTCCGGACGATTTCCATGTGCCACTTGCCGCCGCCCCATGGCTCGATGACCTCGGCGGCGACGACGTCGACCAGCAACTCGGAGAACACGCGCCCTTCAGGGTCGCCTTCGAGGTGGTAGGCCGGATCGTCCCACCCGAAATTCGGGTAGAGCATCAGCGTCAGGAAGAGGTCGTACCCGTCATCCACCACGATGAGCTGACCGCATGGGCGCTTCAGCGTCGAGTGGAAAATCAGGTATTTCTCCGCGCTGTGAGCGCGAATATAACGCTTGAGCGCAAACTCCCTGGCAACGATCTCCTCGACGGCGATCTTCTTATCCCAGCAGTCGCGGCAATACTTCTCCTCGCCTCTCGGCTCGGAGACATCTTTCGCGCCGCACAGCGCACAGCGTGCCTTCACGACCGTCTTGCGTGGCATCGTGTCAGTCTATCACTCGACATTAAGTCGAGCGGCGCGTTGAGCGCGTAGACGGTGAAGCGGTAGTGGTGCGGAGCGCCTGGCGGCGCTCGCCAGGGCCACCGCGAGTACGCCGATCATCAGCGGTCTCATGCGCATGTTGTCCCCTGTGGTTACCGGCTGACTTCGAGGCGCTGCTCGAGCGCCGGGGCATACATCCGTTCCACGTACTGCTTCACCATACGACGCGCGGCAAAGCGCGGTGCCACGGTTCGAATCGATTCCTTGACGATGGCCATCCAGCGGCGCGGCACGCCGTTGGCGTCGCGTTCGTAGAAGGCCGGGACGATCTCGTTCTCGAGCAATGTGTACAGGGCCGACGCGTCGGCGGCATCCACGGCCTCGAGGTTGTCGCTCGTCCCGCCGCCGTCGATGAGCCAGCCGTTGGTGCGGTTGTAGCCCTCAGCCCACCACCCGTCGCCGATGCTCAGGTGCGGGGTGCCGTTGACCGCCGCCTTCATGCCGCTCGTCCCGCTTGCCTCGAGCGGCTTGCGCGGATTGTTCAGCCACACGTCGCACCCCTGCACCAGGTAGTGGGCGACGTGCAGGTCGTAGTCGTCGACGAACGCGATGCGGCCACCGAAGGTCGGGTCGAGCGCGCGCTTGTAGACACGCTGCAGGTGATGCTTGCCGGTCTCGTCGGCCGGGTGCGACTTGCCCGCGAACACAATCTGCATCGGCCGCTCGGTCGACGACAGGATGCGTGCGAGCCGATCCGGGTCGGTGAAGATCAGCTCTGGCCGCTTGTAGCCGGTGAAGCGTCGCGCGAAGCCGAGCGTCAGCGCATCGGGTTCGAGCAGCGTGCCGGCCGCGACGATGCGCGGCGTGCCGACCCGCTCGACTGTCCAGCGATTGCGGGCGCGGTCGCGCACGAAGGTAAACAGGTACCGCCGCAGCGCCTGGCGCACCGCCCACAGTTCCTCATCCGGGATGGACAGGATGGCGTCCCACTGTGCCGGGTCGTCCTGGCGGTCCAGCCAGTTCGCGCCCAGATACTTCGTGAACAGGTCCGCCAGATCCGCTGCAATCCAGGTGGGCACGTGCACACCGTTGGTGACGTAGCCCACCGGCACCTGCTCCACGGGGCGTCCGGGCCACAGCGACTGCCACATCGATCGCGTGACCTGACCGTGCAGTTCGCTCACCGCGTTGGTGACGCCGGCCGAGCGCAGGGCGAGGGCCGTCATGTTGAACTGCGGGCCACCGCCGTTGTCGTAGGCGCCGAGCGCAAGGAACCGATCGCGGTGTGGGCCGAGCGAACCCCAGCACCCGGCCAGGTGCTTCTCGACCGTGTGGAAGGGGAACGCATCGTGACCCGCCGGCACCGGTGTGTGCGTCGTGAACAGGGTCGTCTTCCGGATCTGTTCGAGCGCATCGTCGAATGACGCCCCCTGCTCGGTGAGGTCGCGGATGCGCTGCAGCACGACGAAGCCGGCATGCCCTTCATTCAGGTGGAACACGCCCGGTTCCAAGCCGAGCGCCTTGAGGGCGCGGACGCCGCCGATGCCGAGGATGATTTCCTGCTGGATGCGGGTCTCGCGGTCGCCGCCGTAGAGACGGGCCGACAGCTCGCGGTCCCACGGCGCGTTCTCCTCGAGGTCGGTGTCGAGCAGATACAGCGTCACGCGGCCAGCGCGGACCCGCCAGACCTGCACCAGCACGGTACGGTCGCCGACCGGCACCGCGGTGATCAGCGGGCTGCCGTCAGGGAAGGTCGCCTTCTCGATTGCCACGTCCTCCCAGCTCAGGCGTTCGTAGCTCTCTTCCTGCCAGCCTTCGGCGGAAATCCGCTGGTGGAAGTAGCCCTGCGGGTACATGAAACCGATGCCGATGAGCGGCACGCCGAGGTCGCTGGCCTCCTTGCAGTGATCGCCGGCCAGCACGCCGAGGCCGCCCGCGTAGATCGGCAGCGACTGATGCAGCGCGAACTCCGCCGAGAAGTAGGCGATCGACTTGCCCTGCAGGTCCGGATACGTGTTGGCCCACCACGTGTTCCGTGCCGTGCGCGCCGCCGCGAGGTTGGCGATCGCCGAATCGTAGGCCGCGAGGAACTGCGGGTTGCGCGCCGCGGCCTCGAGCTTCTCGGGCGGCAGTATCCAGCGCATGCGTACCGGGTTGTGCGCGGTCTCCTTCCACAGGGTGTAGTCGAGATGACGGAACACGTCGCGTCCGTCCGTATTCCAACTCCACCAGAGGTCGACGGCCAGCTCGTCGAGTTGATCGATGCGGTCGGGCAGGGGGGAGAGTGTCTGGTAACGGTCCATGCTGGCAGCATCGTAGTAATTGGTGGAGAGACGCGTCAATCACGGGCGAGGTTGGCTCCCGGTCGACGGCGGCGGCGACTCCGCTAGTACAATGCGCGCTTGCGTCCGCGCCTGCTGTTCATCGTGTTGATCGGGGTCTGGCTCGTGGCCCGCCCAGGTGCCGCCCAGGACCCGCCGCCCCGCATCGGGCCGTTCGTCGTCGATGTGCACGGGACGATGCCGCGCTTTCCGGCCGACGACCAGCAACTGGCCGACAGCCGCGGGCTGGAGCTGTCCGAACTGCCAGGCGCCGGTCTGGGCCTGCACGCCGGCGCGCATGTGTACCCGCTGCGCTGGAAGGCTGTGACGTTCGGCCTCGGCGTCGACCTCACGCTGGGCCGAGCCCATCATGCGTCCACCGAGAAGGCAGACAACGTCTTCGGCCGAGCGACCACCGAACGCTTCACCCATATCGCCCCACAGATTTCGTTCAACTTCGGCGATGGCGACGGCTGGAGCTACCTGAGCGGCGGCATCGGCACCTCGACCTGGTCCGTTGCGGCTGATGGCGCGGCCGCGCAGGCGCCGGACTCCGAGCAGTTGACGACCATCAACTACGGCGGCGGCGCGCGCTGGTTCATGAAGCGTCACCTCGCGTTCAGCTTCGACGTCCGCTTCTACGCCATCGACCCGACCACGCCGCTGCCGAACCGGCCCAGCGGTCCGCGCACCACGCTGCTCTCGTTCGGCGCCGGCCTCTCCCTCAAGTAGGCGCGCACGAACTGCGGTCGCGCTCGGCCAATCGCGCCGTGCTGGAACACCGGTCCTCTCAATCGCGTAAAACTACCTAGATGGGCTGGCGACAGCCGTCGGCGAACTCAGGAGTTCGGTCGACGCGACTCGCGGGTGCCGGACTGGTCGTGGTGATCGCGAGCGGCGCAGCGGGCTACCTGCTGCTGCCGCTCGTCACCCGCGCCCTGGTTCGTGCGCTCACGCTGACAGTGAACGGATGTGTGTGGTTGGCGGCCGCCATGAGCTCGGGCGCCGACCCGTGGACCATTGTGTCGGCCGTCGGGCGGGCAGCGGGCGACACGCTGGCCACTCGCGAAGCGTCGGGCGTGCTGCTCGCGCTGGCGGTGTTAGGCGCACTCGCGTTCTACTGGCTGCAGCGGCTGCTCGGTTCTGATGAGGAGTCTTCCCGATGATGCGGATGGGCAGGTTGGGCGCGTGTTTCGCGCTCGTAATCATGTGCGGCGTTCACCCCGCTCTGGCACAGGACAGCCGCAACGAGGCGCTGCGGCGAACAGTCGAGCGGACCTTCGACGTCTTGCCGTTGCGCGACGGCATCGCCCTGCACCCGAAGCGGCCGATGAACGGCATCCGCTCGGTGGAGATCACCCGTGGCACCATCGCCATCGACGGTCAGCCGGCCACCGGGGCTGAGCTGCGCCAGGCGCTCGGCGCCGATGCCGACCAGGTCCTGCAGTTGTCGTATCTCGGCGACGCGGCGCGCCGCGCGCTGTTCGCGCCAGCGGCCCCGGCTGCCCCCGCCGCACCTGCGGCTCCCGACGTTCCGCCCGCGTCCGATGCGCCCGCCGTGTCGGGCGCGCCCACGCCTCCTGACCTGCCCACGCCGCCCCGTCGCCCCCGTCGTCCGTCCTTCGATCGTCGTCATGGCGACCGCGTCCGCATCGGCGGCGACATCACGGTGGAACACGACGAAGTGATTGATGGCGACGTGGTGTCCGTGGGCGGGTCGGTGCGCGTCGATGGTGACGTGCAGGGCGATGTCGTCTCCGTCGGTGGCAACGTCACCCTCGGCCCGGATTCGGTCATCGAGAAGAACGTCACGGTCGTCGGGGGCCGGCTGATTCGCGACGCTGGAGCCGAGGTGCGGGGCAAGGCGCAGGAGGTGAGCGTGCCCGGACTCGAGTTTGGCAGCTGGACCTGGCGTCGCAATCCGGTCGGGAGTTGGTGGAGCTCGATGCTCGGCTCGGCATTCGCGTTCGTCGGCACGCTGGCCCGCGTCGCGGTGCTGTGCCTGCTGGCGATGCTTGTCGTGCTCTTCGGCCGTGGTTACATGGAGCGGGCCGGGCAGGTGGCGGTCACCTCGTCGCTGAAGGCCGGCGCGGTCGGTTTCCTCGCACAGATTCTCTTCCTCCCGCTCCTCGTCATCACCATCGTCGTGCTGGTCATGACGATCGTCGGCATCCCACTGCTGCTCCTCCTGCCGTTTGCCGTCCTCGCTCTGGCCCTGATCGGTCTCGTCGGCTTCACCGGCGTGGCGCATCAGGTGGGTGGTCTCGCAGTCGGTCGCTTCGGCGGACCTGCGCACAACCCGTACGCGGTGACCGCGATCGGCGTGCTGCTGCTGATGCTGCCAGTGCTGTTGTCGAGGGTGGCGAGCCTCGGCGGAGGTGCGCTGTTCCCGCTGGCGATGGTGCTGGGAATTGCCGGGGGGCTGATCGAGTACGTGGCGTGGACGGTCGGGTTCGGTGCGATGGCGCTGACGCGTGTCAGGCGACGCGGACAGTCCGGCGTCGAGGTGCCGCCGGTGCCGACGGCGTAGGCCCTCGGTTGGGAAGGGCCGGAGGGCGGGTCAGGCAGGTCGGGCGGGTCTGGCTGGACTGAGCGGGCGGTGAAACCAGAGGCCAGACGCCGCCTGCGGCGTACTGACCTCTGACTTCGAACTTCCGAACGCGGTCTTACTTCCTGGCCATCTTCACGGGCGTCTTGAGTTCGCCCAGCTTGGTCGCCATGTCTTCGGCCGACGTCGCCAGACGCGTCGCCACGTCCTTGTCGATCGCCTGAATCTTGCCGTCCTTGCCGATGTAGAACGTCCAGCGGTTGGCGAAGCCACGCTCGGTGAGCACGCCATAGGCCTTGGCCGTGTCCTTCGTCGGGTCGCTCAGCAGCGGGAAGTCCGCCTTGTGCGTCTCGGCGAAGGCCTTGTTGCCCTGCGCGCCGTCGAGGGCGTCGACACTCGCCATGAAGTACGTGACGTCGTACTTCTTGATGAGATCGCCGTGTTCCGCCAGCGACTTGCACTCGATGGTGCAGCCCTGCGTGAACGCCTTCGGGAACCAGGCCAGCACGATCGACTGCTTGCCCTTGAAGTCGGACAGCTTGTAGGTCTTGCCGTCAGTCGCCTGCAGCGAGAAGTCGGGCGCCACGTCGCCAACCTTTAGATCCGCCGCCATCGCCGGTGCAGCCGCCAGACCGGCCACCACCGCCATTGCAAACACCAGTGCTTTCATTGCTCCTCCTGAACCGAGACCGTGCATCTTACCCCGTGAGCCTTCAGGACGCCGGTCAGGACACCGAGGATCCCGGCTCCCACGATTTCGACCGTCCCACGGCCTCCGACCAGCGCTGCCGCAGGGCGCGTGCCGGGGCTGGCGCCATGGCTGGCTGGAACCGGCGGTCGACCTGCCACTGGTCCGTGAGGTCGTCCACCGACGTCCAGAAGCCGACACCGAGTCCGGCCAGATAGGCCGCGCCGAGCGCGGTGGTTTCGGTGACGGCGGGACGGACGACCGAGACACCGAGCAGGTCGGCCTGAATCTGCATCAGCGTGTTGTTCGCCGCGGCGCCGCCGTCGACGCGCAGTTCGGTGGCCGGGATGCCGCAGTCGGCGGCCATGGCGTCGAGCAAATCAGCCACCTGGAACGCGATGCTCTCAAGCGCGGCGCGCGCGATGTGACCGGCGGTCGTGCCTCGGGTGAGCCCGACGATCGTCCCGCGCGCGAACGGATCCCAGTGCGGCGCGCCGAGCCCCGCGAACGCCGGGACGAAATAGACGCCGCCGTTGTCGGGCACGGACAGCGCGAGCGCCTCGACATCGGCTGCGGTGCGGATCAAGCCGAGTCCATCACGCAGCCACTGCACGACGGCGCCGCCGATGAACACGCTCCCCTCGAGCGCGTACTCCGTGCGGCCATCGATCTGCCAGGCCACCGTCGTCACCAACTGGTTGCGCGACGGCGTCGGCGTCGTGCCGATGTTCTGCAGCAGGAAGCAGCCCGTGCCGTAGGTATTCTTCGACATGCCCGGCGTGCGGCACATCTGGCCGAACAACGCCGACTGCTGGTCGCCTGCAACCCCCGCGATCGGTACCTGCCCGATGCCGAGTGAGGTGGACGTCTCGCCGATCACGCCGCTCGAGGGCCGCACCGCCGGCAGCATCGACGCCGGCACCCCGAACAGCGACAGCAGTTCGCTGTCCCACTGCAGCGTGTGGATATCGAACAGCATCGTGCGCGACGCGTTGCTCACATCCGTCACATGCTCGCGACCACCCGTGAGCTTCCAGATCAGCCACGTGTCGATGGTGCCGAACGCCAGTTGCCCGGCCTCGGCGCGCGCGCGGGCGCCATCGACGTGTTCGAGAATCCACCGGATCTTGCTGGCGGAGAAGTAGGCGTCGATGAGCAACCCGGTCTTTCGCTGCACCAGGGCGCCGGCGCCGTCGGCCTTCAGGCGTTCGCAGAACTCGGCCGTGCGGCGGTCCTGCCAGACGATGGCGTTGTAGAGCGGTTCGCCGGTTGCGCGGTCCCAGACCACCGTCGTCTCGCGCTGATTCGTGATGCCGATGGCGGCGATGTCCGCCGAGGTCAGCGCGGCGCGGCCCATGGCTTCGATGGCCACGCCGATTTGCGACGCCCAGATTTCGTTCGGGTCGTGCTCCACCCAGCCGGCCCTCGGGAAGATCTGGGTGAACTCTTTCTGGGCGATGGCCTTGATGCTGCCGTCGCCCGAGAAGACGATCGCGCGGGAGCTGGTCGTGCCTTGGTCGAGCGCAAGGATGTAGGGCATGGCGGAAGAGTCTACAATGACCACCTTTCCGATGGAGGGAGCGCAGATGTCACGTGGAGTGGGTCGCGAGATGCTCGCGGAGTTTCTGGGCACGACGGTGTTGCTGACATTCGGTCTCGGCGTCGTCGCCCAGACGGTGCTCAGCAAGCAGACGGCAGGCTCGATGCTGTCGATCAACATCTGCTGGGGCATCGCGGTGATGATGGGGTGCTACGTGTCGGCCGGCGTGACCGGCGCGCACCTGAATCCGGCTGTGACCGTGGCGCTCGCGGTGCACCGGCGCTTCCCGTGGGCCAAGGTCGGTCCCTACGTGGCCGCGCAGATGGCCGGCGCGCTGGTGGCGTCGCTCCTCGTCTTCCTCTCATATCACGACTCGCTGGCGGCCTTCGACGGCGGCGTCAGGCAGGTGTCCGGTGAACTGGGCACCGCCGGCATCTTTGCCACCTATCCGCAAGCATTCACCACGATCCCGATCGGCTTCCTGAACGAGGCCCTGGGCACGGCGCTGCTGATGGGGGTGATTCTCGGCATTACCGATTCCCGCAACTCGCCGGTACCCAGCGGGCTGGCTCCGGTGCTCGTGGGGTTGCTCGTGGTTGCCATCGGCGCCAGCTTCGGCTGGAACACCGGCTATGCCATCAACCCGGCGCGCGACTTCGGTCCGCGCTTGTTCACGGCCATGGCCGGATGGGGTAGCGGCGTGTTCAGTGCCGCGAACGGCTGGTGGTGGGTGCCGATCGTGGCGCCGTGCGTCGGCGCCGTGGCGGGCGGGTGGGCGTATGACCTGTGTGTGGGATACCGGTTTCCGGATGCTCAGGTCGTGAACACGGAAGCGGTCTAGGGAGGGTCATGTCGCGTATTGCGTTTCTTGGCACGGGACTGTTGGGCAGCGGCATGGTGGAGTCGATGCTCCGACGCGGGTTGAGCGTGACGGCGTGGAATCGCACGCTCGCCAAGGCGCAGGCGCTTGCGGCGCACGGCGCGGTCGTCGCCGAGACGCCCGAGCAGGCGATTGCCGGCGCTGACGAGATCCACCTGATCGTCTCCGATGACGCTGCGGTGGACGCGCTGCTCGAACGCATCGCGCCGCACGTGCCGGCCTCCGCCACGGTCATCGATCACACCACCACGTCGCCGGCCGGTACCAAGGCGCG
>CALQBJ020000150.1 GCA_943328785.2 Bifidobacterium breve
CACGCGAACGGGTCTCGATCATCGGCCGCAACGGCGCCGGCAAATCGACGCTCCTGCAAATTCTCAGCGGCGAACTGGCGCCCGACTCTGGCGCCGTCTGGCACCAGCCGGCGCTGCGGGTGGCGCGGCTCGTCCAGGACGTGCCGCTCACCTCCACGCAGTCGATCTTCGAGGTGGTCGCCGAGGGGCTGGCCGGACTCGAAGGGCACGACGCCGACGACTGGCGTCGCGAGCACAAGGTCGATCTCGTCCTGTCGCGGCTCAACCTCGACGGCACGGCCCAGGTCGACACGCTGTCTGGCGGCTGGCGCCGCCGCGTGCTGCTGGCGCGTGCGCTCGTGGCCGAGCCCGACGTGCTGCTGCTCGACGAACCGACGAACCACCTCGACATCGAAGCCATCCAGTGGCTCGAGAACTTCCTGGCCGACTACAAGGGCTCGGTCGTCTTCGTCACCCACGATCGCGCCTTCCTGCAGCGGCTGGCGACACGCATCATCGAACTCGACCGCGGCCAGCTCACCTCGTGGCCGGGCGACTACGCCACGTTCCTGCAGAAGAAGGAAGAGTGGCTGGCCAATGAGGCGACGCAGTCCGAGAAGTTCGACAAGCGGTTGGCGCAGGAGGAAGTGTGGCTGCGCCAGGGCGTGAAGGCGCGCCGCACCCGCGATGAAGGGCGCGTAAAGGCGCTCATGGCAATGCGCGATGAACGTGGGGCCAGGCGCGACGTGCAGGGCAATGTCTCGCTGAAGATCGACAGGGCTGATTCGTCCGGCAAGATGGTGTTCGAGGCCGAGGCGCTGCGGAAGGTCTATGGCTCGCGCGTCGTCGTCGGCGGTTTCTCGACGCGCATCATGCGCGGCGATCGCGTCGGCCTCATCGGCCAGAACGGCGCCGGCAAGACGACGCTGCTGCGCATCCTGCTCGAACAGATCCAGCCCGACTCGGGAACGATGCGGCACGGCGCGAACGTGCAGATCGCCTACTTCGACCAGCAGCGGGAGCAGCTCGATCCCGAGAAGACGGTGTTCGACACGGTCGGCGAAGGGAACGACACCGTCACCGTCAACGGCCAGACCAAGCATGTGCACGGCTACCTGCGCGACTTCCTGTTCGGGGCTGAACGCGCGCGGTCGCCGGTGAAGGCGCTGTCGGGCGGCGAGCGGAACCGTCTGCTGCTGGCGCGCCTGTTCACGCGCCCCGCGAACGTGCTCGTGATGGACGAGCCGACCAACGACCTCGATCTCGAAACGCTCGAACTGCTCGAAGCGCAGCTCGTGGAGTGGCCGGGCACGCTGCTGCTCGTCAGCCACGACCGCGTCTTCCTCGACAACGTCGTGACGAGCACGATCGTGTTCGAGGGCGAGGGCCGCATCGAGGAATATGTCGGTGGCTACGCCGACTGGCTGCGGCAGCGCCGCAAGCAGACGAAGGCGGCGATTGCCGAGTCGCGGGCAAGTGCGCTGGGCGGGAAGGCCGCCGAGCCGGCAGCGGCGCCGGCCGCGCCGGCGAGGAAGCTGTCGTACAAGGAGCAGCGCGAACTCGAGCAGTTGCCGCACCGCATCGAGGTGCTCGAGTCGGAGCACTCGCAGTTGCAGGCGAAGATCGCGTCCCCAGAGTTCTACAAAGAGGGGAGCGATGCCATCGCCAAGGCGCTGGCCCGCGCGACGGTGGTCGACGCCGAACTACTCGCGGTCTACGCACGGTGGGATGAACTCGAGTCGCGGAGAGCGCTGTGACCAATCAGCAGATTGTCTTGAAGAGCCGGCCCGTCACGCATGCATCGGAAGACAACTTCGCGCTGCGCACCGTGCCGGTGCCGCCGCTCGGCGACGGTGACGTGTTGCGCCGCACCATCTACCTGTCGCTCGACCCGTACATGCGCGGCCGGATGGGGTCGGCCAAGTCGTACGCGGCCGGCGTGCCGCTCGACCACGTCATGATCGGCGGTACGGTGAGCCAGGTCATCGAGTCGACGAACCCGGCGTTCGCGCCGGGCGACTTCGTGACCGGCTACGACGGCTGGCAGGAGTGTCACGTGTCGAAGGGGCACGACCTGCGCCGGCTCGATCCCGCGGTTGCGCCCATCTCTACTGCCATCGGTGTGCTCGGCATGCCTGGCATGACCGCCTACGTCGGGCTGTTCGACCTTGGCCAGCCGAAGGCGGGAGAAACCGTGGTGGTGTCAGCAGCGTCTGGTGCCGTCGGTGCCATCGTCGGGCAGTTGGCGAAGCTGACAGGGTGCCGCGTGGTGGGCATCGCCGGCGCGAAGGAGAAGTGCGATTACGTCGTGCAGGAACTGGGCTTCGACGCCTGCGTCAGCCACTACAGCGACACGCTGCGCGACGCCCTGGCGGCAACCTGTCCCGAGGGCGTGGACGTCTACTTCGAGAATGTCGGCGGCAAGGTGTTCGAGGCGGTCTTTGGCCTGATGAATGTGCATGGCCGAATCCCGGTGTGCGGCACCATCTCGGAATACAACGACCCGACGCCCACCAGCGGACCGACGCTGCGCGCCCTGCTGACGAACCGCATCATGATTCGCGGTTTCATCGTGGGCGAGTATGCCGCCAGGCAGGCCGACTTCCTGCGCGACTGCGCGCAGTGGATTCGAGAGGGAACGTTGAAGTACCGCGAGGACGTCGTCGACGGACTGGCGCAGGCACCCTCGGCGCTGCTGCGGTTGTTCGATGGCCGGAACTTCGGGAAACTGCTGGTGCGGGTCTCGCCAGACCCGACTCAGGCGACGCGCGGCTGATCGGGATTCGGTTCATCCGGGGCAGCGTGCCAACCCTCGGACTCGCGCCGGTCGCGCTTGTCGCGGGCCCAGCCGAGCGCCTCGTCATCGGTCGCGAAGACTCGCGTGAGGACGACGGCGCCGTCGTTCAGCATGTCGACTTCGATCCCGTACGGGGCCAGGCGCGCGCGACAGGCGATTTCCTCGTTGTCGCGGCGCATCTTCCACAGGGTGACTGGCTGATCGTCCACGTCGTCGATTCTAGAGCGTTTTCCAGCGGTCTGTCGCTGCCGACCTGCCGCCCGACGAGAGCGCAGGCCGAGCAGGTGCGGCCACCTCGCCACGATTCCACCGCGCGCTTTCCTGACGCGGGACCGGTGCGTTCGCCATATAATCCCGAATTATTTATTTTAGTAGGAGGATGTGCATGAACATCTCGCAGCGGACAGTGCAAGGCGTGTGTGTGCTCGATATCGACGGCCCGATCACACTGGGTGCCGATGGTTCGGAAAAGCTTGGCGACAAGGTGCGGAGCCTGCTGCAGTCCGGAGAGAAGAAGGTGCTGCTGAACCTGAGTGGCGTCGCCTACATCGACAGCGCCGGCCTCGGCGAACTCGTCAACGCCTTCTCCACGGTGAAGAAGCAGGGCGGCGCCCTGAAACTGGTGGGCGTGACGAAGAAGCTGAAAGACCTGCTGGTCATCACCAAGCTGTCAACGGTGTTCGACTCCTACGACACCGAGGCCGAAGCGCTCGAGAGCTTTCCGGGATAGACATGCTCAACCTGAGCGTCGCCGACTCGTCCGGGCGGCGCTCGGTCTCGGTGCCGTCGGGGCCGTTCTCGATCGGTCGCAGTTCAGATACGGAACTGCAACTGGCGGATGGCCGTGTCTCGCGGCGTCACGCCGAGTTGTTCCAGGCGGCGGGCGTGTGGCGGATTCGCGACCTCGGCTCGCGCACCGGCACGTTCGTCAACGATCTCAGGATTGAGACGGCCGAGCTGAAGCCGGGCGATCGCCTCCGCATCGGCGACACCGAACTACGCGTCGAGTCTGGCGAAACGAGTGCGCTCACATCGGGGCACTTCGACTTCCGTCAGGTCAACGCGCTGCTCGCCGGCCTTCGCGCCCTCGGCTCCGGCCAGGTGCTCGACGAAGTGCTCGGCATCGTGCTCGACAGCACCCTCGAACTGACGGGCGCCGAGCGCGGCTTCATCCTGCTCGCCGAACCTGGCGGTCAACTGGTACAGCGCCTCGCTCGCGGGCGCGGCGGCATCACGCTCACCTCCGCCCAGACCAGCACCCAGATTCCCACCGAAGTCTTCACGACCGGCAAGGACCGCATCGTCAGCGACCTGCTGGACGACATGCACGCGTCGCATCACAGCGGTACGTTGGCCCTCGGCATCCGTCACGTTCTGTGCACGCCGCTCAAGATGGGGCAGTTCGGCAACGAGCCGGCATCGGATGCCGGTGAGCGCCGCATCGGTGTGCTGTATCTGGACAGCCGCGAGAAGGGCTACCTGCAGGCCGCCGGCGTCCTGCACGCGCTCGCGGCCGAGGCTGCGGTGGTCATCGAGAACGCGCGGCTCTATCAGGAGGCGGTGCAAGCCGAGCGTGCGGCGCAGGAACTGCGCATCGCCGCGGAGATCCAGCGCGCGCTGCTGCCGCCGGATCACTACGCGTCGAGCAGGGTGGAGTTGGTGGCCAGCACCACCCCCTGCCGCTCGGTCGGCGGCGACCTGTTCGACTACGTGCCTGGCGACGACGGCACACTGTCGTTCACCGTGGCCGACGTGGCCGGCAAGGGGACGTCCGCCGCGCTGCTGACCGCCGTGGTGCAGGGACTGCTCGCCGGCGAGTCCGACGCGATCGATTCACCCGCGCAGGTGTGCAGTCGCATGAACCGCGCGCTCTGCCGCCGTGCGGTGG
Organism: Bifidobacterium breve; assembly: GCA_943328785.2. GTDB lineage: Bacteria > Acidobacteriota > Vicinamibacteria > Vicinamibacterales > CAVVIG01 > CAVVIG01. The sequence goes on from CALQBJ020000150.1 coordinate 4,665, forward strand.
CGTCGCGCTTCGTCACGGTGTTTCATGGACAACTCTTGCAGAACGGCACGCTGCGCTACTGCAACGCCGGTCATAACGCGCCGTTCCTGGTGACCAGCTCAGGCTTCACCAGGCTCGAGACCGGCGGCACCGTCGTGGGGCTGTTCGATTTCAGCCAGTACGACACCGGCGACACGCCGGTCAGCGCCGGCGACCTGCTGGTGATCTTCAGCGATGGCCTGACGGAAGCGGTGAATGCGGCGGGCGATGAATTCGAGGACGGTCGGCTGGCGGCGGTGCTGAACACCGTGCGCGGGCGCTCGGCGCAGGACGCGCTCGACGCGGTGCTGTCGGCCGTGACCGACTTCGCCGGCACCGAACCGCCCCGCGACGACATGACGGTGATGGTGATCCGCTTCCTGTAGGGTCGCTACGCGTCGGTGGGCCACACCCCGTGCTCGCGCACGATCCGCTCGACGGCCAGATACTCGCGGTAGTGGCGCCAGGCCACCTGCAGCACCCCAACGGTCGGTACTGCCAGGCAGACACCGACGACGCCGCCAAACCCGGCGCCCAGCCAGATCGCCAGCACCACGGGCACCGGATGCAGGTGCATGGCGCGCCGGATCAGTCGCGGGTAGATCACGTAGTCCTGCAGCACGCGCAGGCCGCCGAGGAAGACCAGCACCAGCAGCACCTGCGATGAGGATGCCACCGACGTGGCCGAGATGGCGACAGCCAGCGGACCGGCGATTGGAATGGTTTCGAGCAGCCCGGCGACGATGCCGAACATGGCCGCGTTGGGCAGCTTCATCAGCGCGAACCCGACGCCGCAGATGACCCCGACGATGAGCGCGGACAGCGCCTGCGCCCGGGTGTAGGCCGCGAGCACCATGTTCACGTTTCGCAGGAACTGGTCCGTGCGCCACTTCAGGTGTGCTGTCGGCAGCGCCCGTGCCGCCGAACGATGGAAGGCGGGCCACTGGCCGACGAGCAGCAGCGCCAGCACCGGTACCCCGGCCAGCCACGGCAGGACCAGGCGCGCACGCATCACCTCGGCGCCCACCTCGGCCACCTCTTCCTGGACGCGTTCCGAGACGTTGTGCGTGGCCTTGCGAAGGAACGCGCGGGTTTCGAGTTCGAAGGCAAACTGCTCGTGCCACGCCTCGCTGGCGCGCACCTGCGACGCAAAGCGCGACACGTGCACGGGCACTTCACGCGCCACGTCCGGCACGGTCGACACGATCTTGCCGCCCCAGATCGCCCAGATCGGCGCGAGGAGCAGTGCGACCGACGCGTAGACGATCCCGACCGCGAGCAGGCGGGAGGGCCGCCAGCCGCCGAACCGGGCCGGCGCCTCGCGGCGCATGATCTGCAAGATAGGCAGCACGAGATAGGCGAGGGCCACCGACAGGAACCCCACCACGATGACGCCCTTGAGGGCGACCCAGTCGAAGGCGACAGCCACCGACACGGCAAGCAGCAGCGCGGCCGCGGCGCCCAGGTTGAGGGCGACGGTGCCGTCCGGTGGCGGGAACGCCGCCGCGTCGCCGATGGATGATGCCGGAAGAGCCACGGAAATTTAGACGTTCGGAGTCGGGAATCGGAACAACCGCCGTCGTCAGGCAGCCATTTTAGTAGCGCGGCACCGTCGGGTCCACCGTCAATGACCAGGCATCGATGCCGCCCACAAGGTTACAGACGTTGGTGAAGCCCTGACGGATGCAGTACTCGGCCGCGGACTGGCTGCGGATGCCGTGATGGCACTGGAAGACGAGCAGTGTGTCACGCTCGAACTTCAGGATCTGATCGCCGTACTCCTGGTCGAGCAGTCGCGCGCCGGCGATAGAGGCGAGCTCCCGCTCCTCGGGCGTCCGGACGTCGACGAACTCGAACGGCACGTGGCTGTCCAGCATCGCCTTGAGTTCGGCGGCGGAGATCTGGCGGACACGTGGCGGGGTAGGCTCGGGCTGGCTCATCGATCCATCATCGCAGGTCAGCGGGCCGGGACGGAGCCGAAGAGTGCGATCAGGCGCGACGATGCCACCTCGAGCGTGAACTCCTCGCGGATCCGCGCGCGTGCGGCCGCACCGAAGCGCGCGGAGAGGGCCGCATCGGTGAGCACCCGCTCCAGCGCCCCGGCCAGAACCGTCACATCGTCAGGCTCGACAAGCAGGCCGGTGGTCTCGTGGCTGACCGCCTCGGGGATGCCGGAGACATTGGTGGCGACGACGGGAAGGCCGGCGGCCATGGCTTCGAGCACCACGTTCGGGATACCGTCCCGATCGCCGCCCGCAGCCACCCGGCTCGGCATGGCGAACACCGCGGCGTGGCCCATCTCGTCGAGCAACTGCCAGGCGGGCGCCCAGCCTGGTAGGTCGACCGAGCCCGCGAGGCCTGCGGCCTCCACGCGACGCCGCAGCTCTGTCATGAGCGGACCGGTCCCGAAGATGCGGCATGCGAACGAGACCCCGCGCTCGCGCAACACGGCGCACGCATCGATGAGCGTATCGAATCCCTTCTTGTCGATCAGGCGCCCGGCAGCCAGGATGACCGGAGGCGCGCCGGCGTCCACGTCCCGCTGCTCGGCGATGCGCGAGGCCGCGTCGACGTCGACCCCGTGATGCACCAACTGGATGTGCGAGTCCGGCAGTTCCGGGCACAGTCCCCGCAGGTGGCTGACGTTGTAGCCGGTGCAGGTCACGACGACGCGGGCCGCGCGCATCTTCTCCTCGAGCGCACTCGGCGTGGCGTAGATGTCGCGTGCGTGTGCGGTGAAGCTGAAGGGGACCTCGAGCAGCCCGGCGACCGCCATCGCCACCTCCGTCTGTGCCAGTGCGAAGTGCGCGTGCACCTGGCGACAGCCGCCCGCGCGCTCGATCGTGTGCGCGATCCAGGCGCCGGTCATGAACAGGGCGATGGCGCGCAGCACCAGAATGCGCGGGCGATGGGGCAGTGCCAGCAAGGTGAAGAAGGTGCGTACGTAGCGCCCCGGTGCCCGCAGCGCCAGCCCCACGTTGGCCGCGAGGACGCGCGGCGCGAGGAAGAACGGTGCGAAGCGGACGTCCGCGTACCAGGCGCGGTCGGCCTCCTCGAGCACGTCGGGCGCGCGCCTGCCGAGCGCGAAGATCTGCAGCGGCAGGCCGGCGAGCGTCAGGCCACGGACTTCGCGGGCGATGAAGGTTTGCGAGGCCTGCGGGAAGGTGCCAAGGATGTAGGCGACGGGACGCTCAGGCAACACCGTGCTCGCGGCTCCAGAGTTCGTGGATTAGCAGTGTCCAGATGCGATGACCGTTCGCACGTCCGGCGTCGTGGTCGGTGAGCAGGCGCCGGATGCTGTGCGGATCGATGTAGGTGTGCAGGCGCGACGTGGACGAGAGCAGCGCGTCGTGCGCCAGCGGCCGTAGACGGCCACGCAGCCACGCATCGATCGGTGGCTTGAACCCCTGCTTCGGCCGGGCGGCAATCACGGCCGGCATCATCGCGCCGGCAGCTTCGCGCATCAGCAGCTTGTTCGGGCCGCTGAGGAGCCGCAGCTTGCTGGCGGCCGGGATGCCGAGGGCGTACTCGACGAACTGGTGATCGAGATACGGCACCCGCGCCTCGAGCGAACACAGCATCGTCATGCGGTCGACCTTGACGAGCAGGTTGTCGGGCAGCCACCCCTCGACGTCGCGCAGCAGTAACTGGTTGAGTGTGTCGGCGGTACGGCGTCCGCCGTGCGCGGCCCGCTCGAAGCGTGAGGGACGGCGGCCGAGGAGGCGCGAGGTCTCGCGTCCCGAGAACACGTGCGACGCCTGATAGGCGGGGCGGAACCGCGCGATGGGCGCGAGAATTCGGTCGCGCCGATAGCGCCGGTAGCCGGCGAAGAGTTCGTCGGCGCCTTCACCCGTCAGCACCACCTTCACGTGCTGTGCGGCAAAGCGCGCAATCAGGTAGGTCGGCAGTGCGGCGTAGTCGGCCAGCGGTTCATCCATGGCCGCGACGATCTGCGGCAGGGTGGCGGCCGCGTCGGCGTCCGTCACCAACTGTTCGTGGTGCACAGTGCCGAGGTGTGCGGCGACCTGGCGCGCCGAGCCGCGCTCGTCGAGGTGTGCATCCTCGAAGCCGACGGAGAACGTGTGGACCGGACCCGACGCCTCCCGCACCATGTGCGCGACGACGAGGCTCGAGTCGAGGCCGCCCGAGAGGAGCGCGCCGACCGGGACGTCTGCCACCAGGTGACTGCGGACGACGGCGCTGAGGCGTTCCTGGAACTCCTCGGTCGACGAGGCGCCCGAGGCTTTCGCGCGCGCCTGCCAGTAGCGCGATTCCTGCGGCTGACCGTCAAGGGACAGTGTCAGCGTACAGCCAGGCAGGAGCTGCTTCACGCCGGCCACCATCGTGTGCGGCGCCGGCACGTACTGCAGGCGCAGGTAGCGGTCGAAGCTGCGAGGGTCGAGCGCCGGACGCTCGCCGGACTCGGCGGCAAGAATGGCCTTCAGCTCTGAGGCGAACGTGAGCGTGTGGCCCTGCCAGCGGTAGTAGAGCGGCTTGATGCCGAGCCGATCGCGCGCCGCAAAGAGCCGCGCACGCCGCGGGTCCCAGATCGCGAACGCGAACATGCCGTGCAGGCGGTCGACGCAGGCGTCGCCCCACTGTTCATAGGCGCGCAGCACCACCTCGGTGTCGCTCCGCTCGAAGAACGGCTGTCCCTCGCGCTCCAGCACCTGGCGCAGTTCGCGGAAGTTGTAGATTTCGCCGTTGAACGTCAGCACGCAGCCGGTGGCGGCCGACGCCATCGGCTGGCGGCCACCGGTCAGGTCGATGATGGCGAGGCGTCGATGGGCCAGGCCGGCCGGGCCCGAGGTCCACTCGCCGCTGCCGTCAGGACCGCGATGCGCCATGGCGTCGCCCATGCGGCGCAGCGCCGCTGGGTCGACGGGGCGCGCGTCGGTGTGGACGATACCGGCAATGCCGCACATGGAATGGCGATCGTACTAGGGATTGACGGCCAATGACCAACCTGGTCAGGCGCGGTGCGGACGCCCGAGCGCCGGCACGGCGCTGTCGAACGTGAGCCGGCCGTGATCGAGCGTGATGAGGCGCGCCCCTGGGAAGATATCGACGAGGCTGACGGGACCGGTGAGCACGACGGTGCGCTGCTGGCGGAGTCGCTGCACGAGCTGCGCGAGCGGGCCCGCATCCCGTCTTCCGGCCACCGGCACGACGTCGTCGAGCAGGAGCACCGACGGGTCGTGGAGCAATACCTGCGCGATGGCCACTCGCGCGCGGGCCGGTGCGTCGAGCTGGGCGCACGACGAGCCGAGCGCCGG
>CALQBJ020000151.1 GCA_943328785.2 Bifidobacterium breve
TCATGGCGCTGAACCTGAAGAACCCGGACGTCGAGCGCTTGGCGAACGAAGTAGCCCGCCTCACCGGAGAGTCGAAGACCGAAGCGATTCGGCGCGCACTCGAAGAGCGACGCCTGCGGCTGACGGCTCCGTCATCGAAGGCGCGGCGGACGCGCGTGCTGCGCTTCCTTCGCACGAAGGTGTGGGCGTCGATTCCGAAGGATCAACTCGGGCGCCGGTTGACCAGCGCTGAAGAGGACGCCCTGCTCGGCTACGGCCCAGAGGGCGTATGACCCTCGACACCTCCGCGATCATCGCCATCCTGTTCTCCGAACCGGGCTACCTCGAGATCGTCGATCGCATTCTCGAGGCGGAGCACGTGCGCGTGGGGGCGCCAACGCTGGTCGAAACGAGCCTCGTGTTTACGGGGCGCCGAGGCGGGGAAGCAGGACGCGAGCTAGAGGAGCTGGTGAAGGAGCTCGCCATCACCGTCGTGCCGTTCGGCGAGGCCGAGTGGCATCGCGCGTCAGAGGCGTTTGCCCGCTACGGTCGAGGCCGGCACAAGGCCGCGCTCAACTTTGGCGACTGCCTCTCGTACGCGACGGCGACAATCGCTGACGACCTTCTGCTATTTGTCGGCAACGACTTTCGTCACACCGACGTCCGCGCGGCTCTCTAGCGCACGGCCGCGCTCGCCCCCGCCACATCCTTCTCCGTCACTCCCAGCAACGTGATCGCGTTCGGCAGGCGTCGCAGCACGACGCTCAGACCCCGGCTGGCGGATCGACGGATTCGAACAGATGCAGGCGGTCGAGATCGATCGACAGCCGCTCGGTCTCGCCGAAGTACATGTCGCGGAACCGGCCGCCCCAGACGATTTCGCTGCTGTCGTAACTTGTCTTCGCGTGGACGGTCTGCGCGAACGTTTCGTCATGACCACTCACGAGGCACACCAGCTCTGGCTCCGACGCGCGGAAGGCCTCTTCCGTAAAGCCGCGCAGTGGGCTCGCCTCGGTGATGGGATGCACGATCACCCAGTGGAGCGGCATGAAGATGATGAACGTCCGTTCGAGTGACAGCTGGTAGAAGCGGCGTCGGCGCACGCCGTTGTCTTCTACCCAGAGCGCGAGCGACGCCACGGCGTGGACATCGGTGAAGTCGTGACGGCGGAGGTTGGCGAGGCGGAACATGAGCGCCCACCCCTTGCCGTAGGGCGCCACCAGCGCAGAGCGGCTGAACTCGATCTTGGCAGACGGCCGCGTGAAGCGCGCAAACAGCAGCCCGCTCAGAATCGCGAACCCGAGGAGTCCAAACAACGCCTCTACGGCGACCAGGGCGTTGGCCACGCGCGTCACGGGCACCAGCCGGCCGTAGCCGATGGTGGCCAACGTCTGCACGCTGAAGAAGAAACAGTCCTCGAACCGGCCGACCGCCTGGCGCGCCGCACCGTCAAGGGCGCCCGCGCCGCACAGCCAGTACAGGGCGGCGAACAGAAGGTTGGTGCCGAAGTACGCCGATGCCACCAGCGCCAGGAGGCGCGGCAACGGCATCGCGAGCAGCGTGTGATACGCGTTGTAGGGATGGAATGGACCGAGCGAGCTGCGCCCGACGTTGAACGTGCCGTCGTGGTTCAGGAGCCGCGAGTGGCTCCGCTCCGACATCCGGCCGCCAAGGCCAAGGTCCTGATTGAGCTGTTCCTGCTGCTGGGCATCAAGCATGGGTCGCCGAACACAGTAGCCGAGTCCGCGTCATTTCCGGGCGGCGATTGTCACCATGCGTCATGGACACGCCTCCCAGTCCGGCGTCGTTCCACTTCGGCATTGGGCAGAAACTCGCGTAGCTGCGCGGCCCACAGTGCCTGAGTGCGTGAACCTGTCGCCGTAGGCCAGCTGGGCTGCCAGACATCCTTCTTCATCGCCTCGAAGGCGCGCTTCGTCGCCTCCGAACCTGATCGGAAATCGACCAGACGCGTATAAGATTTCCATCAACGACCGTATTTTCGACAGGAGGAGTTTGAATGATGAAGCGCACTCTTTACGTAGCGGCCCTCGCCCTGGTGGCGGCAGTCGGCGTCGGCGCGCAATCCGCCCCGACCGGTTGGAAGCAGCGGCTCGACCGGAGCACCAGCGCGTCCGATCCCGACGCCGCTGGCACGGTGAAGTTCGTGTCGATGGGCACCGGTTTCCACGCTACCAACCCGGCCGCCGCGGTCTACTGGAATCAGGCGAACAGCCCGACCGGCACCTACACGGTGAAGGCGAGCTTCAAGCTGATCAAGCCAAGCAGCCACACCAACTACTACGGGCTGGTCTTCGGCGGCAGTGCGCTCGACGGTGCGAGCCAGAGCTACATCTACTTCACCGTCGGCCAGGACGGCACGTGGCTGGTGAAGCGGCGTGACGGCGACACGGATGCGCCGACGATCGTCGCGAAGACGGCGAGTGACGCGGTGAAGAAGCCGGGCGTCGACGGCACGTCGGTGAACAACCTCGAAGTGCGCGTGCTCGCCGACAAGATCGACTACGTCGTCAACGGCACGGTGGTGGGGTCGACGCCGAAGACCGGCATGACGGCAAAGACCGACGGTATCGCGGGGATCCGCGTGAACCATCAGCTCGAAGTGCACATCGACGGCTTCAGCGTGACGAAGTAGCCGCGCAGGCGGGAGAACGACGGTGATGCCCGCACACGCGGGCATCACCGTGAACGGCCGTCGTTACTTCGGTGCGGTCGGCGCCAGGGTCGGCGGCAGGGCGCCCTGGCCATCGACGATGCGGCGCGCGAGAAGATTCACGACGTTCGCCTTGTTGCGGATGGCCGACAGGTAGGCCGTGCGCAGCAGCTGTTCACGACGGTCGCGCAGCGTGGTGGTGATGCCGTTCTTCACCTCCGGCGAGCTGAGGTCGCGCTGCCCCTTGGCCTGCTTGGCGACCAGCGCCACGATCGTGTAGCCACCTTCCATCCCGACAATGTTCACGTTGCCAGGCTCGAGCTTCATGACCGTGTCGCGCAGCGCCTTGGGCGCCTGATTCAGCGCCGACACCGACACCAGACCTACGTCGCCACCGCGCGGCGCCGAGTTCGGATCCTCCGAGAAGTCCATCGCCAGTTCCGGGAACGGCGTGCCGGCCTTCAGCTTTTCCATCAGCATCTGCGCCTTCTGCGTCGCGGCCTGCGGCGTCGCGGCGTCGTCGCCGGTGCGGTTGGCAATCTGCTGATCGCGCTGCGCGGTGATGACAATCTGCGCCAGGTGGAACGCGTCCTCGGTCAGGTTGAACTGCGCCTTGTTGGCGTCGTAGAAGTCGTTGACGTCCTTGTCGGTCACGGCAACCTTCGACGTGACGTCGCGCTCCATCACCTTCTGCGCCGTCAGGTCCTTGCGCACTTCCTCGCGCATGTCGGCGGCCGTCAGGTTCCGCGCGGCCAGTTCCTTGTTGAACGCGTCCTCGGGCAGGTTCTTCTTGCCCTCGTTGTACGCTGCATCGACGTCGGCGTCGGGCAGCTGGATGTTCAGCGCCTTCGCGCGCGCGATGATGAGGTCGTCGAGAATCGCCTGCTCCAGCAGGTTCAGCTTGGCGGTGAGCGCTTCTTCCTCGGACGGGGTCTGGCCCGGCTGCAGGCTGCGCCGGTAGACCTTCTCGATTGCTTCACGACGAACCTCGCGGCCATCGACAGTGGCCCAGACGTCCGGGGACGCGGAGGCGGCTGCAGCAGGCGCGGCGGCTGGCGTGGACGACGACTGGCACGCGCCGGCGGCCGTGGCCAGCGCGAAGACGAACGGCAACAGGGTGCGGCGGTCGAAAATGAACATCGGGATATTGTACGCGCCAGCCCCGCCGCGGACGCGATTTCGTGCCCCGGATGCCGCCGCTGGCGCGTCTTCCAGATGTATGTCGTTGCCGACCGTCCGCCTGCGCGACGCTTCGGCGGACCGCCGCGGTCAGGCCGGCGTGCGCAGCGCTGCCGCTACCTTGCGGGAGTTCGGGCCGCGGTGATACGGTCGTGGGAATGGCTCTTGACCTTTCATCCCTGCAGGGGACTGCTGACCGCTACGCGACGAAGTCGCCGCAGGAGATCCTCGGACTGGCCCTGACGGAGTACTCGCCGTCGGTCGGCATCGCCTTCAGCGGCGCCGAGGACGTCGTCCTCATCGACATGGCGGTGAAGCTGGCGGTGCCGTTCACCGTGTTCTGCCTCGATACCGGCCGGTTGCACCCGGACACCTACCAGTTCATCGAGAAGGTCCGCACGCACTACGGCATCGTGGTCGACACCGTGGCGCCGCAGGCGGACGCCGTGCAGCGCCTTGTGCGGGAGAAGGGGCTGTTCTCGTTCTACCAGGACGGCCACAGTGAGTGCTGCGGCATCCGCAAGGTCGAACCGTTGACACGCGCACTGGCACCGCTCGGTGCGTGGGTCACCGGGCAGCGCAAGGACCAGAGTCCAGGGACCCGCGCGCACGTGCCGGTCGTTCAGCTCGACCGCACCTTCAGCACACCCGAGCGTCCGCTGGTGAAGTTCAATCCGCTCAGTCAGTGGACGTCGAAGCAGGTGTGGGACTACATCGAGACCTACGACGTGCCGTTCAACGCGCTGCACACGCGCGGCTTCGTCTCGATCGGCTGCGAGCCCTGCACGCGCGCCACCACACCGAACCAGCACGAACGCGCCGGGCGCTGGTGGTGGGAAGAAGCGACGAAGAAGGAGTGCGGGCTGCACGTCGGCGAGAACACCCACGACCGCTGACCGTCGCCGCGCTCGACGTCCTCCTGCCGTCACAAACCCGACGCCCGTGTGCCGAAACGGCACGCGGCTGACGGAACGGCGGCGTATGTCAGAACGCGGTCCCGCCCCGCATCCATAGTCGGTACAGCAACTTGTACCGGCGGCGTCGTACGGATCGGACCTTGCGATAGGGCCTGCCGTGCAGTGGTGTGTCAATCGGGCAGGACTGGCAGCGATCGTTGCGCTGCTGACCGCCGCCGGCCTGTACCTCCAGGGGTTCAGTCCCTGGGAGGCGGCGGGCGCCGTGTCACTCGGTATGTTCGCGGCGGCGGCCGTGGCGGCCGGGTTGTTCACCGTGCTCGAACCGCAACGCTCGGTTGCCGACAGCGGAGGCGTGATGCGGTTGCCGTTTGTTGCGGCGCTCACCATGCTCCTCTTCTTCGGTCCGACCGCCATGACCTTCGTGGCGGTGCTGGCCACGGGTGCGCAGCTCATCACGAATCCGCCCGACACCCATCGTCTGCGCCGGAGCGTGCTGGATATCGTGACCGCCGCCGCCGCTACCCAGGCTGCGGCGGTGGCGCACGCCATTCTCGGCGGTTCCACCGTGCCCTTGCAGTGGCCCTGGCAGGGTGTGTCGCTGGCCGGGGCCGTGCTCGCCTACTGCGTCGTGACCACCGCGGTCGCCGACGTGCTGTCGCCGCTGGCGACCGGCAGTGAACCCGAGCGTCGCTGGCCAACCCAGGCGCTGCGCGGTGTGCCCGGCCATGTGATCGGTGCGGCCATGGCCGTGACCCTCGCTGAACTGGCCAGTCGCGGCGCGTGGTTGCTGTTGTCGCTGGCGGCCCTGCCGCTGTACTTCGCATGGAACGCGTATCGCCGCAGCATGGAGCACGACGGTGCGCAGGAACGGCGGCTCGACGTCGTCGGGTCGGCGGACCACGGTGTGTGCCTCGTCGACGACAGCGGCATCGTACGGCAATGGAACGACACGCTGGCGGTGCTGCTCGAATGTCCGGTGCCGCGCGCGGTGGGCCGGACACTCGCCGAAGTGACGCCGGCCCTGGCCGCATCACCTGTGCCGGCGGCGGTCCTCGAGACGCTGCGGGCGCGCACGCCGCGCACGCTGCCGCGGGTGTCCATTCGCACCGCGACGCAGCAACGCGTGCTGGGCGTCACGTTGGTGCCCGAGACCGCGGGCGTCGTGATCGTCTGGGCCGACCACACCGAGCTGGCCGGGGCCGAGCAGCGGCTCCTCGACAACGCCGAGCGCTTCGCGCTGATTGGTGCTGCCGCGAACGACGGCCTGTGGGAACTCGACCACACGCGCACCCGGCTGTTCGTCTCGGCGCGCTGGCGCCAACTGCTGGCCATACCCGACGGCGACTCGCAGGTCGCGGCCGACGCCTGGTTCAGCCGCATTCATCCCGATGATGCCGCCGGTGTGGCCCGAGCCATCGGCGCGCTCGCGGACGGGCGCATTGACCGGCTCGACGTCGAGCACCGGATCAGGCACGAGGACGGCTCGTATCGCCGCGCGCGCTGCCGTGCGGTAGCGGCGCGCGATGACAGTGGGCGGCTCACACGCATTGCCGGCTCGATGACCGACATCACCGACCAGGGCTCTGCGCAGGAGCAGGTGGCGAACGCGAACTCGCGCGACCAACTGACGGGCCTGCTCAACCGCGGCGCCTTCGTCGACCGTGTGGCGACGCGGCTCGAGGAATACAAGACGCGGCGAGGCAGCCGGTTCGCTGTCCTCTATCTCGACCTCGATCGGTTCAAGGTGGTGAACGACAGCTTGGGCCACCTCACCGGCGACGAGTTGCTGGTGTCGCTCTCGAAGCGGCTCGAGGGGTGCCTGCGTCCTGGCGACGCCGTGGCGCGGCTCGGCGCCGACGAGTTCTCGGTGATGCTCCACAACATCTCCGACGAGATGCAGGCCAACGTTGTCGCGTTCAGGTTGCAGGAGGCGCTGCAGGCGCCCTTCCACGTGGGTGGCCGCGAGGTGGTCAGCTCCGCGAGCATCGGCATTGCCATCAGTCGCGCGGAGTATGACAACGCCGAAGAGATGATGCGCGACGCCGACACGGCCATGTGTCACGCGAAGTCGCGCGGCAAGGCGCGGCACGAACTGTTCGACGCCGACATGCACACGGTGGCGCTCGACCGGTTAGGGCTCGAGACCGACCTGCGGCAAGCGGTGAAGAGCCGCAGCTTCGAGGTGCACTACCAGCCGATTGTGCAGCTCTCGTCGCGCATGTGCACCGGCTTCGAGTCGCTGGTGCGCTGGAATCGCAACGGCACGCCCGTGTCGCCGGCCGACTTCATTCCCATGGCGGAGGAGTTGGGCATCATCGAACCGCTCGGCACGTGGGTGATGCAGCAGGCGTGCGCCAAGTTCGTCGAATGGAAGGCGCGGTATCCGCAGAGCGGGCTCGACTACATCACCGTCAACGTCTCGGCGAAGCAGCTCGTGCAGCAGGGCTTCATCTATCTCGTCGAACGGACGGTGGAGCAGAACCACATGCGTCCAGAGGACCTGCGTCTCGAGATTACCGAGACCGCGCTGATGGACGCGCCGCAGTTCGCGGCGCAGGTGCTGACCGAGCTGCGCCAGTTCGGCGTGAAGATCTACCTCGACGACTTCGGCACCGGCTACTCGTCGCTGAGCCATCTGCACAAGCTACCGGTGGATGCGCTGAAGATCGACCGCTCGTTCGTGCGCGGCCTGCTGATGGACGACCGTCCGGCGATCGTCGAGAGCATCCTCGCACTGGCGAAGACGCTGCAGACCAACGTGGTGGCCGAAGGGATCGAGGAGGAAGCGCAGGCGAACGAGCTCGAACGGCTCGGCTGCCGCCTGGCGCAGGGCTACTTCTTCTCGCGCCCGCTGCCGGCCGACAAGGCGGAGTTACTGCTCGCAGCCGGACAGCCGCTTGGCACGCACCGGTTCCCACCGGCCCCAGCCTCTCGTCGGACGTCAGCACCAGCAGCGGCAGGCGCGCCAGACCGCGTGGTAGCTGCCGTGGCAGACGGCCTACACTGAGGCCATGGCGACCGCGTACCAGGACCTCGTCACCCAGCTTCGCACCGCGTTCCCCGCGCCGGTGTCGGACCGCGTCCACGACGCCTACTTCGTCTTCTCGTTCCTCCGGGCGCTCGACCAGGTTGATGCCCTCAAGTCGGCCGCGCCGATGCTCGGCACCCCGGTCGAGCTCGACTACGCCGCTGCCCGCCTGAAGACGATGGCCGACGATCCGACGACGCTGGAGTCGGTGACGGCCGAACTGGTGCAGTATCTGTCGGGGATGTTCATCTGGGGCCATCCGCGCGCCCAGATCAACGTCGTCCCGTCGCCAACCATCCCGAGCATCATCGGCGGCCTGCTACCGTCCATCTACAACCCGAACCTCGTGAGCGAGGAGTCGTCGCGGCAGGTGTCGCTCGCCGAGGTCGAGGCGATCGCCATGACGGCCGCGCTCGTCGGCTACGACCCGGCCCGCGCCGACGGCGTCTTCACCTTCGGCGGCACCGGTACGCTGCTCTACGGCGCGAAGATCGGGCTCGAGAAGGCGATGCCCGATGTCCGCCGCAAGGGGCTGCGAGCACCGGCGGTGATCGTCTGTTCCGACCGCGCACACTACGCCTGCCTGACCGTTGCCAACTGGCTCGGGCTCGGCGAAGAGAACGTCATCGCTATCCCGACCACCGACGACAACCAGATGCGTGTCGAACTGCTGGCGCCGCGGCTGCGCGAGGTGATGGCCGACGGCCGCCGCATCGCCTGCATCGTCGCCACCATGGGCACGACCGACGCGTTCGGCCTCGACGATCTCGAGGCGATCGTGCGCGTGCGTGACGAGATCGTGCAGGAGTGCGGGCTCGACTACGTGCCGCACGTCCACGCCGATGCGGTCATCGGTTGGGCCTGGAGCGTCTTCAACGACTACGACTTCGAGGCGAACCCGCTCGGGTTCCGTCATCGCACCGTGCGCGCGCTCGCCGGCACGGCGCGCCGTATCCGCCATCTCGGGCTCGCCGACTCGCTCGGCATCGACTACCACAAGACCGGCTTCACCCCGTACATCTCCAGCGCCGTGCTGCTGAAGGATGGCCACGACTTCGCGCGCCTGACGCGCCGCGACGAGGAGACGCCGTACATCTTTCAGTCGGGCACACGGCATCCGGGCAAGTACACGCTCGAGACGACGCGCGCCGGCAGCGGGCCGCTGGCGGCCATCGCGAACCTGCGCCTGTTCGGCAAGCGCGGCCTGCAGGCGCTGCTCGGTCATCTCGTGACGATGGCCGAGGCCCTGCGCGACCACCTCGATGGCCACGCCTCGACCACGGTGATGAACGGCGACAACTTCGGCCCGGTCACCCTCTTCCGGGTCTACCCGGACGGAGTGGACACCTTCTCGGTGCCGCAGCAGGAGCGCACCGACCCGGCGTATCGCGAGACGCTGTTGCAGCACAACGCCTACAATCGGCGCATCTTCGAGCTGATCCAGGCCGACGCGCTGCAGGGACGCGGCGTGGTGCTGTCGTTGACCGACTGCTACAGGAAGACCGACTACGGCGAGCCGATCAACGCGCTGAAGTCGTACATCCTCAGCCCGTTCTCCGATGACCAGCATGTGAACGCGGTGCTGGAGTCGATCTGGAAGGCGCGACGAGACCTGTCAGCCGAATCGTAGTGTCCGGCTTCAGCCGGACCCTGGCCCACGACCTCCGGCTTGCGAAATCGGGCATGTCATCGCTCATACGCGGTGTATCCTGCGCGACACATGTCGACCCGACTGCGCGTTGCCGCTTCGTGCCTCTCGTTGATGGTTGTTGCCGTGGCTCCGGTTCCGGCACGGGCGCAAGCGCCGCCGCGCGGACGCCAGCCGCGCGTCATCGCCGACAACCCGCCGCCGCCGGTCGCACCGGACGTCATCCGGCGGGAAGGGGGCCGCGCCACCGTGCGCGCGGTGCGCCTGACGGAGCCGCTGCGCGTCGATGGTCGCCTCGACGAAGAGGTCTACCGGACGGTACCCGCCATCACCGACTTCATCCAGAACGTGCCCACCGAAGGCGCGATCTCGACCGAACGTACCGAGGCCTGGATTCTCTACGACGCCGACACCATCTACATCGTCGGGCGCTGCTGGGACTCGGCGCCGCCGGAGAAGTGGGTGGCGAACGAACTGCGCCGCGACACGAACCAGCTGCGGCAGAACGATCACTTCGGCGCGCTGCTCGA
>CALQBJ020000152.1 GCA_943328785.2 Bifidobacterium breve
AGCTGCGCCGATGACGGTGATGCCGTCACCCGATCCGAGATCGACCAGGTAGTCCTTCGGTGTGACCTGGGCCATGTCGAGCATCTTGTCGAGCAGGACCGGCGAGGTCGGCACCCACTGCACGTCCTTGCCCTTCTGGTTGAGCACCGGCTCCTGCGGAGCGGCCGGCTGCGCAAACGCGACGGCCGACGACATGAGCACTACGGCGAGGCCCAGAACGAGGTGGCGAGGAGTGAACATGTCCCCCATTATCAGGCGAGGTATGCGTAGACGGCTCACACCACAGACACGGCAGCCGCGCCCCGAGGGCGGTCGCCGAGCCCTTCCCGTAACATTGACGGCATGGCATCGCCAGACACGCCAGACACCGACGCCGTCACCCGCATCATCCAGCAGGTGGCGCACGAGGTCATCGTTCCCCGATTCCGCACCCTTCAGGCCGACGACATCATCCACAAGGAGACCGCCGGCTACGCGGACGACCTCGTGACGGTGGCCGATCGGGAAGCCGAGACGAGGCTGACCGCGGCGCTGCTCGAGCTGATGCCGTCAGCGCAGGTGCTGGGTGAGGAGTCGGCGCACGCGGATACCGGACAGCTCGCGCTCGTCGACACCGATGGTCCGCTCTGGATCGTCGATCCCCTCGACGGCACGCACAACTTCGCTGGCGGACGGGACGGATTCGGCGTAATGGTGGGGTTCGCCCTTCGCGGCGTCGTGCGAGCGGCCTGGATCTACCTGCCGATTCGCGGCGAGCTGTTCGTGGCCGAGACCGGGTGCGGCGCCTACTTCAACGGCGAGCGCATCAGGGTGCCAGGCCGCTCCGATGCCGGTCCGCCGCGCGGCACCTACCTGAGCCGCTTCATGCCAGAGCCGCTGCGCGATGCGGTGACACGCGCGCTCGACACGCGCATTGCCCCGGCGACCCTGGCCGGCGCAGCCGCCGTCGAGTACACCGACGTCCTGCGCGGCCGGCGCGAGTTCGTGGCCTACTACCGCCTGCTGCCGTGGGACCACGGCGCTCCGGCGCTCCTCCTCACGGAAGGGGGCGGCGCGGTGGAACACCTCGATGGCCGGCCCTATACCCTGCGCGCCGACCATCAGGTGACGCTCGTCTCACGCGACGCGGAACTGGCGGCACAACTGCGGGGCTGGATCACGGCCGAACTCGGCGATGCCCCCTGGGCGGAGGTGGCGCGGTGAGCGGGTCAATCGTCGCGTTGAGCCGTTCGGCCGCGCATGCCTTCAGCAAGGACGCCGAACCGCGCCTCACCCTCATCAAAGGGCTCGGCATCGAAGGCGACGCGCACGCCGGCGTCGACCTGCTGGCGCTGCCCACCGGGACGCGGCTCCGCCTCGGGCAGACGGCGGTGCTCGAGCTGACCGTCACACGCGGTAGAATTCGCGTCAGGTCATGACCGTTCGCGATACGCCGGCGGCGCCCGTCTTCACCGACGAAGTGAAACGCCAGTTCATGGAGGAGGCGCTGGCTGAAAGCCGGCGCGCGCTGCCAGGGTGCCAGCCAAACCCGCCGGTCGGTTGCGTGATCGTACGCGGCACAACCGTCGTGGCTAGCGGCTTCACCGGCGAGCCGGGCGCGCCGCACGCCGAGGCGGCTGCGCTGCGCGCGCTCGGGCCAGACGCCCATCCCCATGAACTGGCGATGTTCGTCACGCTCGAACCGTGCGCGTTCGTCGGGCGAACACCGTCCTGTGCCTGGGCGCTCGTGCACTCGGGGATCCGCACGGTATTCGTCGGCACCCTCGACCCTGACACGCGCAACAACGGCGCCGGCATCGCGATCATGCGCAACGCCGGCATCACCGTCACGGTAGGGATTGACGAGGAGCGCGTGCTCGACTTCATCGCGCCGTATCTCGGTCACCCACCGCGAGCCTGACATGGATAGCCAGTTCTTCGTCACCTGTCCCTACTGCGGCGAGTCGATCGAGCTCTATATCGAGCCCGACATGCGGGGCAGCTTCGTGCAGGACTGCGAGGTCTGCTGCAACCCGTGGCGCCTCCGCCTCGTCGGCCGCGGCGACGACCGCTACCTCGACGTGTCGCGCGCCGACGGCTCGGAGTAGCGCGCGACATGAGCGCCTCACCCTTTCAACCCGGCCAGCGCTGGATCAGCGTCAGCGAGCCCGAGCTCGGCCTCGGCGCAATCCGCAGCGTCGGTCCGCGCACGGTCACGCTCACGTTCCCGGCCACTCGCGAGTCGCGTCAGTACGTCGCGAGTGCCGACGCCCCATTGCGACGCGCCGCATTCCGCATCGGCGACACCATCCGCACGAAGGCGCACGGCGATGCTGTCGTGGAGACGGTGACAGAGCGCGACGGCCTCCTCGTCTACCGGGCCGGCGGCCACGACGTCAGCGAGACGGCGCTGAGCGACACGCTCAGCTTCAGCAGCCCGACGACGCGGCTGTTCGCCGGTCAGTTCGACGGGTCGAACGTGTTCGCGCTGCGCGTCGCGGCGCTGGTGCACCAGCACGAACGGCGCAAGTCGGCGGTTCGCGGCTTCACCGGCGGCCGCATCGACCTACTGCCGCATCAACTGGGTATCGCGTCCGAGGTGACCGGTCGCCTGCTGCCGCGCGTGCTGCTCGCAGACGAAGTCGGCCTCGGCAAGACGATCGAGGCCTGCCTCATCCTGCACCGACTGCTGCTGACCGGCCGCGCGCAACGGGTCCTGATCGTCGTGCCCGAAACGCTGGTCCACCAGTGGTTCCTCGAACTGCTGCGGCGCTTCAACCTCTGGTTCCACATCTTCACCGAGGCTCGGTGCGTCGCCATCGAGGAGAACCAGCCGGACACGAACCCGTTCCTCGACGATCAGTTGCTCATCTGCGAACTCAGTCTCTTCACCGAGAACGCGGGACGCCTGGAGCAGGCGCTGGCCGCCGGTTGGGACATAGTCGTCGTCGACGAAGCGCATCACCTCGGCTGGTCGCCTGAGGCGCCGAGCGCCGAGTACGTGGTGGTCGACCAATTGGGGCGTGCGTCGCAGGGTCTGCTGCTGCTCACGGCCACACCCGAACAACTGGGCGTGCCGAGCCACTTCGCCCGCTTGCGCTTGCTCGACCCCGATCGCTTCCACGACCTCGCGCAGTTCACCCGCGACAGCGCAGACTACCAGCACGTGGCACACCTCGCGACGCGCCTGAAGGACGGTGCGGCGCTCACGAGCGACGAGTGTCGCGATCTCGCTGCCGTACTCGGCGAAGCGCCGTCGGCGCTGGCACAGGCCCTCGACTCCGGCGGCGACAGCGCGCGGCGTGAGCGGATTGAACGCCTGCTCGATCAGCACGGCACGGGACGCGTGATGTTCCGGAACACCCGCGCCACCATCGCCGGTTTTCCCGCGCGCGTCGCGCACCTGCATCCGCTGACGGTCAACGGCTCGACCCGCTACCGGGCACTCGCCGACGAGTGGGCCGCCGACGTCGAAGCAGGACCGGACGCGCACGCCCGGATCTCGTTCGAGCACGACCCGCGAATCGAGTGGCTGGTCGGCCTGCTGCAGGAACTGGCGCCGGCGAAGGTACTGCTGATCTGCCGGACGCAGCGCAAGGCGCTCGCCATCGAGTCGGCGCTTCGCTACCGCACCACCGTGCCGATGGCGGCCTTCCACGAGGGGCTGACGCTGATCCAGCGCGATCGCGGCGCGGCCTGGTTCGCCGATCCCGACGGCGCGCGCCTGCTCATCTGCTCCGAGATCGGCAGCGAGGGGCGCAACTTCCAGTTCGCGCACCACCTGGTGCTGTTCGACCTGCCACTCGATCCGGCGCTGCTCGAACAGCGGCTCGGCCGCCTCGATCGCATTGGCCAGCGCGAAGAAATCCGGGTGCACGTGCCGTTCGTCGAGGGCTCGCACCTCGAGGTGCTGGCGCGCTGGTATCACCTTGGGTTGCAGGCGTTCGAGATGCACCTGCCCGGTGCGCGTGAACTGCTCGAGCAGTTCGAGCCACGCTTGCGCGATCTGACGGCGCGCGCGCATCGCGACCGCAAGACGCTGCCGCCGGAGATGGACCAGTTCCTCGCCGACGTGCGCGCGGCACGCCACGACGTGGCGGCGCGGCTCGAGGCCGGGCGCGACCGCCTGCTCGAGTGGAATTCGCTCCGTCCCGCGCAATCGGCGCGCATCATCGACGACATCGTCAAGCACGACGAAGACCGGACGCTCGAGGCGTTCATGCTCGCGGTGTTCGACCTGTACTTCATCGAGGTGGAGGAACTGTCGCCGCGGACCTACCGGCTCGGTTCGGCGGGTGTGCTCGTGGACGAGTTCCCGGGCTTGAAGGCCGACGGCCTCACGCTCACGCGCGACCGGGCACGCGCCTTGCGCCGCGAGGATCTGCAGTTCCTGACCTGGGACCATCCGCTGGTCACTGGCGCACTCGACCTGCTCCTCGGCTCCGAAAAGGGGAACTGCAGCTTCGCGCGCTGGGCCGACCCCGACCTGTCGACGCTCTATCTCGACGTCGTCTACGTGCTCGAGTGCCTCGCGCCGCCGCCGATGCACCTGGACCGATTCCTGCCACCGACGCCCGTCCGCATCGCCGTCGACCACAAGGGCCGGGACGCCACCGCCCTGGTGACGGCGGCCGCCGCACTGGCCACGCAGACGAAGGCCACTGGCGGCCAGGCGCTGCTGTCACGCACGGACATCCGCGAGACCGTGCTGCCCCGCCTGCTCGACCGGGCGCAGCAACTGGCCGACGCACAGGTCCCGGTGCTGGTCGCGACCGCGCGGACCGAGATGCACAGCCAGCTCGACCACGAGATCGCGCGGCTGCGGGCACTGCAGCAGGTGAACCGCTCGGTGCGCGACGACGAGATCGAGGCGCTACTCGCGCAGCGGCAGGCGCTCGATGCCTACCTGGACGACGCACGGCTGCGGCTCGATGCGGCACGGTTGATTCATCGCGGACCGCAACGCTGAGCGCGTCATGACCGCTACCGGAACCGGCACGACTGCCGCACGGCGCCCCTCCGGCGCCACGCGGGTCATCTTCATCGACCTGGCGCGGGCGCTGGCCGTCGTATTGATGCTCTACGGCCACACCGTGGACGCGCTGCTGGCCCCGGCCTACCGCTCCGGCCCCCTCTTCGACGTCTGGCAGTTCCAGCGCGGTCTCACCTCCTGCCTGTTCCTGCTGCTCTCGGGATTCGCGTTCAGCATCGCCACCACGCGCCACTGGGCATCGCACCTGGCGCCGTCGCCCGCGCTGCTCAAGCGCATCCGCCGCTTCGCGCTGTTCATCTTTCTCGGCTACGCCATCCGCTTCCCCGTGCCGTCGCTGTTCGGTCTCGAACGGGCCACCGACGCGGAGTGGCGGCAGTTGACCGGCGTGGACGTGCTGCAGTTGATCGGGGTCACCTTCCTCGCGATGCAAGCGCTCGTGCTGATCAGCCGGTCGCGCCGCGTGTTCAGCGTGCTGGCCGTCGCGCTGGCCGTCGCGCTGGCGCTGCTGGCGCCGTGGGCGTGGACGATGGACTGGTCGAACCGAACGTCGGACTGGCTGGCCGCGTACCTGTCGCCGAATAGCGGCTCGCTCTTCCCGCTCGTCCCGTGGTCGGCGTTCGTCCTGGCCGGCGCGGCGCTCGGACAGATCTACGCGCGGTGGGGCGCAGCGCATCACGTGCGCTATGCGAACCGGGCGCTGCTCATCCCGGGCGTGGTGCTGATCATCGCGGCGCTGTGGCTCACCGAGCATCAGGTGGCGCTGTTCGGCACGACGCCGCATAGCTACGTCCCCGGCAACATTCTGCTGCGTGCCGGCGCCTCTCTCATCATCGTCGGGCTCATCGCCCATGCGAGCCGCGGCATCGGGCAGTTGCCGCACGTGTTCGGCGCGGTGGCGCAGGAGTCGCTGCTCATCTACGTGCTCCACCTGGGCATCGTCTATGGGTCGGTGTGGGCGCCGGGCCTACTGAACATCTACGGCGTCACCCTCTCGCCGTGGCAGTTGCTGCCGATCGTGATCGGGCTCATTGGCACGATGACGCTGGCCGCGTATGGCTGGAACTGGCTGAAGCACACGCACCGCACCGTCGCCTGGTGGACGATAACCGCGGTGGTGTCGGGGATGATTATCCGGTTGCTCTAGCGTCCTCGTGCGTAGCTGCCGACCTGCAGGTCGGCTACGTCGTGTGGGTACGTGCTCGGATCGGACGCGCCTGATTCGGGCGTCCCAGGAAGATGGTGTGACGGGGTCCGCCCTTCTTCAGCCGTGCGCGCACCCGCTGCACGTCCACATCGAAACCATTCGCCTTGAGGCGCTGCTCGAACTTGCGGTCCTCCCAGGCCGACCAGACCGCCACCATTCCGCCCGGACGCAGCGACGCGCGGATGGCCGCCAGCCCCTCGTCCGCATAGAGCGCGGCATTGCGCGCGCTGGTGAAGGCATCGGGGCCGTTGTCGACGTCAAGCAGGATGGCGTCGAACGCGGCACGGCGGGTGCGCAGCACGTCGAGCACATCGCCGACCACTACCTCGACGCGCCGGTCCTGCAGCGGCCGCCCGGCTTCAGCGCCGAGCGGCCCGCGGTTCCACGTCACGACGTCGGCCACCAGTTCGGCCACCACCACCGTGCCCGACTCCGGCATCAGCGCCAGTGTGGCCGCGAGCGTGAACCCCATGCCCAGGCCGCCGACAAGCACCGCCGGTGCCTCGGCCGCGGTGACGTGAGCGCACCCGAGCGACGCCAGCGCCTCCTCCGACCCGTGCATGCGGCTCGACATCAGCGGCTTGCCGCTGGCCAGGATCACGAACTCGCGGTCGCGCAGCATCAGGGTCAGCGTTTCATCGTCTGGCGTCCGGGTCTCCCCGAGCAGTTCCCACGGTTTCACCCACCCATGATGGCAGAGCCACGCCAGCGGTTCTCGATTGACTTCGCGGCCGGCCGGTCGTACAACCAGCCGCGAAAGGACACCACCATGAGCGGACACGACCGGTCCCGGCGCGCATTCCTCCGGCAGTCTCTTTCGGGTCTCGGTGCGGCCTGGGCCATCGCCAATGCCGGAGGCATCGCGGAGGCGGCGGCATTCGCGCAGCAGTCGGCCCGCGCTGCGACACCGCAGGCGTTCACCTTCTTCACGGCCGCGCAGGCGGCCGACGTCGAGGCGATGGCGGCGCAGATCATCCCCACCGACAGTACGCCAGGCGCCCGCGAGGCGCATGTCATCGTGTTCATCGACCGCATCCTCTCGACGTTCGAGAAGGACGCCCAGGGCGACTACACGAAGGGGCTGGCCGAGCTGTCGGCCAACACCCGGCGCCGATCGCCGGCCGCGGCGTCGTTCGCGGCGCTATCGTCCGCCGACCAGATTGCGGTGCTGACCGCCATCGAGAAGACGCCGTTCTTCAACCTGGTGCGCACGCACACCGTCACCGGCTTCTTCGCGGCACCCGTGCACGGCGGCAATGCCGGCAAGGCCGGCTGGCAACTGGTCCGCTACGACGATTCGCTGAACCATCGTCCGCCGTTCGGGTATTACGACGCACTGCCAGACTCCACCAGTCGCTGATACGGGAGAGACCAGACATGGCGCAGTTTTCACCATCCACTGAGGTCGACTTCGTCGTCATCGGCTCGGGCGCAGCCGGCGGCATCATGGCCAGGCAGCTCTCGATGGGCGGCTTCACCGTAGTTGTCCTGGAGCAGGGCGGCTGGGGCAAGTACGGCAAGGAGCACGAGTACACCAAGGACGAGTACCTGAACGAGAACGGCGGTCTCGACTACCAGTTGATGAGCGACCCGGTCCGTCAGCCGAACACGTTCCGCCGCACCGACGCGGAGAACGCCACGCCGGGTTCGCACAGCTACGGCTGCGTGGTCGGCGGCGGCACCGTCACCTACGGCGGCAGCAGTTGGCGGCACCTGCCGTGGGAGTTCAACGAAGCGACGGTGACCGGCGGGGTGCGAGGCACCGGGCTCCAGGACTGGCCGCTCACCTACGCCGAGCTCGAGCCGTACTACGTCCAGGCCGAATGGGAGATGGGCATCTCGGGCATGCGCGTCGACTCGCCGTTCGTGGCGCCGATGTCGAAGGACTACCCCGTGCCGCCGGTCGCGCTGAAGGCGTCTGGCGCGCTGATGAAGACGGGGGCCTCGAAACTCGGGCTCACCGTCGTGCGCGGCCCGCTGGCGGTGATCTCGAAGGACTACCAGGGACGCAGCGGCTGCGTGAACTGCGGCATGTGCTCGGGCTTCGGCTGCCACGTGAAGGCGCGCTCCAGTTCCGCCGTCACCATGCTGCCGCAGGCTGAGAAAACCGGCCGCTGCGAGATTCGCGCGCGCGCGTACGTCCACGAGATCTCGGTCGACGCCGCGGGGGCGTGCACCGGCGTCGTCTACTTCGACGCCGAGAAGCGCACCGTACGCCAACGCGCGAAGGCGGTCATCCTGTCGGCGAACGGCACCGAGTCGGCGCGGCTGCTGCTGCTCTCGAAGAGTGCGCGCTTCCCGAACGGACTCGCCAACAGCAACGACGTGGTCGGGCGCTACCTGATGCTCGGCAACACCGTGAGTGCGAACGCCCTCTTCGAGCACGAGCTGAACGACTACAAGGGGCTTGTCACCGGCGCGGCGATCGTCGACTACGTGCCGAGCGACCCGGCCCGCGGTTTCTACGGCGGCGGGCGCATGACGGCGCGCGGCTTCGACACGCCGATCAACTACGCCCTGCGCGGCCTGTCACCGGGGACGGCCCGCTGGGGCGCGGCCTACAAGCAGGCGCTACGTGACGAAGCCAACCACAAGATGACCATCACCTCGTTCCTCACGCAGTTGCCGCTGGCGACGAACCGCGTCGATCTCGACCCGGACGTGAAGGACGCGTGGGGGCTGCCGGCCATGCGCATCACGTCGCAGAGCCATGCCGACGACATCCGCAACATGGAGTTCTTCCGGCAGAAGGCGCTCGACGTCCTGCAGGCGGCCGGCGCCACGAAGGTGTGGGCCGGACCGGTGAATGACGCGCGCGGCAGCGCCCACAACCGCGGCTCGTGCCGGATGGGCACCGACCCGAAGTCCTCGGTGGTAAACGGGCATCACCGCGCGCACGACGTGCCGAACCTGTTCGTCGTCGACGGCAGCAACCTGGTCACCGGCGGCCGCAACCATCCGACCATGACGATCCAGGCGCTGGCGTTCCGTGCGGCCGAGCACATCGCGAAGGCGGCGAAGGGCGGCACCCTCGCGCGGCTGTAAGATCGGCCTGTGCATCGCTTTCATGCCCTTGTTGGCGCGGTGACCGCCCTGGTCATCGCGCCGGTTCTCCTCTTCGCCCAGCCCACCCTCACCCGCATCGCCGAGTTTTCCGTTCCCGAGGCGGGACAGGGGGTGGCCGTCGACGCGCGTCACTTCTACGCCATCGACAACACGACCATCGCCAAGTACGACAAGACGACCGGCACGCTGGTCAAGCGGTGGGTGCAGGAGAAGGGCGGCCCGCTCATCCACCTTGACGGGGCGATGGTGCGCGACGGGAAGATCTACGCCGCCCACTCCAACTACCCGCAGTGGCCGATGACCAGTTCGCTGGAGATCTGGGACGCGGCGACACTCGAGCACGTCGGCACGCGCAGCTTCGGCATCAACTGGGGTTCGCTGACGTGGATCGACTTCCATAACGGCTGCTGGTGGATGGTCTTCGCCAACTACGACCAGCCCTACGGCCCGAACCGGACCCCCTACGGCCACAAGCTGAAGACGCAGTTGATCAAGTTCACGCCGGAGTTCCAGATGCTGGAGGCGTGGTCCCTGCCGCACAGCATCCTCGACAAGTTCGGCGTGATGAGCAATTCAGGAGGGTCGTGGGGACCGGACGGCTTCCTCTATCTGACCGGTCATGACCTCGGCGAGCTCTATCGCATGCGACTGCCGGCGGCCGG
>CALQBJ020000153.1 GCA_943328785.2 Bifidobacterium breve
CATGACGCCCTCCTGCAGCTCGGACGTCACCAGGTTCAGGCGCTGACTCGCACCGATGAACCCGGTGTCGGTCTGCGTCGCCGTGAACTGGAGGATCTGGTTGCGCGCGAGCACGAGCTCGCCCACCAGGTTCATCAGTCGGTCGAGCACGGTGACGTCGACGCGCAGCGACGATTCCGCCAGCGCCTGTGCCGCGTCCGTGCCGCGGCGCTCCTGTCCGGTACGCCGGTCGTCACCGGTGCGTCGGTCGTCGGCCCGAGGCTCGTCTTCGGGTCGCGGCTCGGCGGCAGTCGGGGACGCGACCGCCGACAGGGCGGGCTCGGCCGCCCGCTCGACGGGCGCGACCGACGCAGCCACCGGGCCTGGCGCCGAGGCGGTGACTGGAGGAGCCGCGGGCGCGGCCCGCTCGCCCTCCGCCCGCGCCTCGAGTTCAGCGATCAGGTCCGAGTAGTCGCCTCCGGCGTCGGAGCCGCCCCGCTCGATGGACTCCAGCATGCCGCGCGTCACGTCCACGACGCGGAGGAGCGCATCGGCAATCGCGGAGTCGAACGAGAGTGCTCCGTCACGCAGCTTGCTCAGGAGGTTCTCGCCGGCGTGCGCGACGCCCTCGAGCGTTCCATACCCAAGAAAGCCGGACGTACCCTTGATGGTGTGAATCGTGCGGAAGATACCGCCGAGATTTTCCGAATCTCCGGGGTTCCGCTCGAGGGCGACGAAGGCCTGGTCGAGCGCGTCCAGGTTTTCAGTACTCTCGACGAGGAACTCCTTCACGATTTCGCTGGCATTCATGACAGTCCTTTGTTCGCAGATGCGGCGTCGGCCGCGATCGGGTTGCGGGCCGATACGGAGAAGCGAATCTCAAGCTCGTAGTCAGAACCTGTGACGCCGAATCTCACACCGAGCGAGTCGTGCGGCCGCGCATCGACCTCACCGGTCTCGACGACGCTCACATCTGGAAGACCGAGCGTCACGTTGATGTGGTCGTTCACCAGCGCGTGCTTCACGCGCCCGGCCACGATGTTCGAGAGCTCGCCCAGGGCTTCGCCTGGCTCGGGCACGCCGAACATGGCGACGGCGAACGCATTGGCGGAGGTCACGTCGGCGACGAGGTCGAACCTGGCGGAGAAGCGGTCTCCGATCGCCAGGCCGATCTTCGCGACGGCGTACGGGGGCTGGAACGGAATGACGACGCGGTCCCTCGGCTCGACGTCCATCTTGAGCATCATTCCGAAGACCTGTTCAGCCGCACTCACCATCTGTGCACGCAGGGTCGGGCACAACTCCAGGAGTTCTGCCAGCGGCACCGACGCGGGGCCGAGGGCGTCGAACTCGCGTGCGAAGACCTCGGGCACGAAGGTGCGCGGCACGCAGGCGTCGTAGAGTCCGCACTCCCTGATCGCGTCCAGTTCCGCCCGAGCCGCGACCGCGATCAGCACCAGATCCTCGCGGATCTTCAGCTTCCGCAGTTTCTGCGCCAGCTGATCGGCCTCCATCTGCGGAACGTCGCGGCCAATCATCACAGCGTGGGGACGCGCGCCGAGTGCGATATCAAGCGCGTCGATGCCGTTGGCAGCCTCGACGATGCGGAAGCGGGTGCCGAAGGTCGTGCGGATGAAGTACCGGAAGTCCTCCGACGCATCGACGACCAGGAGCTTGTGGCCGGCCATCAACGTCGCGCCCTTCGACCTCGTCTGGTGCGCCGGCTGCGACTTCGCCTCGACCTGGAGGGACGCCGTGATCCGCTTCAGCCTCTCCAACGTGCCTGGCCTTGACAGCGGCTTGCTCAGATAGTCGGTGACGCCGAGGTCGATGACGCGCTTGACGGTCTCCGCATCACATTCGCCGGAAAGCACGATGACGGGAAGGCGTGCCAGCGCTGGCGTCGACCGGATCGCCTGGAGCGCCTCGACGCCGTCAACCACCGGCATGTTGATGTCGAGGATCAGAAGGTCCACGGGCGATTCGCGCAGGGCTTTCAGCGCGACGAGGCCGTTCTCCGCTTCGATGACCTCGGCGCGGAGTTCCTGCATGAACATCCGCTTCATGGCGTAGCGGACCGCGAGGTCGTCGTCGCAGACCATGATGTGGCGTACCGGCCGGACACCGGCGCCCTCGGACCGCGGCGGGCCGAACTCGGATTCGCTCAGCATGACGGCTGCTCGCCTCGGACAAACGCGATCAGGGCGATGCGAAGCAACTCGGTGGACTCGCCCAGTTCCCCGTGAAGCGCGGCCGCCGCCATCAGGTCACCGGCTTTTGCGGCGCGTTCGATCTCGCCGGCGCACCGGAAGGAGGCGCGGCCGCCAACAGAGGCCAGCAGGCTGCGCAGGGCGTGAGCGGCCAATGCGACCTCGCGAGAGTCGTCCGCTGCCAGCGCGCGACTGAGCCGCTCCGCCAACTGCGGCGCCTCGGCAAGGAAGATCTCGAGGAGACCGTGTCGCATCTCGACGTCGTTGGTCGTCAAGGCAAGGAAGTCGCCGCTGTCGAACGCGTCGTGTCCAGCTGGCTGTGGTGTCATAGTGGCGTCCCGCGTGTAATCAAGCTATCGGCCTGCGTGAAAGTTGTGCACATGACTCACCGTGAGCCCCCAGTGGTCGATCGCCCACCGGGACCGGCCGCGGCGCCGCCGTCCCTATGTCGAGTTCGTCAAGGTGGATGTGCTCGCAACGTCGATTGAGCTGTGCACCAGGCTCGATCAGCGAGCCACGAGCGGTGTGCTGCGGTCGTTCACGGTGTGGGGAGGAGTCGGTAGATCGACTTCAAGTGGTTGCGCACCGTGCAGGCGCTGGCTGTCTGTCGCTGACGACAGCGAGACGAACCGAGGGTGTCGTCCATCCGGATCGAGCAACCTCAGCAGAACAATTTCAGTGGCCGTCGCCATTGAGTCCGCTCGACTCCTCAGGAGTCGAGTCAACACATGGAAATCGGCCGCAACAGTTGTTCGCGGTTGTGAGACATTACGGTTGATGAGCGCGAGGAATCTGGAGTCAGCCGTGACGCCACCTACATCCGACAGCGTCGAAGACGGTCCGCAGGAGGCTCGCTGGAAGGTTCTGCTCGCCAAGCCGGACCGGAGTGCGTCGCGTCATCTTGATGAAGTGCTGAGTGCGGCAGGGTTTGTCGTCATGCGACCCGTCCGAACGGTCAGCGACGCAACCAGTCTTCTGACGGCCGGCGCTCCTGACGTCATCGTCATGGACTTCCTCCTGTCCGAGGACGTGGAGGCGTTCGGGGCGCTATCGACGCTCGCGTCGGAGCGCCGCGTGCCCATCGTCTTCGTGTCCTCGTCTACGAACGCCGAAACCGTTGGGCGGATTGCCGAGAGCTTTGGCTGCGCCTTGCTGTTGAGACCCTACTCCGAGGCGCAACTCGTCGCGACCGTGATCCTGGCGACGATTTCAGCCAAACGTCCAGCCATCTCACGCTCCTCGACGCAGACCGCTGCGGAACGCCTGCAGGCCATCGCGCTCGTCCTCGAAAAGGGCGCGCGGCAGCGGCATGAGGGCGATGATGCGGAGGCGCTCCCGGTCCGGGAGCCGGTCGGTCTGCCAGGCGCGACGTCGGCCGGGCCGTCCGACTCAACGCTCTCGCCGCGCGAACGGGAAATCGTGGACCTGTTTGGACACGGCGCGCGGGTCGCCTCGGTCGCGGCGCAGCTCGGGCTTAGCCCGCATACGGTCAGAAACCACCTGAAGTCGATCTACCGCAAGCTCCGGCTGCGGGGTCAGCACGAGTTGTACGACTATCAACATCGCGGCACCGGGCCAGGCGCCCCTCCGACGCCGAGGCCGTTGTGAGTCGGCTGCCCTTTCAAGAGGCCGGCGAACGCGGCGGTCCGGACTCCTTCCGCGCTTTGATGGACCGGGCGCCGGTCGCGTTCGCGGCGGCGCGAGACGGCGTGATTCGCTACGTCAATCCAGCATTTGCCCACATGCACGGCGTCTCGGCGCCTGACACGCTGGTTGGCGAACGTCTGGGCCAGCGGATCGCTCCTGGCGGGCGCGCCGTGTTCCTCGAGAGGGCCCAGTGCCCGCCCGCGGACCCAGCCGTCGATGATCGGTTCGAAACGATGGGTCTCCGGGCCGACGGCACAACGTTCGCCATGCTGGCCACCGTGGCAATGACGCACGTCGCCGACGGCCAGGTCACGACCGGCTTCTTCGAGGACATCTCAGAACAGCGGAACGCCGAAGACGCTCTGAAGCAGGCGGCCCGCTTTCGCGCCGCCGTGGACAGCAGTCACGACGCGGTCCTGTTCGCGGACGCCGACGCAGTGATTCGGTATCGGAGTCCGGTGTGTGCCGACATCTACGGCTACGCCGACGAGCAACGAATAGGACGGTCAGGTTGGGAGACGATTCATCCCGATGACCTCCCCGCTGTCCGACGCGCGTGGGCACAGATGCTGGCGGCGCCGGAGCGGACGGTCGCCGTGGAGAGCCGCATCCGGCACGCCGATGGCCACTGGCTGCGCGCCGACAGCAAGCTCACGAACCTGCTCCACGATCCTGATGTGGGCGCGGTGGTCGTCAACACACGCGACGTCACGGAACGGCGGCGCCTCGAGGAGGAGCGCCTGCTCCTGCAGAAGCACCTGCTGCAGGCGCAGAGACTCGACGCCGTCGGCAGGCTGGCGGGTGGCGTCGCGCACGATTTCAACAACATGCTCAGCGTCATCCTCGTCTCGACCGACCTGGCGCTGGCGATGTTGGACACGGCGCATCCGGTCGTGAGCGACTTGATCGAGATCCAGAAGGCGGCCGAGCGTTCGGCCGCGCTGACGAGCCAGTTGCTGGCATTCGCCAGACAGCAGCCGGCCGAACGAACCGTCCTGAACCTCGATGACGCCGTCGAGGCGACACTGTCGATGTTGAGGCGCCTGATCGGGGAGAACATCACGCTGCTGTGGCGACCCGGTTCCGGCCTCTCGCGCATCGTGACCGACCCGTCGCAACTCGAGCAGGTCCTGACACACCTGAGCGTCAATGCCCGAGACGCGATTGCCGGAGTCGGCACGCTCACCATCGAGACCGGTGTCGTCGAACTCCAGCAGGGATACTTCACTGCCCGGGTCGGCGTTCCCCCAGGGCGCTACATCACGCTCGTGATGAGCGATACGGGCTGGGGCATCGACCCTGAGTCGATGCCGCACGTCTTCGAGCCGTTCTTCACAACCAGGACCTCGCTCGGTGGCACCGGCCTCGGGCTGGCCACCGTCTACGGCATCATGAAGCAGAACGGAGGCGGGATCGATGTGACCAGCCGGGTTGGCGAAGGCACGACGTTCACGCTCTACTTCCCTGCGTCTGACCGTGTGCCATCGAATGGCCCTAACGGACCGCTGGCGGGACCGTCACTGGCAGGCCATGAAACGATTCTGGTGGTGGAGGATGAACCGGTCATCTTGAAGCTGACAGAGCGGGTGCTGTCCGGGTGGGGCTACACCGTCTTGTGCGCCCACACTCCATCGGATGCCATCGAGCTCGTGCGTGCGCAGGGTGAGCGGATCGAATTGCTGCTCACCGACGTCATCATGCCCGAAATGAACGGACGAGACCTGACTCGCCGGCTGAAGGCCATGAAGCCAGACTTGAAGTGCGTCTACATGTCCGGCTACACAGCCGACCTGATCGGCGTGCACTCCGTCCTGGACGACGACGTGGACTTCATCGAGAAGCCGTGGACCAACGCTGGCCTCGGCGAGATGCTCCGGACCGTCCTGGAGCGTCCCTGACACGCGGCGTCTCAGGCCGCCCGATGTCCTTCCTTCTTCCGCGCCTCTCTCTTCCCACCGCCGATCCGCTCTGAGATCTTCGAGGTGTTCTGAGAGGCCTGAGAAAGGTTGCGGCTGATGTCCCCGGTCGCCTGGACCTGTTCGTTCACCGACTGCGCAATGCCGACGGCGCTCTGGTCAATGGTGGAGATCGTGGCGTTCACGCTGCCAATGAACCGCGCCACCTGACCCACTGTGCCTTGCATCATCTCGACCTGTTGACTGATCTCGCTGGTGGCCTTGGCGCAGTTGCGCGACAGTTCCTTCACTTCGTTGGCGACGACGGCAAAGCCACGGCCGTGGTCGCCGGCGCGAGCGGCCTCGATCGTCGCGTTCAGCGCCAGCAGGTTGGTCTGGGCAGCAATCCTGTTGATCAGCGCGACGATACTGTCGATCTTCGTTGCAGCCGTCGCGAGGCCGCCGACGGCGCTGTTTGCCGCCGCGCCCTGGCTGACGGCTTCGCTGGCCAGCCGTGCTGCGACGGTCGCCTGCCTGGAAATCTCAGCGCTTGTCGAGTTCAGTTCCTCACACGCCGCGGCAATCATGTCCACGTTCGCGGCGGTCTCGCCCGCGAGACCGGCGGTGAAGGCGAGTTGTTCGGCGCTCTGCTGCATCTTCACGCCGGCACCGTTGATGATCCCCGCACTCTTGACGTAGGCCCCCTTCAGGCCACGGAGCAGGATCGGCCGGTGAAAACGGTCATGGGCGCACGCTTCCATCGCCGCCGCCGCCTCCCGCACGAACGAATCGGCAATATCGAGCATCTGGTTCACAGCCCTGCACATTCTTGCCATATCCGGGTCGTCCGGAATTCCGACGATCCGGGCTTCGAGGTCGCCGTGCCCGGCGCGTTCGCAGATCTCGGAGATACGGCGTAGTTCCTCCTGAATCGAGCCAGGGATGCCCGGGTGCAGACTCGCCAACGGTGCGGAAAAGGATGCCATCACGTCACGCTCACTTGAGTGAAGCCGACAGCCGTGTGTGCTCGGAGAGGCTGAAGACGAATTCGCTGTAGTCCAACCCGGCATTCTGAAGCTGCCGCCGAATCAGTTCCTCCCCGGCTCGCATGCCTTCCTGCGGATTGGGGTGACGGCGCTCTTCGGCGAGCAACTGCGCATAGAGGCCCTTCACCTTGGCGAGGGCATCCGCGTGCGGAACACGCCGGTTCGAGTGATACCCGACACGTTCACCGCGCTGGTTGTAGCTCGGCGTGACGTGCGCGAACACCCAATAGTGGTCGCCGTTCTTGGCCATGTTCAGCACGTAGGCGAAGATCTCCTGGCCCGCGCCGAGCGTGTCCCAGAGCAGCTTGAACACGCATCTCGGCATGTCCGGATGTCGGATGATGTTGTGCTGCTGGCCGATCAGCTCCGCCTCGGTGTAGCCGGCGACCCGAAGAAAGACATCGTTGGCGTACTGAATCGCGCCACGGAGGTCGGTCTTGCTGACGATGATCTCGGCTGGATCGAAGAGAACCTCTCGACCGGAGGGGTGGACGGATGGTCGGCTCATGATTGTGCTCGTGCGGTGCCGCGGGTGGCGACTTTACACACTATGTATCGGCATGACGCGCACAGATCTTGACCGTCG
This sequence comes from Bifidobacterium breve, assembly GCA_943328785.2. Classification (GTDB taxonomy): domain Bacteria; phylum Acidobacteriota; class Vicinamibacteria; order Vicinamibacterales; family CAVVIG01; genus CAVVIG01. Next base: position 7,364 of record CALQBJ020000153.1, read on the forward strand.
TACGCACTCCACCGGCGCAAAGGCGAGGAAGGTGTGGTGTCGGCGATCTTAACGGGCGAGGAGCCGGCTCAGCCGCGCGATTCGAGGAGCGCAGCGACGCGCTGTTCGGTTGGAGGGTGCGTGCTGAATAGCGAGCCGATGCCGCCCATCGAGAACGGCTTGATGATGAACATGTGCGCTGTGGCCGGGCTGGCGTCCATCGGAATGGCGCGCGACGCACCTTCGATCTTGCGCAGGGCGCTGACCAGGCCCATCGGGCTGCCGGCGATGGCCGCGCCGCCGGCGTCGGCCGCGAACTCGCGCGAGCGAGAGATGGCCGCCTGAATCAGCATGGCTGCAATCGGCGCCAGAATCATGGTGGCGATGGCGGCGATCGGGTTGCCGCCTTCACGGTCATCGCTGCGGCGACCGCCGAAGAACATCGCAAAGCGGGCCAGCATCATGATGGCGGCGGCCAGCGTGGCCGCGACCGAACTGGTGAGGATGTCGCGATGCTTGACGTGCGCCAACTCGTGCGCGACCACGCCTTCGAGCTCTTCCGTGGTGAGGATGCGTAGGATGCCTTCGGTGGCGGCCACCGCTGCGTGGCTGGGGTTCCGACCCGTAGCAAACGCGTTCGGCGAGGCGTCCGGGATGATGTAGACCTTGGGCATCGGCAGCCCGGCGCGCTGCGACAACCGCTGCACCGTGTGGTACAGCTCCGACTCAGGCCCCACCTGCTTGGCCCGGTACATCGCCAGCACCATCTTGTCGGAGAACCAGTACGAGAAGGCGTTGGTGCCCACCGCCACGACGAAGCCCATCATCAGCCCCTGCGGACCGCCGAGGGTTTCACCGAGAAAGAGGAACAGCGCGCTCATGGCGCCGAGAAGCAACGCCGTCTTCATTGCGTTAGGCATGGTCCACCGGTATGACGCGCCGGATTTGGCTCCGGTTCCGCGACGTATAATCCTGACATGTTTGCCGTGACCCTGCTGCTGGCCGCCGCGCTCACGCAGCAGCCGCCAGCCCCGCAGCCGTTCCCGCGCGCGGGCGTTCCGCAGCCGCCGGCCCGCCCGTCCGAGCCCGTCGCAACCCCACAGCCGCAGGCTCCGGCCGCGCCGGCCACCAGTGCGGCGTCAACGCCGCAGGCGGCATCCGACGCCGCGCCTGGCGAGTCACAACTTGGTGTGCAACTCTATCCCGGCGCCCAGTTCCTGGCGTCGTACGACGCGGGCCGCGGCCAGCGCTACTACCTGTTCGGCACCACCGGGTCGTTCGTGGATGTGGTGACGTTTTACAGGACAGCACTGAAGCAGCGGGGCGACCTGATATTCGATGCGCCAGCCACCCATCAGTTCGACATCGGGCGGTTCCGAGAGGAGACCATGGCGTTCCCACCGAGCGTCACGGTGAAGGAGTTCCAGTCACAGGTGTCGCAGGGCTACCCGAACCCACGCCCCAACGGCCAGCCAGCTCGCTTCCCGACCGTCATTCAGATCGTGCCGGCAACTACGCCTTAGGATTGCCCGTCAGCTTTTGACCGGGATGTAGATCTCCCGGGCCTTCCGGAACTCCAGCGACTTCTCTTCCATCCCCGTGTTGACGGCGGCTGTTTCGTCCAGGCCCTTGTTCTTCGCATAGTCGCGCACCTGCTGCGTCAGCTCCATGCTGCAGAACTTGGGGCCACACATCGAGCAGAAGTGCGCCACCTTGGCGCCGTCGGCCGGCAGCGTTTCGTCGTGATAGGCGCGGGCGGTGACCGGGTCGAGCGCCAGGTTGAACTGATCCTCCCAACGGAAGTCGAACCGCGCCTTCGACAGCGCATCGTCCCACTCGCGGGTGCGCGGATGCCCTTTGGCGAGGTCGGCGGCGTGTGCGGCGATCTTGTAGGCGATGACCCCCGCTTTCACATCGTCACGGTTGGGCAGTCCGAGGTGCTCCTTCGGCGTGACGTAGCAGAGCATGGCCGTGCCGTACCACCCGATCATCGCGGCGCCAATGGCCGACGTGATGTGGTCGTAGCCGGGCGCGATGTCGGTCGTGAGCGGGCCGAGCGTGTAGAACGGCGCTTCCGAGCACCACTCGAGCTGCTTCTCCATGTTCTCCTTGATGAGATTCATGGGCACATGGCCGGGACCTTCGTTCATCACCTGGACGCCGTACTCCCAGGCGATCTTCGTCAGCTCGCCCTGCGTCTTGAGCTCCGCGAACTGCGGCTCATCGTTGGCGTCGGCAATCGACCCTGGACGCAGACCGTCACCGAGCGAGAACGAGACGTCGTAGGCGCGCATGATCTCGCAGATCTCGCGGAAGTGCGTGTAGGTGAAGTTCTCCTGGTGATGCGCCAGGCACCACTTCGCCAGGATCGAGCCGCCGCGCGACACGATGCCGGTCAGGCGACGGGCCGTCATCGGGATGTAGCGCAGCAGCACCCCCGCGTGCACGGTGAAGTAGTCGACGCCCTGGTCGCACTGCTCGCTCAGCGTGTCGCGGTACACCTCCCACGTGAGGTCTTCGGGCAGGCCGCCGACCGTCTCGAGCGC
>CALQBJ020000154.1 GCA_943328785.2 Bifidobacterium breve
AGCAGCAGGTGGCCAGGCACGGCGCCAGCGGCCCGGTGGCGGTGCTGCTCGACGGCAACAACCAGGGTCCGCTATTACGCACCTACGCGGAGTATGGCGGCGAACACAGCCGTCGCACGGTCGCTGTCTTCGACGATCCGGCCGCCGCCCGGCAGTGGCTGGCCGCCCACCCACACCCCTGACACGCCGTCCTGCGGCCGCTCCACACCGAAAAAAGCCCGGATCTCTCCGGGCCTTTCGAGCGAGGCGTGCCGCGCGCTGCCGAAATCAGTTGAACAGAAACAGGGCGGAGATGACGACGACGATCGCCGCAAATCCTACGTGAATCCACAGAAGTCCGAAGTGATCGTCCATGTCTCTCGTCCGTGAAAATTTAAGAAGATGCCGAAGGGGAACATCCCCTGCAACGAATTGTAACCCGGCTCCGGAGGCGGTGCCGGCAGGCGCCCTGATCAGGCTCTCAGGTCGTCACCCCGCCACTGGGTGACCGCCTTCTTGATGTCCGTGACGCGCTTCAGCTCGCCAGCCAGGACCCGACGCACCAGCGCGGGCAACTCCCCGTTGCTGGCAAACCGAAGTCCAACGAACTGTTCGCGCGTGAGCTCGCCGATGCGCGCCTGCAGGTCGGCTGGCAGGAGTTCCCGCATGCGCAACCGCTCTTCGAGCCTGATCACCCTGTCCTGAACGGCCATCGCCATCAGCCGGGACGCGAACAGGAACACGATCAGGGCGAATGCCATCAGCGCCGCCCACAGCGCAGAGCCAGAGGGGTTCTTGAACGCTGCCCATGTGACGACAAGGAAGTTGATCAGGAACAACGGCAACAGAAAGTAGTGAACCGGAGGGAACCATCGGGTGTGGGTTGCGTAGGTCTGTCCGCTCTGGGCCATAGTCGCATTCTCCATTCGCTAGCCGGTCGTCGATTCCTCGGAACTCTAAACGAAAAAAGCCCGGATGACTCCGGGCCTTTTGCCGATTCGGTGCGCAACGTGCTGGGCAGCTCCACGTTCGAGCGCTTCGCGCGTGCCCGGACCCTGCTCCCCGAGCACGAGTGGATCTTCCGCGACGCGTCGCAGACGCTGCGCCTCCTGCGCTGGCAGCAGGCGCGGATCGGGATCGCTCGGAACACCAGTGCGTCTGAACTGCCGCCGGCGCTCCTGAGCCGGCACGATCGGCATGTGCTGAAGCGCGGGTTCCGCTCGATCCTGCGGCTCCTCGAGTTCACCGGCGACACCCCGTGGATAGCGGACCTGTGACCGCGGATCACTTTCTGGACCGCTACGCTGCGTCGTTCATCACGGCGCAGGTGTTTCTTCGCCTGTTGCGACCCGCGGCCAGGCACGGCCTGACGACGGTGGCGCAACTCGGGGAACGCTACGTCGATGAGGGGCAGGCCGGCTGATCCGCTCGAACGTCACCACCGCCGTGTCCAATTAGACCTATTTGCCGAAGATGTCGGCGGCGCGGAACAACGGGTCGGCGCTCTGCAGCGTGATGGCCCGCAAGCGAGCCGGGTAGTCCGCCGGTACGTCCGTCAGGAACGCGTGTACGGTGTCGGCCACGGCCCTGGTCTGACGACCGCTCAGCGAGGCGTCGAGCCAGTTAGCCGGGAAGAAAGTGTCGCCGGTCTTCTGGATGTTCCACAGCATGTCCAGGCTCGGACTGATGAACTTCTTCGACGTCGCCGCCCGAAGCGGGTGATGCAGGTAGCCGAGCCCCTGCATTACCCAGTACTCTCGCCGCCGGTTGTTCACATCCGACCGGAAGAGGAACCACCGTTCGCGTTCGACCGGACCCGCGGACAACGCCGGCATCACCAACTCGGATCGTTGCTTCCGGTCCGGGGTCTCGATGCGCGCCAGTTGCGTGGCCAGCACGTCCGTCCATCCCTCCACCTGAGGAACGGCCAGATGTCCCAGCGGAACGCACGCCACGTCAGCAGGCGGATGTCGTAGGATGCCGTGTCGTCGGATCGATCCGCTCACGCCGCACTGTCGAAGGGAGACCACGAGCATGAACCGCATGCGCATCGTCCTGTTAGGCGCGCTTCTCGTTGCCGGTACCGTGTCCACCGCAGACGCGCAGATTTCGACCAGGGAACAGTAGGCCGAGCAGGACGCGCTCGACGCCAGGACACCGAAGCTCAATTACAAGGAGGAGGTCCTTCAACTCCTCGTGCCCGGCTTCACCATGGGCCAGACGGTCGGCGTCGATGTCAACTCGCAGAATCACATCTTCGTGTACTCCCGCACCAACCCCCAGGGCATCGCCCGCGGCGGCATCGCGGCGATGCTGTGGGAATTCGACGCGGCCGGGAAGTTTGTGAAGGAGTGGGGACCGCACAACTACGCGGCGTCGTTCGCCCACTCGGTGCGCGTGGACCGGCATGACAACGTCTGGCAGGTGGACGAAGGCTCCGGAATGCTCGTGAAGTACAACCCGCAGGTGGTGCCGGTGGCGCAGTTCGGTCGCACGCCGGAAGCCATCGACTATCTGGAGTCAGCGGTCGAGAAACAGGGGCGGGGGTACGAAAACGAAGTCCGGCGCGAGGAGCGGGGCGAGCCGATGGTGAAGCGACTCCATCCCGATGGAACGGTCGGCACCTTCAACCGGCCGACCGACGTGGCCTGGGACTCGCACGAGGACGTGTTCGTCACCGACGGCTACGGCAATTCGCGGGTGGTGAAGATTGCGCCGGGCGGTCACTGGCTGAAGTCGGTGGGCACCTGGGACATTGGTCCCAACCAGTTCAACATCGTGCACAGCGTGGCCGTTGATGCGAAGGACCACGTCTACGCCGCGGATCGCAACAACCACCGCATCCAGGTCTACGACAACGACCTGAACTTCCTCCGCTCCATCACGGGCATCGGCGCACCGTGGGGACTCTGTATCCCGAACACGCCGGACGCGCAGGGGCGGAATGTCGTCTTCAGTTCAGACGGCACGTCGGGCCGTGTCTACAAGATCGACCTGGCCACCGACAAGGTCATCGGCTGGGCGCAGACCAGCCTCGGCCGGGGTGAAGACGACGCCGGGCGCCTGATCCACGAGATCGGCTGCAAGGACCCGAACGTCGTGTACCTGGGGTCAGCCATCCTGTGGAACGTGACGAAGGTCACGATCGGCCAGTAGCGTCCGTCGCACGTCGCAAGCGGGCGCCCGCGCGAACGCCCTGAAACGACAACAGGCACCCGTTGCGGGATGCATCGTGCCGTTCGTCATCGCCACACAATGAAAAAGGCCCGGATTGCTCAGGGCCCTTCATGTTTTTGGTGCGGAAGGGGGGACTCGAACCCCCACGATATTGCTACCGCCAGCCCCTCAAGCTGGTGCGTCTGCCAATTCCGCCACTTCCGCAAGTGGCCCGGCGGTGAAGCCGGACGAAAAACTAAGGTCGCGTATTACTTGGCGTCCGGTGCCGGCGTCGCCGGAGCGGCCGGAGTGCCCGCAGGAGCAACTGGCGCCTGAGGCGGCGCGCTGCTGCTGAGGACCGAACCCGTTCCGCCGCGCTGACCCAGAATGGCAAGGCCGAGCGCACCGAGCATGAAGACCACCGCCATGGCCGTGGTCAGCTTCGACAGGACCGTGGCACCCGCGCGGGCACCGAACGCGGCCTGGCTGCTGCCACCGCCGAAGGCGCTCGCCATATCGCCGCCTTTGCCCTGCTGCAACAGGATGACCAGCAGCAGCACGAGGCACGACAGCACGTAAATCGTTGTGAGGAAGTAGTAGAGCATCAGGATGCTTTCGGAAACACCGATTATATGACAGCCCGGCGGCTGTTTGTCACGATCTCTCCGAAACTTCTTACATCAAGGCTCGCACCGCCAACCAGCGCCCCGTCGACGTCGGCCTCAGCAATCAGTTCGGCGATGTTGTCAGGCTTCACGCTGCCGCCGTACAGGATGCGGCACCGGTCCGCGACATCGGCGCCGAACCACGTGCGCAGCCGGCCGCGAATGTGCGCATGCGCGTCCTGTGCCTGGGCCGCCGTGGCGACGCGTCCGGTGCCGATGGCCCAGACCGGCTCGTAGGCAATCACGAGTGCCGCCACCTGTTCACCGGTGATGGCATCGAGGCCGCCCTGCAGTTGCCGGTCGAGCACGGCCAGCGTCGCGTTGGCTTCGCGCTCGTCCAGGGTTTCGCCAACGCAGAAAATCGGCGTCAGGTCGGCGTCGATGGCTGCCCGCACCTTCCGGTTCACCGCGACGTCGGTATCGCCGAACAGCCGTCGCCGTTCCGAGTGGCCGACGATCGCGTACTCGGCACCGGCCTCGCGCACCATGGCCGGCGAGACCGCGCCGGTATACGCGCCGTCCTTCTCCCAGAACAGGTCCTGCGAGGCCACGGCGACGTTACTGGCGCGCAGCGCCTCGCTCACGGGATGCATCGCCGTGAACGGCGGGGCGAGCACGATGTCGACGTTCGCCACGTCCTTTACGAGGCTCTTGAATTCCTTCGCAAAGGCGACCGCCTCGAAGACGGTCTTGAACATCTTCCAGTTGCCGGCGATGAGTGGAGTGCGCATGGGTCTACTTGTTTCCGAGCGCAGCGACGCCGGGCAGGACGCGCCCGCCGAGGAACTCGAGTGACGCGCCGCCGCCGGTGGAGATATGGGTGATGCGGTCGGCCATGCCCGACTTCTTGATCGCCGAGATCGAGTCGCCGCCGCCGACGATCGTCGTGCCGTGCACGTTGGCCACGGACTGTGCCAGGGCGTTGGTGCCGCCGGCGAACGCCGCGATTTCGAAGACACCCATCGGTCCGTTCCACACGACCGTGCGCGCATCCTTCAGCAGCGCGTCGTACTTCGCGATGGTCAGCGGACCGATGTCCACACCCATCCGGTCGCCGATCGAGGCATCGTCGATCGCGATCACCGCGTGCGGTGCATCGGCGGCGATGGCGGTGGTGACGATATGGTCGACCGGCAGCGCCAGTTCGACCCCCTTGGCCGCGGCATCGGCGGTGATGCGGCGGGCTTCCTCGAGCTTGTCGTCCTCGACGAGCGACCTGCCGGTCGGGATGCCGCGCGACTTCAGGAACGTGTAGGCCATGGCGCCGCCGATGATCAGGCGGTCGAGCTTGCCCAGCATGTTCTCGATCACCTCGATCTTGTCCGAGACCTTCGCGCCGCCGAGAATCGCGACGAACGGCCGCTCCGGCGCTTCGAGCACGTGGCTCAAGTATTTGAGTTCCTGCTCCATTAACAGGCCAGCCGCCGGCTTCGGGAAGTGATGCGTGATCCCCTCGACCGAGGCGTGCGCGCGGTGCGCGGCACCGAAGGCATCGTTCACGTAGTCGTCGGCCACATCGGCCAGTTGCTTGGCGAAGGCCTCATCGTTGCTCTCCTCTTCCGCGTGGAAGCGGAGATTCTCGAGCAGGACGACGCCGTTGGCGCGTCGCGCCTCGTCCACCGCCGTATCGACGGCGGGACCGACGCAGTCGGGCGCGAAGCTCACCGGGCGCCCGAGCAACTCCTGCAGGCGAACCGCAACCGGTCGGAGCGTGTAGGCCATGTTCGGCGTGCCCTTCGGGCGACCGAGATGGCTGGCGATGATCGGGAGGGCGCCCCAGTCGAGCGCGAACTGGATGGTGGCGAGCGATGCCCGGATACGGGTGTCGTCGGTGATGACCCCGTTCTTGAGCGGGACGTTGAAGTCGACGCGGATGAAGAGCCGCCGTCCGTGCAGGTGCAGGTCGCGAATCGAGAGTGTGGCCATCGGAGCCTCGGGACGTTCTGGGGAATCGAGGGCCGGATCCGAAAGACCCGGCCCTGCGTGCAGGTCTTACAGACCCTTCTTCACGAGCAACCGAAGCAGATCGACGCAGCGGCTCGAGTAGCCCCACTCGTTGTCGTACCACGAGAGCAACTTCACGAAGTCGCCGTCCATGACCTTGGTATAGGCCGAGTCGACGATCGACGAGTTCGGGTTGCCGCGGAAATCGATCGAGACGAGCGGGTCGTCCGAGATGGCGAGGATCCCCTTGAGCGGTCCCTCGGCGGCGGCGCGCAGCGCCGCGTTCACGTCTTCGGCCGTGGTCTTGCGGTTCAGGATGACCGAGAGGTCGACCACCGAGACATTCGGCGTCGGCACGCGCATCGAGAAGCCGTCGAGGCGCCCCTTCAGCTCGGGCAGCACTTCGCCCACCGCGGTGGCCGCACCGGTGGTCGTCGGGATCATCGAGAGCGCCGCCGCGCGAGCCCGGCGCAGGTCCGTGTGCGGCAGGTCGAGCAACTGCTGGTCGTTCGTGTAGGAGTGGATGGTGGTCATCCAGCCGCGCTGGATGCCGAACGTTTCGTGCAGGACCTTGGCGACCGGTGCGAGGCAGTTGGTGGTGCAGGAGGCGTTGGAGATGATGTGATGGATGGCGGCGTCGTATTTCTCGTCATTGACGCCCAGCACGATGCTGACGTCCGGCCCCTTGGCCGGCGCCGTGATGATCACCTTCTTCGCGCCGGCCGTCAGGTGCTTCGCCGCATCCTCACGCTTGGTGAAGCGGCCGGTGCCCTCGAACACGACGTCGACGCCCAGTTCCTTCCACGGCAGTTCTGCCGGATCCTTGACCGACAGCACCCTGAACGCGTCGCCGTCCACCGTGATGCCGTCACCTTCCGCCTTGACGCTCGCGTCGAGGTTGCCCAGCACGGAGTCGTACTTGAGCAGATGTGCGAGGGTCGTCGCGTCGGTGAGGTCGTTCACCGCCACGAAATCGATGTTCTTGTCGCCGAGCGCCGCCCGCATGATGTTGCGGCCAATGCGCCCGAACCCGTTGATACCGACTCGTACCGCCATGAAAACGCTCCTTTGCGCCGAACCTGATGCCGGCTCGGACAAACAAGTAAGTGTAATGAAGGCGCTTGCGGGGGGTCAAACCGTCCAGATATACTGTCCATCTCGTAAATCATTGGCAGAGACGGTGTTATCTCCGTTTCGTCCCATTCGATGTATCTCGCCTACAGCATCCTCTCGCTACTCGGCCTGCTGCTCGTCTCGCCGTACTTCCTCTACCAGGCGGTCCGGTACAGGAAGTATGTCGGCAGTCTGTCTCAACGGCTCGGATATCTGCCGATCGCGTTGAACGTCGACGGTGAGCCGTCCATCTGGATTCATGCCGTCTCGGTAGGTGAGGCGCTGACCGCGAAGGCGCTCATTGCCGACCTGCGCGCCCATTACCCGCGCCTGCGGCTGTTCCTGTCGACCACCACGATCGCCGGTCAGCAGGTGGCGAAGAAGAACCTCCAGCAGGTGGATGCGGTCTTCTACTTCCCCTTCGACTGGGGGTTCACCGTCCGTCGCGTCCTGAGCATCGTCAAGCCGCGGATGTTCGTGATGATGGAAACCGAGATCTGGCCGAACCTCCTCAGGGAATGCCGCGTCCGGGGAATCAAGACGGTGGTCATCAACGGGCGCATCTCCGCGCGCTCCTATCCCCGTTATCGGCTGGTGCGGCCGCTCTTCCGCAGGGTGCTCGACGATATCGACCGGTTCTGCATGCAGAGCGACGAGTCGGCCCGGCGCATCATCGACCTCGGCGCCGACCCGGCCCGCGTCACGGTCACCGGCAGCCTGAAGTTCGACTCGCTGCCGGTGCCGGTCCCGGTGTCGCACGGGCGTCCCCGCGAACTGGTGCTGCGCCACTTCCGCCTCGCGCCGAACCGCGTCGTGGTCGTCGCCGGCAGCACGATGCGGCCCGAAGACTCGGTGGTGTTGCGCGCCTTCGCACGCGTGAAGTCGATTGCGCCCGGCGCGCTGCTGATCATCGCGCCGCGGCAGCGTGAACGCTTCGCCGAGGTGGAGAAGCTGGCCCGTGAGGACGGTTTCTCGGTGTCGCGCCGCTCGAACCTGCCGATCGACGACGAGCCGCGTACCGATGTGGTGGTGCTCGACACGTTCGGCGAACTCGCGCATGTCTACCAGCTCGCCACGGTGGTGTTTGTCGGCGGCAGCCTGGCCGACTACGGCGGGCACAACATCCTCGAACCGGCGATCTTCGGCAAGCCGATCGTCGTCGGCCCGCACATGCACAACTTCCGGGAGATCACGGATACCTTCCTGGCGAGCCACGCGGTCGTCCAGGTCTGCACGGAACGCGAGCTCGAGGAGGAACTGCGGAACCTGGTGACCGACCCGGTTCGTCGCGCCAGCCTCGGCGCGGCGGCGCGCGCACTGGTCGAGGCGAACCGCGGTGCGAAGGACAAGACCATGACGGTCGTGTCCAACCTGCTGCCCGCACCGGGCGGCGTCGTCCGTCCCTTCCGACTAGTTCAGTGATCGTGGAGGCGCTCAGCGCGGTGTATGGCGCCGCGGCGACGTGGCGGCGGCGATGGTATGCCGCCAGTCCCGCGCGCAGCCGTTACCTGCAGCAGCCGGTCATCAGCATCGGCAACGTGCGCGTCGGTGGCACCGGGAAGACGCCGACGGTCATGTGCCTCGCCCGCCTGCTCCTCGAGCGCGGTGAGCGTCCGGCAATCCTCAGCCGCGGCTACGCCCGGCAGCGGTCGAGTGCCGGCGTCACGGTGGTCTCCGACCGCACCCGCATCCTCGCCGATGTGGCGCACGCGGGCGACGAACCGCTGCTGCTGGCGCGCGCCCTGCCCGGCGTGCCGGTGCTGGTGTGCGCCGATCGCTACGCCGCCGGTCAGTTGGCCGAGTCGCAACTCGACGCCACGGTGCACCTGCTCGACGATGGGTTCCAGCATGTGCGATTGGCGCGCGACATCGACCTGCTGCTGGCCGATGAAGGCGACCTCGACGACCGCGTGCTGCCGGCCGGCCGGCTGCGCGAACCGCTCGCCAACGCCTCGGTCGCGCACGCGCTGATCGTCCCGGGTGGCAGCGCCGATGCTGCACAGCGTGTCGCCTCCAGGCTCGGCCTTACCGACGCCTTCTGGACGACGCGCGAACTTGGCGCCTTACGCATGCTGCGAGAGACCGACCCGGTGCCGGCGCGTGGCGACGGGCTGTTCGCCGTGGCCGGTATCGAACGACCCGAGCGCTTCTTCGACGACCTCCGCGCAACCGGACATCGCGTGCTCGGTACACGGGTGTTCCGGGATCACCACCTGTTCACGAACGCCGATCTCGCATCGACCGTTGCTGCGGCCCGCGCGGCCGGTGCGGTCGCCGTGGTCACCACCGAGAAGGACGCCGTGCGGCTCGAGCCGCTCACGACGCCAGGGTTGCCTCTCGCGTCCGTGGCGCTGCACACGCGCATCGAGCCGGCTGAGGCGTTCACCACCTGGCTGCTGGCGCGGCTCGCCCAGGCCCGCGGAGCGCACTGACGCCCATGCTCAGGCATCGTCTTGAATACATCGGGGTGCGGGCGCTCATCGGCGCCGTCCGCGTCCTGCCGTCGGCGGTGGTCGACGCCTGCGGCTCGGCACTCGGGCTTACCTTCTACACGCTCGACCGCTCGCATCGCCGCGTGGCCGAGCGCAACGTGGCGGCGGCCTTCCCCACACGCACGCCGGCCGAGCGGACGTCCATCGTGCGCGGCGCCTTCACGCACTTCGGCCGGTTGCTGTTCGAGTTACTGAAGTTCAGCACGCTCACCACCGACCAACTGCTGGCGCGGGTGGAGTTCGAGGGCGAGGAGCGGGTGCGGTCCGCATACGCGCACGGCAAGGGGGTGCTGTTCGTTACCGGACACTTCGGCTCCTGGGAGTTGCAGGCGC
>CALQBJ020000155.1 GCA_943328785.2 Bifidobacterium breve
CCCGTGGCATCTTCACATCGGTGCAGGACCTCGCGCGCCGAATTCGGAAATACATTCGCCACTACAACAAAGCCCCCAAGCCGATCCGCTGGAGCTATCGCGACCCGGCCCATCGGATTGGTAGTACGTCAGTCAATACAGGCCACTAGGAGGGGTGAATCCCCTTCTAAAGAACAGAAGGGGTTCATCCCCTAGTGGGGCCTCTCACGCGGGTGCATTCTTCGCGAGCGGGCATGACGCAAGCGCGGGCGGCATCCGCCGCGCCAACGGCCCACCTTTGGTGTATCTGAGGTTTGGTATGGAAAGGGAACAAGACCTCCTTGGCGTGCGCGTAGCTGTGGAAGGGCTCGCCCTCTTCGCTCGTGACCGTCGCGAACCAACTCTCCATCACCGCGCTCTCGTAGCAATGGCCGCGACGACTCATCGAGCAGACCAGTCCGTGTCGGTCCTAGACGACAACCGACGTTCGAGACCTCTCGACGATGGGGCCGGCGCCGCGAGACCGGAGAACGCGACTTCAACTCCGGCGCATCTCGAGGCGCTCTGGCGCGAGCGGGCAACCGGGTCGCTCGTGCGTGCCTGGTTGAGTGGCGGCGGCCGTTCCTTGCGCGGGTTGCGCGTCTACGTCGGGGATGACATGGCCGCGGCCCTCGTGGTGGCCGAAAAGGACGCGGCCCTCGAGCCGGCACCCGGCGTCGCCGTGCGCCAGTTGCTGGCGGCCGACGGGATGACGTCGCCGGCGGCGACTTATACTGCTCGTCCCTACGCCTGCATGTCACACGACTCGTCCCTCCACGATTCCACGCCTGCCGTCGCCTCCTCGCGTCAGCGCCGGCTGCCGTGGGCGCTGGCGGTGGCCTGTTATCTCGCGCTGACCGCGATCTACGGCTGGCCGGTCTTGCGCGGTCTCGGCACGACGCTGCCGTCCGACATGGGCGATCCGGCGCTGAACACCTGGATCCTCTGGTGGGACGCCCATGCGCTGCCGCTCACCGCGAGATGGTGGAACGCGCCGATGTTCTATCCCGCGGTGGGCGCGTTCGGTCTGTCGGAGACGATGCTGAGCGTGGCGCTGGTCACCTCGCCGCTGCAGTGGGCCGGCCTCACCGCGGTCGAGGCCTACAACATCGCGTTCGTGCTCTCGTTTCCGGCGGCCGCCATCGCCGCGCACGCGCTCGCATACCGGCTCACGCGCCGCCACGACGCGGCCCTGCTCGCGGGCCTGTCGTTCGGGTTCGCGCCATACCGTGTCGCGCAATGGCCGCACCTGCAGTTGTTGTGGTCGTGCTGGATGCCGCTCAGCCTGCTTGCGCTGCACCGCTACGTGACCGAGCGCCGCCTCTGCGATCTGGTGCTCTTCGCCGTGGCCTGGCTGCTGACGTCGCTCACCTGCGGCTACTACCTTGTGTATATCTCGCTGCTCGTGGGCGTGTGGCTGTGCTGGTTCGCGCGGACGCCGCGCGTGTGGCTCTCGGTCGGCGCCGCGACCATCGTCGCCGCGGTGCTGCTGCTGGCAACTGCCGGCGCGGTCGTCGCCTGGCGGAGACTGGATCGGCCGCAGGCCTTCACACACACGAGACGCGTGCTGCTGGCGCTCGCGCTGCTGATAGCCGCATTCGCCATGTCCACCGCGGTCACCCGAGGCTGGGACGTCTCGCTCGGCCCGCTCCGGTTCAGTTCACGTCGGCCGTACCAGATCGTCAGCGTCGCGTTATGGCTCGCAGCCGCGTGTGTCGTCCTTGACGGCCGGGTGGTCAATGGGTGGAAGCGGCGGTCGCCGTTCCTGTTCTACCTGGTCGCGACCGTGGCCATGCTGCTGTTCGCGCTCGGGCCCACCGGGCGCGTGTTCGGCGAGCGGTTCCTGTGGAAGGCGCCGTACTCGTGGCTGATGCTCCTCCCTGGCGGCGGCACGCTCCGCGTGCCCTCCCGATTCGCGATGCTCTTCGCGCTGTGCCTGGGGCAGGCCGCGGCTCTCGCGTGGACGCGCCTCATCCCGCGCGCCAGGGTTGCGCCGCTGGCGCTCGCCGCCGCGCTGGCCGTTCTGGCGGACGGTTGGGCGATCGTGGTAGTCGAGAAAGTGCCGCGCGCCGTGGACGTCGCGGCCCTCGGTCCTGGCGCGGTGCTGCTCGAGTGGCCCATCACCAATCTCTTCGGTGACACAAAGGCGCTGCTCAATGCGACGATGCACGGGCGCACGATGGTGAACGGCTACAGCGGGTACTCCCCGCCGCACTACGGGCCGCTCGCCTCCGGCACGCGGACGATGGACGCGCACGTCCTCGACGCCCTCCGGCAGGCGCGGCCGCTCGGCATCTACATCGATCCCGACCGCGACGCCGACGGCAGGTACCGCACGTTCCTCGAAGCGCAGCCTGGCGTGACACGGGTGGCCTCGTCTACCGGCGCGCTGTTTGTGCTACCGGCGCTCCACACCGACGATAGCCAACCGTAGAGCCCTCTCGAGGGTGGCGGCCGCCGCCGCGGTGCCCGACGCCCGGGTTCGGACACGCTCTCCCACCACAGCGGCTCTTCAAGCGCGGAGAGCTTGCCATCGAGCCGCATGGAATCATCAGGGCCGTTGAGCGGATTGTGACGACGAGACAGGACACCGAAAGCTATCGGGGCGTACCAGACGACCTCATTCGTCGTCAGCGACTCGCCCATATCAAGAGTCCATAAGTCCCCTGCCGCACGGCGGTACACTTCCCCGACTCGAACGGCACCGTTCCGGTGCGGGAGACCTTCATGACGCGAATCGAATGGCGACTGGCTGCTGCCGTCGCTGGGGTGGCTGCTGTCGCCGCCTCAACTCCGTATCTGCGCGGGCAGAACCAGACGCCGTCCGTGCCGAGCACGGCCCGGGGCGAGTGGACGCACTACACGGCCGATGTGCGCGGGAGCAAGTTCTCGCCACTCTCCCAGATCAACGCCTCCAACTTCAACAAGCTCGAAGTCGCCTGGCGCTTCAAGACCGACAGCTTCGGGCCGCGCCCCGAGTACAAGCTCGAAGGGACACCGCTGATGATCGGCGGCGTGCTGTACACGACCGCCGGTACGCGCCGGTCTGTGGTGGCCCTCGATGCGAAGACCGGCGAAGTGATGTGGTCCTTCAGCCTGCGCGAAGGCTCGCGCGCGTCCAATGCACCGCGTCAACTCTCGGGCCGAGGCGTCTCCTACTGGACCGACGGCAAAGGTGATGACCGCATCATCTACGTGACGCCGGGCTACCGCATGGTGGCGCTGAACGCGCACACCGGCACGCCGATCGCCGCCTTCGGCACCAACGGTGTCGTCGACCTGAAGGTTGGCGTCGTCTTCGGCAACCGCCAGCCGATCGACCTCGAGAGCGGTGAAATCGGGCTGCACGCCACGCCGACCGTCGCGAAGGATATCGTGCTCGTCGGCTCGTCCTTCAAGGAGGGCACACAGGTCGCCACGCACAACAACACCAAGGGACTCGTGCGGGCGTTCGACGTACGCAGCGGCAAGGTGCTGTGGACCTTCAACACGATCCCGCGACCGGGCGAGTTCGGCAACGAGACGTGGGAGAACGACTCGTGGTCGGTAAACGGCAACGCCGGCGTCTGGACCCAGATCACCGTGGATGAAGAGGCGGGCCTCGTCTACCTCCCGGTCGAGGACCCCACGTCCGACCAGTACGGTGGCCCTCGGCCTGGCAACAACCTGTTTGCCGACACGCTGGTGTGCGTCGACCTGAAGACCGGTATCCGCAAGTGGCACTACCAGGTCGTGCACCATCCGATCTGGGACTACGACCTCTCGTCTGCGCCGCTACTCGCCGACATCACGGTCAACGGCCGCGCCATCAAGGCCGTGGCGCTGCCCAGCAAGGAGTCGTTCCTCTACGTGTTCGACCGCATCACCGGCCAGCCGGTGTGGCCGATCGAGGAGCGCCCGGTTCCGCAGAGCGACGTCCCCGGCGAAAAGACGTCTCCGACACAGCCGTTCCCGACCAGGCCGCCGGCGTACGCCCGCCAGGCGATCACGACCGACGAGCTGATCAACTTCACGCCAGAGATGCGCGCCGAAGCGCTCGAAAAGGTGAAGATGTACCGCATGGGCCCGATGTTCCTGCCGCCTGTCGTCAGCAAGGTTGGCGGGCCGCTCCAGGCCATCACGATCGGCACGCTCGGCGGCGGGACCAACTGGCCTGGTGCCTCCTACGACCCCGAGACCCACACGGTCTTCGCGCAGGCGGCGAACGCAGGCGTCTCGCTTCTCGGTCTCGTGGAACCGCCCGCCGGATTCTCCGACATCAAGTACGTGGCCGGCCTCGCGGGGCAACCGTTCCGCGTCAATGAAGGGCCCGGGTTCGGCAGCGGTGCCGACGCGCCTGAGTTGAGCGAGACGCAGAAGAAGCTGAACGCCATCCTCGCGGCGAAGGGACTGGCCGAAACGGCCAAGAACGCCCCGCCGCCACCCGTGCTGCAGGTGCAGGGGTTGACGATCGTGAAGCCGCCCTACGGCGTCGTGTCAGCCATCAACCTCGATCGCGGCGACCTCGTGTGGCAGGTGCCGCACGGCGATACGCCGGACAACATCCGCAACCACCCGGCACTCAAGGGGCTGAACATCCCGAAGACCGGCCAGCAGGGCAGCGTCGGGCTGATGGTGACCAGGACGCTCGTGGTCCTCGGCGACCCCGCAGTGACGACGACACCGGAGCATCCACGCGGAGCGATGCTGCGCGCCTACGACAAGAACACGGGCGCGCAGGTCGGAGCACTGCTCATGCCTGCGCCTCAGAGCGGCGCCCCGATGACCTACCAGGTCGACGGCCGCCAGTTCATCGTCGTCGCGATCAGCGGCGGCGCCTATACCGGCGAGTACGTCGCCTACAGCCTGCCACTCAGCGAACAGCGCGGCGGTCAGTAGGACAACAGGTCGGCCGATGAGCGCCAGGCGACAGTCTGGCGCTCCGTGCAGGTAGCAAAAGCGTGGCGCTACGTACGCCGTGGGGTTCCACGAACGTACGTAGCGCCACACTGCTGTGTGGCGCATGCATCGCGCGCAGGCCGGTCATACGCTTCCCACGCTTGGCCCGCCGCGTGACCCACCACACCGGCGCTCGCCCTGGGGTGTGCTACTTGAACTGGAACAGCAGGACGCGCGGAGCGCCGTCGGCCATCTGCAAGGTTTCGGGCGAGCCGCGATCGAGATGACGCATGCTGCCCGCCTTCACCGGGACAGACGCGGCTGGCGCGTCACCGGTGGTCACGCGCAGCGTACCGTCGCCCAGCCACACGATGACCGTCTCGACAGGCGCCCGGTAGGTCATGCCCTGCGGCCCGGCCGCCCACGTGAAGTCCCAACTCGTGACGCGGTCGTCGTCCTGCACCTGCTGCGCACCATCACGCGGGAACGGCGACGCACCGACATCCGCCGGACGCACACCGGACGGAGCCGTCTGCTTCAACTCGATGAACACCGCGCGAAGCGACGGGTCGGTGTTGCCCTCTTCGATGTGGGTGGTGTCCTTGCGGGTGGTGGACAGGCTGCCCACCTCGGTCATGTTGCTGCGCGCCTGGCCGTCGGGCGTGGTGATGGTTCGCCCGCCGCGTACGTAATACGTGCCCACCTGATCGTAGATGTGGCGGTGCATCGCCGTCGGCTGCCCCTTCGGCCAGACGATGTCCCAGACGTTGATGCGACTGTTCTCCAGCAGTTTCGTGGCGTTGGTCCGCGGAAACGGCGGAGGGAGTGGCTGCTGTGCCCCAACGGCGACCATGGCCAGAAGAACGAGTGTCAGCGTAGCCGGCGTCTTCATGCAGCAGATTCTACGCCCCTCGCAGCCAGGCCGTCGCAACGGCTCCGCCTATGCTCACCACCGCGCAGCATACCAACAGCCACCGCCATACCAACATCCGTCAGCCTCCTGAGACGCGACAGGACTTCCGGCCAGGACCGCCGCCTGGCCAGGAGGCACACTGATCCAATTTTGAAAATCGCCGTCCAGCTCGTTCCCCCCCCGATATCAGCAGCGAAGGGACAATCTCTATGGCACGTCCAAAGTCCTCGTTGTTCTGTGGGCCGTCACAGACGACGTCGCCAGTGCCGACGCCGAACAGTGGCGCGAGTTGGGGCACGCCGAGCGCGTGGTTCGCGAAGTCACTGAACATCTCGTTCGACGAACCGCCCACGCGATGGCAACTGACGCGGTTCGCCGCGCCAAAGAACAACAACGACCCGCGCTTCTGGGCGCGTGTCATGGCGTCGCGGTCTCCGCGCGCGAACCGATCGATGGGCGCGTTGGCCGGGCCGTGGCCTTCGGCACGCGTGCCGGCACGATGGCCGAGGCGCACCAGCGTTCGACCACCGACGACTGGAACCACCTGCTTGTCTGGACGCGCGAACTCTCGGGACGCTGGCTCCACGCGATGAATCTTGAGAGGGACCGGTTCATCGAGCTGGCGCGAGCCGCAGAAGTATCCGCGATCGACACACCGACATCGTCCGGCGCTTCGAAGATGCCGCGCTCGGGCAGGTGGCGTTCGTCGTCGCGATGGCGATGGCGACGGATGCCCTGACATCACGCGCACGTCGGGACCATCGAGTGCGGCCGACCCAAAGAGCGTCGTGGCACCGCACCGCATCGCGAGTCGCACCAGGCCGTCGGACACGAACATGTCGCCACCCGGCGTGGCGACACGGCGGATGCGCCGGTCCGACGACGCGGGGTGATCGATCATCGCCAGCACCAGCCCGCCTCCGCGCAGCGCCGTACGCACGCGAAGCATGAACGACGGGCCAAGCAGGATCTTGCCGGTGCCTGGGCGCGGACGACGCGGGTTGGCCGTCACGATGGTCGGGCGGTAGCCTCGCGCGCCGAGCCAAATCACCAGTTGTCCGACCAGCCCGACGTGCGGCGCCACCAGCAGGACGCCACCGCGTGCGAGCGCCGCGTCGAGCACGGCGAGATCCGGCAGACGCAGCGGAACCGGAACGGGCACACCGGCCAGACCGAGTGCGTAAAGCAACAGGTAGACGCCGCTCTCGTGCGGTGTCTCGAGTCCACCCCCACGGCGCTGGCTGAACTGCGACGTCCGGCGTAGCACGGGTCCCAGGCTGTTGGCCAACTGGCGGACGAGTGCGAAACGATGGGCTGCGGGAATGAGGCGGAACAGCGCGGCTGCGGCCGTGCCGGCCGGGCGCGCCCACCGCGACAGCCACGGGCTCACGCGGGTATGCACCCACACCGGTGGGACGACCGAAGGACGCGTGGCAACGCCCTTCTCGACGATGCGAAGATCGGGGTCGGACATGTTCGGGGGAACACCGGTATTGTAGCTGGCGCGGTTGACACCTTCCTCTCCGGCGTCATAATCGGCGCCGAACCGATACCACCGCAGGAGAACAGCATGCGTTCCATCACCAGAACGATTGTCAGCGCCGCCGTCGTCGCGGTCGTCGCCTCCGCCGGCGTGGCCGGAGTCGCCCACGCGCAGTCAGGCCGGCCAACGGTCAACGACCCGGCTGGCCCGCCGCCCGACCCGACCCACATCCCCACGGTCCTGCCGAAGGACATCACGTGGACGGGCCAGGAAGGCCGCCAGCAGATGGGGATCCTGTTCGGCGACCCGAACAAGCCGGGGCTCTACGGCGTGGTCTACAAGTGGTACCCGGGGAACTTCTCGCAGCCGCACTTCCACGACCAGGAGCGCTACGCCTACGTGATTTCCGGAACGTGGTGGGTCTCGACGAGCAACGTCTACGACGAGAAGACCACCTATCCGGTGCGCGCAGGCACGGTGGCGATCGACACCGCAAACACGGTGCACTGGGATGGGGCGCGAGTCGGTGAGAAGGAACCGGCGGTGCTCGTGCTGGTGGGGATGGGACCGGTGAAGACGGTGCAGGTAGACGAGAACGGGAAGCCGAAGGCGCCAGTCGCCGCGCGTTGAGGCGGCACGCGGCGGACCCGAAGGTCCGCCGCGACCTCCGGACCTGCTATTTCGGGTGTGCCATCTCCGGCACGACGCGGCCGAGGAGCCCCTCGAGCGGCTGCTGATTCCCGAATGGTCGCTCGTCCAACAGGTTGATCGAACGCGTCTGCGCCAGCACGGTCTCCACCGGCATCTTCCGCTCGCGGATCAGGTACGCGGCCCACATATGGCTGGCGCGCCATGCCACCGTGCAATGCAGCAGCACCTTGCCGTCGGCCGACGACATCGCCGCGGCAAAGGCGTCCAGTTGCTTGGGTCCGTACGGATTCTCGGCCGTCCCGCGCATCGGGATGTGCACGTAGCGCATCCCCAACTCCTTCACCAGCGCCGCCTCATCGAAGCCCACCTGCGCCATCTCCTCGGGCATGCGCAGGTTCACCACGGTGGTCACGCCCTTCGCCTTCAGGTCGCGCAGCGCCTTTTCGGTGGGCTGTCCGCCGATGAACATGTCGTCGCCCACCGTCGCAAACTTCGCCTGGAACAGACCGGTGATGTCCTGGCTCACCGGGTCCGGCACAGGTCCGGTCTTGCCCGTGCCGACGATGCTCTGGGCTTCGGCGGAGAGGACGGTGACGGCAACGGTCAGCGCGCAGGCGGCACAGCCGCGAATGATGGACGCACAGGTCATGATGCTCTCTCGTGAAAGGTGACGGGTCCGCCCAGCACGACATGTCAGGGCGCCAGCCGATCTTGGCACAGCCACGACACGCGCACGAAGAGGAAGCAGTCGGCAGTCAACCGTCGTCAGAGGGAGTAACCTGAGGAGCGTGGCACTCGTCATCCTGTTCGCCTGGAGTTTCGCGGCAGCCACGATCCTGCCGCTCGCCTCCGAAGTGCCGCTGGCCATGGTCATCCGTCAGTCTGGCCAGTGGCATGTGCCAGTCGCCGTCGCCACGATCGGCAATGTTCTCGGTGCCTGCACCACCTACTGGCTCGCCAAGGCGGCAACCGCGGCGGTGCCGTCCGGCTCCGCCCGCGTGCGGCAGGTTGCGACGCGCCTCGCGTCGTACGGTCCGCCGGTCCTCCTGCTGTCGTGGGTGCCGATCATTGGCGACGTGCTGGTGGCGCTCGCCGGCGCGGCCGCTGTGCCGTTCGTCACCTTCGTCGTGTGGGTCAGCCTCGGCAAGCTCGGGCGGTACATCGCGGTGGCGCTAGCCGTCGCGTCGACGTCCTGATCGACCCGACACCGTCCGGACACCCAGCCCCTCCAGACACGCCTCTGGCTCGCCCTTGCTGTGCTCGAGGGCATGAGCACACGCGGGTGAGGGTACGCGGATTGCGCGGCCGCGGTTTCCGGCACGCAGCCTACCCCTGACGTTCGAGCCGCCAGGTCGACTCCCCCGCCCCTTTCACCACCCTGATGCAGCCGGGCAGACGCTCGGTCAGTTCAGGACGATGGCTGATCACGCCGATCAGCCGGGCGCCATCCTCACGCAACGCTTCCATGGCATCGGTGACTTCGGCCAGCGACTCGGCATCGAGCGTCCCGAATCCTTCATCGATGAACA
>CALQBJ020000156.1 GCA_943328785.2 Bifidobacterium breve
AGCCCGATTCAAGTCGATGAACCTGTATGGTGGGTGGACCGCGAACCGCACGGCCTTGGTGACGTGCGACACGAACAATCCCAATGCCTTCCGGTTCTGCGACCAGCAGGGCGAACTCCATCAGACCGACGGCAAGACCGTTGCGGTCCCGTTCCGTCATGATTTCAAGCTGAATGGTTTCTACCGACTGCCGTGGCAGATGCAGGTGAACTTTGCCTTGCAGAACTACGCCGGCGCTGCGAGCACCATCAACTACCCGGTGCCGGCTGCCCTCTTCGCGGTGGTGGGCGGCAGGACCGCGGCCGTCACGGTTCCGCTTGTCTCGCCTGGTGTCCGATACCTCGAGCGTTGGAACCAGCTTGATGTCGGCGCGAAGAAGGGGTTCACGATCGGGAAGACCGAAGTCTCCCTTAATCTCGATCTCTTCAACGCCTTGAACGTTCACTCCATCCTTGGCGAAATCCAGACATTCGGGGTCTCGCTTGGCCAGCCGACCGAGATCCTCCAGGGACGGTTCGCGAGAATCGCAACAACCGTCAAGTTCTAGCAAGTGGTGGCCACCGACCCCACCGGTCGGGGGCCACGCGTCTCTGCCCTCCTCATGCCTACGCATCCAGGACGCACGCCCCTCACCATCGGTCGCTTGCTGCTCTGCCTCGTGGCCGTGGCAGGGGCGAGCCGCGCTTCCGCGGCCGGCGCGGCAGGACCGGTCACCTTCACTAGGGACGTCGCACCCATTTTCTATCGCGAGTGCGTCACCTGCCATCGCCCAGGCCAGGCCGCCCCGATGGCGCTGCTCACCTACGAGCAGGCGCGGCCGTGGGCGCGGGCGATTCGCTCGCGAGTGTCGGACCATTCAATGCCGCCCTGGCAGGCGGAAGAAGGGCATCGCAAGGTCGTCAACGAACGACGACTCTCACGGGCCGACATCGACACGATCGTGGAATGGGCCGATGCCGGGGCGGTGGAAGGCGCGCCGGGCGACCTGCCCGCGGCGCCGACGTTCGCCAACGAGTGGCGGATCGGTGCTCCCGTCGTGGTGTATTCGATTCAGGAGGACGTTGACATTCCCGCCAATGGCAACACCTTCATCAAGTACTTCGTCGTGCCGACCTCGTTCTCGGCCGACCGCTGGATCTCGGCACTCGAGATACGTCCGAGCGATCCCGCGCATGTGCATCACGTGATCCTGTATCACCGGGCCGGGGCGCTCGGCAGCGCGACGCCAGACCTCGACGCGTCAGCCATGCTGGGGAGTTCACTCGCGATCTACGGCCCGGGCTCCGATCCCATGACATATCCGCCGGGCACGGCCAAGCGCCTCCCCGCCGGCGACAGCTTGATTTTCGAAGTGCACTACCTGCCGAACGGTCGCGCCGGACGTGACCGGACGAGGCTTGGGCTGCGGTTGAGCGGCGCGCCTCCGACGACCGAAATTCACGCGCTCTCGCTCAGCAACACGAAGCTCGTGATTCCGCCTGGTGCAGGAGCCTACGAGGTGAAGGCCAGCATCTCCTACAACGAGCCGTTCCGGATCCTGAGCATCATGCCGCACGCGCATCTGCGGGGCAGAGACTTCGAGTACCGGCTCGTCTACCCCAACGGACGGTCCGAAGTCATCCTCCGCGTCTCCCGGTATGACTGGAAATGGCAGACGGCGTACACGTTCGCCGAGCCGGTTTCAGTGCTGGCGCAGACGACGATCGAAGTGGTCGCGCACTACGACAACTCCGAGGGGAATCGCGACAATCCGGATCCGCGTGCCGAGGTTCGCTGGGGCTGGCAACCTGCGCAGGAAATGATGTTCAGCTACATCACGTTCGTGATGGACGCCCCCTGAGCGACATCGGAAGTCTGAGCGGGGGACGGCGGCGGCCAGGGCAATCGGCAGGGAGGCCGTCACGAACTCCCGCTCCGCATCAATCAGCGCGAGCGCGGTCACTTCGGGTTGGGAGCCGAGTTTGGCAATGTTCTCGGCGACGGCTGCATGTCACGGTGCGGATTGCGGGAGGAATGCCGGGTCGACGAGGTGGTCCACCTTGACCGCGGTGTGCCGCCGTCAGCACGGCGTCGAACCTGACGGCCCCGATGTCGCTGGTCGCGACGCCGGTCCGCTTGCCGCGCTGCATGATGGTGAGGGTGTCGTAGAGGGTCAGGAACGCCGCGTCAGCGGCGCCCCTGCGCCAGATGGACCGATTCGTAGCCGGGCCGCGGCATCGTCGAGACCCGCAGCGGCCGCGCCGGTCGGGCCGGTCGGGCCGCAAGCGGACACACGGCCGAGGACGGCGACCGGTGCCCGTTGCTTCAGGCGCGCTGCTGGCGCGCGCGCGTCAGGTGGGGCACGATGCCCAGCATCCGCTCGATGAGGTTCAACTGTCCGCGGTGATGCATCTCGTGCTCCTTCACGCCGAGCAGCATCTCGAAACGCGACTTGCCCGGTCCAGGGATGGGAGGCCCGAATGCCACCACCTCTGCGAGGGCACCCTCGCTCATCGCCTCGAGCCCTGCGGCGAACGTCTCACCACGCGATGTCAGGGCGTCGATGATCGCCGCCTTGCTCGTCAGGGTGGCCGCGACGGCGTTGGCCTCGGCGTGGTAGCGCCCGAAGTCTTCCATGGTGACGAGGTCCTTGCGCCCGACGAAGTGGAGCTGCTCGGCCCAGTGCGGCGACACCGCGAGATGCGCGAGCAACTCGCGGACGCTCATGGTGCCTTCGGCCGCCCGGAAGCTGTACTGTTCCTCCGGGATCTCCTGCGCCACCTGAATCGTGTTTGTCCGCACCGTCCGCCAACTCGCGCCGAGGTTCTTCGCACCGTAGTAGGTCATCAATAGCTCCACTGTCCAGGGTCAAGCGCCGGTTCGAAGGCGCACGTCATTGTTCCATGCCGACGCGCTCCCCACGTCATTTGCGCGGGCGGGGACGACAATTTGTGCAGGCGGCTACGGCGCGCTCAGGCGGGCCGGCGCTCCGGATGACGATGTCGGCGTCGTTCATCTGGGTCGGTTCGAAGGGCATCCGCATCAGCCCGGTCGGCGGCCACCAGGGGGCGCGCAGCCTGACCGCGTTACGCTTGTTCGACCAACCGTCTCGCCGCCGCGACCGCGTCGTCCATCGACGCGACGCTGCCATCGAGCTGCTGCTCGTACACCGCCTTCAGTAGCTCGCCCATGCGCGGGCCTGGCTTCACGCCCAGGTCGAGCAGGTGCCGGCCGAGCAGCATGGGCGCGGGCGGCGCGTGCTGCACGCCGAGGGCACGCGCGCGTTCGAGGAACCAGTCCATGGCGTCAGCGCTGAAGACGCCCGGTGCGCGTCCCAGGCAATCGGACTTCGCGAGGCGCGCCAGCAGTTCCAGATCGACCTTTTGCGCGAGGCGACGGAAGGCGCCGTCGCCGACCGGCGTCGGCGCCTTGAACCACATGCCCGGCTTCAGGTGCTGCTCGGTCAGGCCGAGCACCTGCGCCCGTACGTCGTAACCGTCGAACGAGTGCACGTTCAGCCGATCGAGGAACGCCGTGGCCGGCGCGACGCCTTGTGCCTCGTGATCGATCGAACGAATGCGTCCGTCGCTGAACGCGGTTGTGGCGGGCTTGCCCAGGTCGTGGCAGACGGCGCCGAGCATGATGGCGAGCCGTTGCGGCCGCGGCAGATCGTCGACGCGCGTGCGCGCCTGATCGACCACCTGCAGCGTGTGCACCCACACGTCGCCTTCGGGATGCCACGCGGGTTCCTGCGGACAGCCAACCAGCGCATGCAGTTCAGGCCACAGCCGTTCAACGATGCCGAGGTCGAGCGCCAGCGCCAGCCCGATGGACGGGCTCGGTGCGAAGAGCAGCTTCTCGAACTCACCCCAGACCCGTTCGGCCGGCAGATCGTCGAGCGGGATGGCGCGGCAGATGGCCCGTGTCTCGTCGTCGAGCGTCAGCGCGAAGCGCGCCGCGAACTGCACGGCGCGCAGCACACGCAGGCTGTCGTCGGCGAACGTGCCGGGATCGACCACGCGGAGCAGGCGCCGCTCGAGATCGGCGCGGCCGTCGAACGGGTCGATGTACTCGCCGGTCAGCGGGTCGAACGAGATGGCGTTGATGGTGAAGTCGCGGCGGCGCGCAGCCTCGTCGAATCCCATAGCCGGATCGCCCGCGACGATGAAGCCGCGATGGCCGCGGCCCGACTTCGACTCGCGGCGCGGCAGCGACACGTCGATGTCGCCGCACTTGTAGACCTGGAAGCTCTCGCCCACGGCTTCGACACGGCCACGCGCCTCGAGCAGTGCACGCAGTCGCGCGGCGTCGACACCGAAGACTTCGATGTCGATGTCCTTCGACTCGTCGTGTCCGAGCAGGCGATCGCGCACCCAGCCGCCGACGATGAGCGCGCGTCCGCCCTCGCGCCGCACTGCCTGCGCGATGGCCAGCGCCTCATCGTTCACGGTCATGCGTCCCAACCCGCAACCTCCAACCTCTAGTTCCTGATCGGCTTCCGTCCCCACCGTTTCGTGAGCGTGTCGGTGAGGCCGGGGAAGATGGCGTTCAGCACGGCGAGCCCCTTGGCGGGCAGGTAGGGGTAGACCTCGGGCACCGGCTTCCGGATGGCGCGGACGATGGCGTCGGCGACGCTGTCGGGCGACTGCTTGGGTCCGTTGGCGCGCGTGGCAAAGCCCGAGTTCTGCGTCATCACCTCGAAGAACTCGGTGTTGGTCGAGATGGGATAGACGATGGAGACGTGCAGGCCCGTGCCCTTCAGCTCGGCGCGCAGGCTCTCGGCCATGCCGATCTGCGCGAACTTCGTCGCGCAGTAGGGGCCCATGAACGGGATGCCGCGCTTCCCCGCAACGGACGAGATGATGATGGTGTGCCCGTGCCCCTGCGTGCGGAACAGCGGCAGCGCGGCGCGGACGGTGTGGAAGGTGCCGAAGTAGTTCACGTCCATGATCGACTGCATCTGCTCGGGCGTGACGCGATCGATCTCACCGTAGATGCCGAACCCCGCGTTGCAGATGACGACGTCCAGGCGGCCGAACGCCTGCACTGTGGCGTCGATGAACGCGCGCATGTCGTCGGGCTTCGTCACGTCCGCCGCGACGGCGAGTGCCTGTCCGCCGGCGCGCCGGATGTCGTCGGCGACGGCCTCGAGGCGATCGAGGCGTCGGGCGCAGATCGCGATGGAGGCGCCGTCGCGTGCGAGGCGAAGGGCGGTGGCTTTGCCGATGCCGGCGGAGGCGCCAGTGATGGCGACGACGGTGCTCATGGTTGGCTACTAGCTAACCACGAAGCGCGGCCGTTGACCAACGGCTGGTCGGGTTCGGCTACCCACGGTCCGCGGCGAGACCGCGGAGCACGAACATGAGGTTCGCGGGGCGCTCACCGAGGCGTCGCATGAAGTAGGGGAACCACTGCCGTCCGAACGGCACGTAGACGCGGACGCGGTAGCCATCCTTCACCAGCATCTGCTGCAGGTTGCGGCGGATCCCGTAGAGCATCTGGAACTCGAAGGCGTCCTTCGCCAGTCCGAGCGAGGCGGCGTGCTCGCGCGCCACGTTGATCATGGCGATGTCGTGCGTGGCGATGGCGGGGTCGTGTCCGCGCTCGAGCAGGCGGCGCGTCAGCGCGGCGAACTGCGCATCGACGTCGGCCTTCTTCTGGTAGGCCACGGCCTTCGACTCGCGATAGGCACCCTTCACGAGGCGGACGCGCGCACCGAGGGCGCTGATCCGTTCCTCGTCGGCCACCGTGCGGTAGAGGTCGGCCTGCAGGACGACGCCGATATTGCGGTAGCCCTGCTGCCAGAGGAGTTCGACGATGTTCAGCGTCACGTCGGTATACGCCGAGCTCTCCATGTCGATGCGGACGAAGAAACCCTGCGCCCGCTCGAGGATCTTGCGCAGGTTGTCGATGGCCGAGGCGCGGTCGACATCGAGGCCGAGTTGGGTGAGCTTCAGTGAGAGGTTGCGGATGACGCCGGCCTGGGTGATGGCATCGGCGACGCGCAGGTAGTCCTTCGTGGCGGCGTCGGCTTCGGCCAGCGACGAGACACTCTCGCCGAGGTAGTCGAGCGTCTGCATGAGCCCGCGCGCCTCGATGTCGCGTGCGGCGGCAATTGCCTCCTCGACCGTTTCACCGGCGATGAAGCGGCGCGCGAACGACGACCGGCTCCGCATCCCGTAGCGGGACGCGACGGCACGCAGGGTGTCGCTCTGGGCAAGCAGGTGGAAGACGGCCTTGGCGGCGTTCGAGAACATGCTGCGCTCTGACGAAGGGTACGACGGCTCGTGCGCCGTCGTCGGTTATATCGTCACGTTCAGTGTGTGCTGCCAGTGGTGACGAGCAGGTGTTCGATGGAGCGGGCGTAGAACTTCAGCACGTTGCGTTCCCGCACACGGAAGCGGCCATTCTCCAGCACCACGATGCCGCGGGTTTCGAGCGGCTCCGCCGCCTCATCCACCGCCTGCCGGCCGCTGGTGACGGCCAGGTTTGCGTGCTTGGCGGCCAGTTCCTCGATCATGCGGTCGATCCGATCCTCGAGGTCCTTCCTGGTGATGGACGGGCGCATCGCCGAGGCGAACAGCGCGGTCGGCAGCACTTTCAGCTGCGACCCGATCCGCGTCCGGACCAACCGGCTCAGCTCGAGCACTTCAGTGCGCGAGTTCGGGTCGTAGCCACTCGCGGCGATCGGCGCGCCGAAGGTGACGTACGCCCGCGAGCGGTAGCCGACGGCGTAGCGCACCATCTCGGCCACTTCGCGCGAGAACGCCCGCTGGCGCTTCTTCGTGCCCTGCTTGGCGAGGATGTGATCCTCGAGCACCAGGTCGTAGGAGATGGCGACCGGCACGACGACCAGGTTCGGGCACTCCGCCTGGAGGGTGGCGTGAATGAGGCCGGTCTTCGTGGCCTTCAACTCGCCGCTGTAACTGCGGCCGCCCTCCGGGTAGAACAAAATGTCGTGCTTCTTCAGGATCTCGGCGACGTAGGCCTTCAGCGTGATCAGATACGCCGGGTCCTTGGTATTGCGTCGAATCGGGATCGCCCCGGTGACGTGCTTGTGAATCAGGCCGAGCGGACCACCGAACAGGTTGATGCCGGCCGCGATGAGTGGCGGACGGACGCCGTTGTCGTCGAGCACCAGTGGCTCGACGAGATAGTCGGTGTGGCTCTTGTGATTGGAGGCGTACACCACGCGGCTGGTGCGGACCGCGTTCACCACGTGGTGCAGTTGCTCGTGCACCCGCTCGATCTTCCGGAGAATCGGATAGAGCGGGTGTTGGAGCGCGCGATAGATAGTGGGCCGCTGCGTGGTGCGCAGTTCCTCGAGATACGCGTGGACGCGCTCCCGGGCCTGGTCGCCGCGTTCGCCCATTCCGCCGCGGAGGTACTTAACGACTTCCTCGCGCGCCAGGACAGCCTGGGCGATGTCATCCAGCATGGATTCTCCGGACTATAGCACGGCGATCAGGCGATCGCCCGGCAGACTGCGTCCGCGAATTCGAAGGTGGAGGTCGTGCCGCCGAGGTCGCGCGTGCGCGAGGCGCCGGAGGCGAGCACGCTGTTCAGCGCTGCCACGATCCGCTCGGCTGCCGCATCCTCGTTGATGTGCCGCAGCATGAGAATGGCCGACAGCAGCAGGGCCGTCGGGTTCGCGACGTTCTTGCCGGCGATGTCCGGCGCGCTGCCGTGCACGGCTTCGAACACCCCGATCTCGGTGCCGAGGTTCGCCGCGCCGACGACGCCGAGGCCGCCAACCAGGCCGGCGCACAGGTCGGACACGATGTCGCCGTACAGGTTCGGCATCACCAGCACGTCGAACTGCTCCGGCTTCATGACCAGCATCATGCAGGCGGCATCGACGATCTTCTCGTCGTAGGCGATCTCGGGATACTCGCGCGCGACGGCGCGCACGCTGCCGATGAACAGGCCATCACTCAACTTCATGATGTTGGCCTTGTGGATGGACGTCACCTTCTTGCGGCCATGCTTGCGCGCGTATTCGAACGCGAAGCGGCCGATGCGGGTCGACGCCTTCTCGGTGATGATCTTCAGGCTCTCGACCACGCCCGGCACGATCTCGTGCTCGAGGCCGGCATAGAGGTCCTCGGTGTTCTCGCGCACGATGACCAGGTCGATGCCGGTGTAGCGGCTCTCGACGCCCGGCATGTTCCACACCGGCCGCAGGTTCGAGAACAGGTCAAGCGCCTTGCGCAGGCCGACGTTGACGCTGGTGAAGCCGGTGCCGATCGGCGTGGTGACCGGTCCCTTCAGCGCCACCTTGTTGCGGCGGACCGAGTCGAGCAGTTCGATCGGCAGCGGCACGTCGCCGCGATCGACGGCGAGCACGCCCGCGTCGTGGCGCTCCCAGTTGATGGAGACGCCGGAGGCGGCGAGGATGCGAACGACAGCTTCCGTCACTTCGGGGCCGATGCCGTCGCCGGGGATGAGCGTGATCGTGTGAGTCATGCGCGCTGGTACTCGAGTGAGGGCGGCCGCGCCGTCCGCACCAATGTGTGGGAAACGGTCGGGGTCCGACTGCAGGCGTCCCGTCATTATAATTTGCCGGTGACGCGCGCCGCGACCGAATGGGCCAGAGATCGTGTCCTGGCCGGAAGTCTGGAGGCCTCCCACCGGAGGCGGTGCTCTTCCTCCTGCGCCTCTACGCCGCCGGCGACGGTTCGGTGCGCGACGGCGTTGAGCAGGGGCTCACTCTGGGACTGTCGCTCGCCGGACCGGCCTCCGAGCCGTGCAGCCGCATGCAGTGGCTCCGGCTGCTGACCGATGCGGCCACGCTGTCCGACGACGAACGGCTGCGTTCGGCCGTCAGCCAGGACCTTCCGGACGCGGTCGACGCGCTCGAGCTGTTCGTCCGCTGCCACTACGAACCGGGCGACGGCCTGCTGGGCCTGAGCGCCGCCACACATCTCCACTGTGCGTCGGCCCTGCTGGCGGCGTTCGACCTGTCGGGGCGACTTCCTTACGCGATGCTGGCCGAGGAACTCCTCCGGCATGCCCGTCGACACTGGTTCCACGAGGACTCCGGCGCCTTCGACGTCGATTTCGGCGCAAATTGCGTGGCGTTGCGTGTGCTCTGCCGGATCGCCGCGCTCCATGCCGACGCCGATTACGTGGCGGCTGCGGTCATCGCTCCTGGCGCCGACGACGAGGGCGATGCGCGGCTGCTCGCGACGATGCTCGAGACGCGTTTGGGCGAATACCCTGATGAGGCAGGCCGCTTCGGCGCCGCCCTGCTCGACTGGTTCGCGTTGACGGAGCTTCTGCACTAAACTTTCAAGGGCTCTCCAGAGCACCCTGGCCCTCTGATGCCGCACGCTGCTCCGCATCACGGGTCGGAGCAATCTGGCTCAAATCTGCATTCTGCATTCTGAAATCAGCATTTCGCGATGACCCACATGGAACGTTCCGTTCTCGTTCCCGCTCTCACCAACATTGCCACCCGGTTGCGCATCG
>CALQBJ020000157.1 GCA_943328785.2 Bifidobacterium breve
TCGACGGGATACCGAGCACGTAACCCGCCGCAATGCTGGCCGCCAGCACGAAGACGACCGTCGCGCACACCTGCCCCGCTTGGGCCACGGCGTAACCGCCCGCGTGCCGGGTGAGCAGGCTGACGCCGCAGAGGACGAATGCCGCGGCCGTGATGGGTGACATCACGCCGATCGGGACGGCATCGCGCGTGGCCGGCGCGACCGTCAGAAGGTGGACGAGGGCCGACTCGAAGCTGCCAACGTTCCAGAACAGCGCCAGGGTGCCCGCCGCTACGAGCAGCAGACCCGAGACCCGCGTCTGCCACCGGGCGGCCGGCCGCAGGCCGGAGAGCGCGAGAAGGCTCATGAGGACGGCGCTGCTCGGCGGCATCGGCACGTCGCGCTGGCCGAGCGTCCCGAACTGCCAGAGGTCCAGGGCCCAGAAGATGAGTACCAGCAGCGCCAGCGCGAGGACACCGCTGAACAGCGCCGTCGCCAGTCGTGCGGACGCTGCCGAGCCGCCGCGGTCAGAGGTGGTCGTCATAGCGCGGCGGTTCGCCGAGGCGGGACAGCAGGCTGTTCACCTCCTGCTTCAACTCGACCATGCGGAGTTCGCGATTGGTCGCGGCGCGATTGAACCGGGCGAGGTCGGCGTTCCGCTCGCGGAGGTGATCGGTCTGACGCTTCAGCACCTCGGCCGCGAGGTGCGTGGCTGTCACATCCTGGACGGTCGTCACCATGATGTGCCGCTCGCGGACGGGAATGGACACGGCGGTGAACCAGCGCCGTTCGCCACCCCGTGTCGTCAGCGGCACGTCGTCCCACCGCATGCGCGTGTGGTCTCCTGATGCGATATCTGCCTGGACCCGCTCGCGAAAACTGCGGCGCTCCTCAGGGTCGGCGAACACATCGTCGTAGAAATCCATCACCGAGGTGAGCGTCCCGCGCGGCACACCGTAGACCTGTTCGAAGCGGGCGCTGACGTAGATCGTGAGGCCCGTCGCTGCGGAATACACCGCGAACCCGATCGGCGCGTGCTCGAGCACCGCTTCGAGCATCCGCCGGTCGGCGTCGGCCCGTTCCGTGGCCGTCTTGCTTGCGGTGATGTCCGTGTGGCTGCCCAGCATTCGCAGCGGTGCGCCGCTGGCGTCACGGGTGAGCAGCAAGCCGCGGTCGAGCACCCACTTCCAGTTGCCGTCCGCGCACTGGAGTCGGTGCTCGTACGAATAGGTAGCGGTGCGGCCGGCGAGGTGGTCTTCGATACAGGCCATGACCCCAGCCAGGTCGTCCGGATGCACGCGGTCGGACCAGTCGCGCAGATCCTGCAAGGGGGCGTCCGGCGGGAAGCCGAGCATGGTCTTGGATCCGTCGGAGAACTCGACCCGGCCACTCGGAACGTCCCAGTCCCAGACGCCGTCGCCGTTGGCCTCGAACGCGAGCTTCCAGCGCGCCTCAGACGCCCGAGGGTCGGCAGGGTCGGTCGGCGGTGATACCTCAGGGGCCATCGGACTCTCCTCCGCACCCTAAGGGTATCGCAGCGGCGGTGGGATTTTCCGCCTAATAGGTCACGCGCATCCGGTAGCGCAGCACCGACGTGCCGTCCACGGCAATGGGCACCGCGAATTGGGCCGACCACGCGGAGGTCTTCGTCCACTCGAATGACGACCGCACCATCCGCCAGGTGCCGCCGATCGGTTCGTTCACCTCCACGGTGACCGGTACGGCCTTGTGATTCTTCAGCGTGATCTCGTACTCGAACTCGAAGACGTTGGCGGCGATCCGCTCGAAGTCGGTCTGTTTCCGCTCGCTCGTAACGTCGAACGCGTTGCCAATCTTCAGGTTGACGGTTTCATCCTTCGGCGTGTGGTCGATGCGGTCCTCGCCGACGAACTGCACGCCGCCTGTCGAGTCGCTCTGGTAGACCCGGACGATGCCGGCGGGCATCGGCATGCCGAGTCCGAGCTTCTGCTCGTTCTTCAGTTCGTAGAACACCTGCACCGCATCCTTCGCGGGCGCGCCAGGGTGGGCGTTCCGGTAGAAGTACGGCTGCCCATCGACGACGTAGCGCTTCCGCACCGGGACGCCGGTGGCGTTCAGCATGCTCACCTGCTTGGTCTCGTCGTTGTTCACGGTCGTCTTTCGCTCGAGCGTGTAGAGGTGGTAGTCGGAGAACGCTTCCTGCGCCATCGGCGCCGCTACCGCTTCGGTCGCCCTCGCGTAGGCCATGTTGTCCTGCACGGCCTTGCCGAACACCGCGCGCACGCGGTTCAGTTCGCCGGCCACCAACTGCAGGTGGGCGTTGCGGAACGACGTGCCGCTGCCGTTCACCACCGTCACCCATCCGTCAAGGTCGGCCGCCTTGTCATCACGCGCCACCGTCAGCACGTAGTCGGCGCTCCAGGCGAGCTTCGCCGCCAGATAGGAGGCTTCGACGCGGTGCTGGGTGCCGCCGCGGTTGTCGAGCGTCCAGATCAGCGTCGGTCGCGAGTAGAGGTTGCCGGGTAGCTCCGGGAAGCGGATGTGATCGGCTGACAGGCCGGTGACGATCTCGCCGTTGATGCGCCAGACCGGCGCGTTGTTGTAGCTGAGGAGATGCGCCTGGACCTCGTCCTCGATGGTGGTGCCGTTCTCGGTGCGGCGGCGCACCAGGGTGACGTCGCGGCCGACGTACTTCCGTAGCAGCTTGTCGGGTTCGAGCAGGTCGTACTCGTAGTTCTGCTCGAGCACCAACATGCGCGACGGGTCGGTCAGTGATCGGAAGTGCACGCTCGCCGGGTTCACGGTGGCGGCGATGTCCATGAAGTGGAGGTCGCTGGTGCCGGCGCCCAGACGCAGGTTGCGGGTATCCCTGACCAGGGCGATGTCGGAGTTGTAGACGGTGACGGCGAGGTCGACCTGGTCGTCGAGGGTGCTGGTGGCGGCGTCCTGCGCGGCGGCCGCCACGGGCACCGACAGGGTGGCGCGCTGATGCGGACTGGCGGCGACGAGGCCGAGGACGGCGGTGGAGACGGCGGCAACGAGGGTGCGTGTGGACATCGGGACTCTCCTTCTGTCCTTAGAACGATCGTGCCCGGACTTCTTGCAGCGCGTCGCGCGCGTGGCACCTGGGAGCTAGCGCATCAGCTCCCAGCTGTTTCCGCCGTCCGTCGTGGCGAAGCGGCGGCCATCGGTCGCGCTGACCACCGCAGCCGTGGCGCTCGACGCGGTCAGGGACGACAGGTCGCCAGTCGCCGGCGCGGCGACGCGGCGGAAGGCAACGCCGTCATCCGTGCGCAGCACGAGGCCGCGCTCGCCAACCAGCCAGCACACCGTGGACGAGGGTGCGGTGCCGGCCTGGATCCGGCCCGGGGCGTCGACGACGACCGTCGTCCAGGTGGCGCCGCGGTCGATGCTCCGCAATACGACGCGGCCGGCCAGGCGCCAGCGCACCTGCCCGTCGGGCGACGTCACGTCGACCACTGCCGCCGCACGCCCGGCGACCGCCTGGCCGCTGACGGCCTCCGGGGGCGCGGCAAGGGCTGTCGCGGCCTCGGGTGCGGGTGACGCGGGTGCGGCCACGTTGGCGGTGGCGTCTTCGGCGCTCGCCCTGCGTGCCACCTCGGGCGGCGACGCCTCCCCGGCCACCTTCGCGGACGGTGGCGGCTCCGACGTGCCAGGCGCTGGCTCGAGCCGAGCCTGCAGCGCCTCATCGGCCCGCCGCACCGGTTGGGCCGGAACATTCAGCCAGACGACCAACGCGAGGCCAGCGGTGGCCAGTGCACCGAGCGGCACCATCCAGTTGAGCCATCCGCGCCAGCGCGCAGGGACCGGCTCGGCGGCCGCAGCGTCTGCCGTCTCGATCGTGACGATGGCGCCGACCAGCGCCTGGCACCTGGCGCACGTGGACAGGTGCGTCTCGGCCTGCTGCTGGACGCTGCGGTCGAGGCCGCCGTCGACCCACGCAGCCGCCGTCTCGGTATCGAGGCACGCGTCAGTCGGCGCGGAGGTGGCCGGCAGCGACGCGCTGAGCCATTGTTCCAGCGACCGGTCGTGTTCGTGCGGCGTCGTCACACCCTCCCTCTTTCCTTGGAACGATCGGCGAGGGGAATCTTGCCGGTCTCGGCGCCGAGCAGGTCGCGAAGGTCCATGGTGCCGGTGTCTGCGGCGACGGAACGGAAGCACTCCGTGATCCGGGCGTCGTCCAGATGATGCTCGACGCGCAACTGCTCTTCCACCCACGACCGGATGAGCGCGCGCGTGCGCGTGAGGTGACGCGAGACCGTTGCTTCGTGTTCGCCGAGCAGACGGCCGATCCGCGCCAGCGTCATCTGCTGCGCATGGTAGCAGGCCAGCCGGAGGCGATCGCGGCTCTCGAGCCGTCCTAGCGCGGCGGTCAGCACGCGCTGCATGAGTGCAAGAAAACGGAGCCGGTCCGGATCGGGCGCGGGCCGGCGGTCTGGCAGCGCGTCTTCCCCGTCCGGCGTCTGCGGCAACGGCTCGGTGCGCCGCTCGCTGCGGAGCCGATCGACGTGGCGCTGCGCCAGCACCGACCGCAGCCAGGTGGCCAGACTGCTCCGTCCGTGGAAGTAGCGGAAGAGTGAACGGCGAACGCCGTCGGCGTTGCCGAGTCCGAACAGGTCGGCGTGGAGGCCGTCGGCAAGGTCGCGAGCGCCGCCACCCGGCGCGATGGCGTCAGCCGCGCGGTACAGCACTGGCCGGAACGTCAGCACGAAGTGGTGCCACGCGGCCTCGTCGCCGGCGGCGCATCCCACCGCCAACCCCAGTTCCTCGAGGTGCAGACCACGCAGGTATCGCTCGAGTTCCGCCGGTCCGGCCGCCGCGCCCGCGAAGGCGCGCCCGGCACTCGCGCCAAGCGCCGCCAGCCAGGCATCGTGGCTCACGTGCCAGCGACCGGCACCCGCCTCGGTGTGGAGTCGGGTCGCGAGGGCCTGCGGAATCAGCATGGACGACACGAACGACCGGAGTATACGGCCGCCCGATATAATCAGGGGATGCGCCGCACGCCGTGGCGCCAGTCGGGTAACCGGGGAGAGAGCGCCGTGAGCGAGTTCGAAGAAGATTTCGCCTCCATGTTCGAGGCTTCGCTCAAGGCGAAGCGGATTGAAAAGGGCCAGACGATCGAGGGCACCATCGTCGGATTCGGCCACGAGACCGCCTTCGTGAACGTCGGCAGCAAGGGCGAGGCGATGATCGAGGTTGCCGAGCTGAAGAACGACGAGGGGGTGCTTGAAGTCGCCATCGGCGACACCATCAAGGCGCTGGTCATCTCCACCACCGGCGGCATCATGCTGTCGCGGCGCCTGGCGCGCGGCGCGGCCACCGACAAGCAGCTCGAGAGCGCCTACGAGGCGCGACTCCCGGTCGAAGGCAAGGTCGAACGCGAAGTGAAGGGCGGCTACGAGATCAAGATTGGCCGCTCGCGCGGCTTCTGCCCGTTCTCGCAGATCGACACGGTGCGCGGCACCGACCCGGCACAGCACATCGGCCGCGTCTACCCGTTCCGGATTACCGAATACAAGGAGAACGGCCGCAACCTGATCGTGTCGCGCCGTGCACTGCTCGAAGTGGAACAGCGCGCGCAGGCCGTCGAACTGCGGAAGGCGATCGTGCCGGGTGCGATCCTCACCGGCCGCATCGCCTCGGTGCCCGCCTTCGGCGCGTTCGTCGAGCTCGGCGCCGGCATCCAGGGGCTGCTGCACGTCTCCGAAATGGCCTGGTCACGCGTCACCGATCCGGCGGCGCTGTTCAAGCCGGGCGAAGAGATCACGGTGAAGGTGCTGCGCGTTGACGAGGCCACCGAGAAGATCGCGCTCGGCCTCAGGCAGTTGCTCGCCGACCCGTGGGAAGCCGTGCGCGCCACCTACGAGCTCGGCCAGGTGAAAACCGGCCGCGTCACCCGCGTCACCGACTTCGGGGCGTTCGTCGAACTTGAGCCGGGCATCGAGGCGCTGGCGCACGTGTCGACCTTCCCGCCGACCGGCCACTCGAAAGGGTGGGCGAAACTGGTCGCGCCGGGGACCACGGCGTCGTTTGAAATCCTCAACCTCGATCTCGACAAGAAGCGCATTGGCGTGGCGATGGTCGAGGAAGGGGCGACCCGTGCGGCCGGCAGCACCGCGCAGACTGGCGTGGTGCCGGGGGCGCGCCGCACTGGCAAGGTGGAACGGCACGAGTCGTTCGGCATCTTCGTGTTCCTCGCGCCGGGCCGCACCGGCCTGATGCCGTGGAGTGAAACCGGAGTCTCGCGAGAAGCGGACGCGGCGAAGCTCGTCCCCGTCGGCACCGACGTGGAGGTGGTGGTGCTCGAGGTCGACCCGGCTGGCCGGCGCATTCGCGTCAGCCACAAAGCGGTGATCGACGCGCGCGAAGCCGACGTCGTGCGCGAATACAGCCAGCGCGAGGATGCGGCGCAGGCCCAGGGACAGGGCTTCGGCTCGTCGCTCGGCGACAAGCTACGCGGCGCCCTCAACCCGGCGGATCGATAAGGCCGGGACGCCGGTGCGAGGCAGCGGTGTGCACCTCCCGATTATGGTGCGGGAGGTGCTCGAGCATCTGCGGCCTCGGGCCGGCGAACTCGCGATCGATTGCACGCTGGGGGCAGGCGGCCACGCCGAGGCGTTGCTCGCCCACCTTCTGCCAGGCGGACGCCTGATCGCGCTCGACGTCGACCCGGTCGAAGGTCCGCGTACCATGGCCCGCCTCGCCGCGGCGGGCCATGGGCCAGCGCACCTCACGCTCCATGCCGCCAACTTCTCCGCTCTGCCCGGCATCTGTGCGGCTGAATGTCCGCGCGGCGCCGATCTCATCCTCGCCGACCTCGGGGTATCCGCCATGCAGCTCGACACGGCCGAGCGGGGGTTCAGCTACAAGTCGGTTGGCCCGCTCGACATGCGCATGGACCCGTCCCACGGCGAACCAGCCTCACAACTACTGGCGCGGCTCGACGCGCCCGCACTCGCCCGCCTGCTGACGGACTACGCAGACGAGCCGCACGCGGCGGTCATTGCCGGCCTGCTGACCTCGCAGCCGTGCGACACCACGCATGCCGCGGAACGGCTGGTCCGCATCGGGCTGCACGCCGCGCGTCCAGAGCTGTCGAAGGCCGCGGTGAAGATGTCGGTGCGCCGAACCTTTCAGGCGCTGCGGGTCGCGGTGAACAACGAACTCGGCGCGCTCGACGCGCTGCTCCAGGCGTTGCCCGCGTGCCTGGCTCCTGGCGGACGCGTGGCCATTCTCACGTTTCACTCCGGTGAGGACCGGCGCGTGAAGAAGGCGTTCCAGGCCGGACACCGCGCCCAGGTCTATGCGCGGATCAGCACGTCACCCGTGCGGTCCGGCAAGGTGGAGACGTTCAGCAACCGGCGAGCGCAGGCGGCCAAGCTTCGCTGGGCCGTGCGCCGGAGCGCGAATGCGTCCATAATCGGCGCCTGATGATGCACAGCCGACTTCCCCATTTGCTTCTGCTGACGCTGCTCCTCGGCGTCGCGCTTCGGGCACAGACCGCGACCACGCCGAAGCTCGACACGCCGCAGGCACGTGTGTACGTCGCCACCCTGCAACCGCACGTGCCATCGCGCTCGCCGAACGGGCATGCCACGAACCGCGTGCTCGTCTACCTCGATGACGGCGTGATGACGCGGCAGGAGGGCTCGGCCACGGAGACTGTTGCCTTCACGCGCGGCGATGTGCGGTGGCGTCCAGCGAGTGGCGCCTACGTCGCCGAGAACACCGGCGAGCAGCCCGTGCGCATCCTGGAGATCGACGTGAAAGGCGGACCGTCCGGCCCGCCGCCCGTGACGGCGATCGATCCGACGGTGGTTGACCCGACCCGCTACCGGGTGGAATTTGAAAACGCGGCAGTGCGGGTGTTGCGCGTGCACTTCGAGCCGCACGCGAAGGGGGCCCTCCACGAACACCAGTTGAACCGCGTCGTCGTCTACATGAACGACCAGCCAGGCGCGAAGAAGGACGATGTCCGGATGTCGGGCGCGGCCACCCACACCGAGCAGAACGACAGCGACGCCCCCGCCGACCGGATCGCCATCGAGCTGCGCTAGACGAACGTCAGCGCCATCAACGAGAAGTCGTCGTCGAGCGGGCCGGCCTTCGATACGTCCCGAATCGCCTGGTAGACCCGTTCCGGTTCCGTGGTGCCAGGCGTGGACGGTGCGGTGAGCAGCGGCAGGAACTCCTCGAGGTCGGTGCGCGTGCCGTCCTTCATGACGATCTCGTAGGCGCCGTCGCTGAAGACGAACAGCGTGCTTCCCGCGGGCATCTCTTCCTGCGCGACGTCGTAGGTCTGATCCGGCAGCATGCCGATCATCACCGCCGGCATGCCGAGCGGCTTCGTGTCGCTCTTGTCGGCCGGCACCAGGATCGCCGGCCCGTGGCCGGCCGTGCCATAGGTGAGCGTCCGTGTGGTGGTGTGATAGACGCCGTACCACATCGTGAAGTAGAGCCCGTTGTGCTCGCTCGTCGGGAAGCGGTCGTTCAGGCTGGCCAGCACTTCCGCCGGGTGCTTGAAATCGACGTTCGGCAGCGCGCGCTGCCGCAACACGTTCAGCACGCTCACCGAGTGCATGGCCGAGCCGACGCCGTGGCCGGAGACGTCGACGAGATAGAGAATGAGCGTCGTCGGTTCGAGCCAGTAGTAGCCGAACGCATCGCCCCCGAGCTGCGCCGACGGCACGAAGCGCCACGTGGCCAGCACCGGGCCGCTGATCATCGGCGGCGGCAGCAGCGACATCACGTAGTCGTTCGCCTTCTTGATGTCGCGCTCGAGCTCTTTCTCTTTCTTCACGTCGGCACGGCTGCGGCGTTCGTACTTCAGCAGTTGTCTGCCAAGCCGGATCCGTGCCCCTTCTGTCAGCGCTACAGAGCCAGTGATGCGCTGTTCGTCGACGAACGTGCCGTTGGTCGACTGTAGGTCCTCGACCGTCACCGCGCCGTTCACGACCAGGACGCGCGCATGCTGGCGCGAGACGTCACGGTCGTCGCACACGAGCGTCTGCGAGGCGCCGCGGCCGATGGTGACGGCGGCGGTATCGACCTCCAGACGCTTGCCTGGAGACGTGCCTTCCAGCACCACGAGGTAGTGGGCAATCGGGTCCGGGGCAGGCATCGCATCGAACAGCTGCGCCCGACTGATGAACATCGTGCGTTCGGCGCGATCATCTTCTTCTGGCGGCGTCACGGATCCTCGCTCTGTCGATGACGGGCACCGCGATGCGCGGGGCTCCGGGGGGTTGAATCCTCGACGCTGGGCCGTGGGGACGGCCGTGGCGGC
Organism: Bifidobacterium breve; assembly: GCA_943328785.2. Classification (GTDB taxonomy): domain Bacteria; phylum Acidobacteriota; class Vicinamibacteria; order Vicinamibacterales; family CAVVIG01; genus CAVVIG01. The sequence continues at coordinate 9,266 of CALQBJ020000157.1, forward strand.
GGCGGAAAGCCCCTCATTTATACATTGTTGGATACAGAGGTCAACCGTCAGTCGGTAACGATGATGCGAACCCGTTCGAACAGCGGGGCCTCCGTCTCGGGTTCGAGGAAGAGCCACGTGAGCAGGTCGCGGTAGAACCTGAACAGCGGAA
>CALQBJ020000158.1 GCA_943328785.2 Bifidobacterium breve
CATGCGACCCCGGACGAGCTGAACTTCGCCGCCGCCTCGGCTGACATCGAGAAGGGCGGCAGGGCCGTGCCGCCGATGGCGTGCATCGAGGGGCCGCGCAGCCGCTTCCCCAACTGGCCGGCGTTCAACGCCATTCTGCGAAACCTCGACGTCTGGGTGCGCACCGGCACTCCGGCACCGCGCGCCGAGCAGGTCCTCGTGGTCGACGGCAAGCCCGTGCTCGACCGCTTCGGCAACGTCGTCGGCGGCATCCGCTCGCCGTTCGTCGAAGCGCCAACCAGCACCTGGTTCGGCAACTCGACCGGACCATCGTTCTGCCGCATTGCCGGCCATGAGGTGCCGCTCGACAAGTCGCAGTTGCGGTCGATCTACAAGACTCCTGAGGAGTACGTGCGGGCGGTGATCACCTCGGTGGCCCGGCTGGTTGCCGAAGGGTTCATCGTGCGGGAGGATGGCGACGCGCTCGTCGCCGTCGCCGTGGCTGAGGCGCCGGAACTTCTCCGGTAGGCCGGCCGTCCTTCTAAGCAGGGCCGCACATCGTGGCCCCCGCGAAGACGTCGCCGCGAGCCATCAGGCTCGCCGTTCACGGAGGATGTCATGGACAACACTGCCACCAACCCTGACGGCGGGCCGCGCCGACTGGTTCGAGTCACCGGCGACGAGAAAATTGCCGGCGTCTGCGCCGGCATCGCCGAGTACCTCGACGTGGACGTCACGCTGGTCCGCGCACTCTGGCTGGCGCTGTCTATCGTCCCCGGCGCCGTCATCGGCGGCATCGTCGCCTACGCGCTGGCCTGGATGGTGATGCCGGCAGGACAGGCCAGCCGCATTGCCCTCGGACGCCGGCTCGTTCGTTCAGCCAACGACGCGAAGGTGGCGGGAGTCTGCGGCGGCGTGGCCGACTACTTCGGCGTCGACAGCACGCTGGTGCGGGTCGCCTGGATCGTCCTCTCGGTCATGCCTGGTGCGGTGGTCGGCGGCCTGCTCGTCTACCTTGCCGCCTGGTTCATCGTGCCGAAGGCGCCAACCGTCATCAGCCACCAGCAGCAGCCACAGGCCGCCTGACCCGCCCGCTGGGACGGGGCGCGCGAACGGCCGCGCCCCCGCCCGGTTGGCCTCGACTTCGCCCGGGCGTCGCCTATGCCCCATACTTGGGGAGGCATGCACCCACGCCCGACCACATCCGCCGACCCGGCGCGCGAACTCCTCGACGACTTCCCGGAGTACGCCACCACCCAGATCCTCGACCATCTGCGCAGCACGGAGTATGCCCGGCTCGACATCGGTGGGCAGGCGTATCTCGACTACACCGGCGGCGGCATGTACGCCGACTCGCAGATCCGGGAGCACGCCGCCAGTCTCTCCGCGCAGGTCCTCGGCAACCCGCACTCGGTCAGCCTCAGTTCGTCCGCGTCGACGACGCTCGTGGAACGGGCACGGCGCGCCGTACTCGAGTTCTTCGGCGCCACCGACGACTACACGGCCATTTTCACCCTGAACGCCAGCGGCGCCCTGAAGCTCGTCGGCGAGAGCTTCCCGTTCGTCGAGGGCGGGAGGTTCGTGCTGGCATTCGACAATCACAACTCGGTGAACGGCATCCGCGAGTTCGCGCGCGCCAAGGGGGCCACCTTCGACTACGCCCCACTCACCCTGCCCGACCTCCGGATCGATCGACCGGCGCTCGACGCGCTGCTCGCCGCGGGCGATCGCTCGGTGCCGCGCCTCTTCGCCTTCCCGGCCCAGTCGAACTTCTCCGGCGTGCAGCATCCGCTCGACCTCGTCGAAGCGGCGCACCAGGCCGGCTGGCAGGTGCTGCTCGACGCCGCCGCCTACGTGCCGACCAACGCGCTCGACCTGCGTACGGTGCAGCCCGACTTCGTCACGGTCTCGTTCTACAAGATGTTCGGCTACCCGACGGGGGTCGGCTGCCTGCTCGTGCACAAGCGCGCGCTGCCGCTGCTGCGGCGTCCGTGGTTTGCCGGCGGCACGGTGAACTTCGCCACGGTGCAGGGCAAGGCGCACATCCTCTCACCGGGCGAAGCCGGATTCGAAGACGGCACGCTGAACTACCTCAGTATTCCCGCCGTCGAGATCGGCCTGCGCCACCTGCAGCACATCGGCATCGACACCATTCACACCCGTGTGCAGTCGCTGGCCGGCTGGCTGCTGCGCAAACTGCTCGACCTGCGGCATGTGAACGGCCGCCACATGGTCCGTATCTACGGACCCGCGACGATGAAGGCGCGCGGTGCGACGCTCACCATGAACTTCTACGACCCGGAGGGGCACCTGATCGACTACCGCCGCGTGGAAGAACTCGCGAGCGAACGGCGCATCTCGCTTCGCACCGGCTGCTTCTGCAACCCCGGCGCTGGCGAATCGGCCGAGGGACTCACCGAGGAAGACATGCGCGCAGCGATGCACGCCGGCGCCGACATGAACCTGCAGAAGTTCGTGCAGCTGATGCAGACGCGCGGCGGAAAAGCGGCGGGTGCCATCCGCGTCTCATTCGGCCTCGCCAGCAACGTCGACGATGCGGCGCGGTTCCTGGAGTTCGCCGAGGATCTGCGCGACCAGACCCGCCTCACGCTCGGCGACGTCAGTTTCGATATCGAGAACTGCAGGGTGATCAGAGACGGAGCCTGACGCGCTTCGCGGCCCAGGCTCCGTCTCTGGTCTCCCCCCGTGGTACATTCCCCCTCTATGTCCGCCTACGCCGTCCTTACCACCGCGTCGAATCAGCCAGGCATCCTCTTCGGTCTCACGAAGGTGCTGGCGGATCACTCGGCGAACATCACCTACGTCGACATCATTCCGCACACCGACAAGGACTCGCAGATCTACCTCGAGTTCTCGGTGACGAGTCCGATCGACCAGGTGATTACCGAACTCGGGGGCGTGCCAGGGGTGACGGGCGTCGAGATGACGCCGTCCTTCTCCAACATCTACGGCAAGCGCATCGTCATCATGGGCGGCGGCGCTCAGGTGGGTCAGGTGGCGCTCGGCGCCATCTCGGAAGCGGACCGGCACAACATCCGCGGCGAACGCATCTCGGTCGATACGATCCCGCTCGTCGGCGAAGAGGCGCTGGCCAGCGCCGTCCGCGCGGTCATCCGCTTGCCGCGCGTGCGCCTGCTGGTGCTGGCGGGCTCGATCATGGGTGGCGAGATCTCGCGCGCCGTCGAGGACGTGCGCCAGAAAGGGCTCTACGTGATCTCGCTGAACATGGCGGGCAGCGTGCCCGACGTCGCCGACCTCGTGGTGTCGGACCCGGTGCAGGCCGGCGTGATGGCGGTGATGGCGGTGGCCGACACCGCAAAGTTCGATATCGTCAGGCAGCAAAAGCGGCGCTACTAGCGCGGTTTCGCGATCGGTGCAGTGTCCGCCTTTAGTGGGCGGACCCCAGAAAGTCCGGCTAAAGCCGGACACTACGTACTACAAGGCTCTGGGCTCTCCCTATCCCAGCAGCTTCAGCTCCGCCGGCGGGGAGCGCTGTAGTCCGCGCTTCATGGCGCGCAGGCGTTCGGCGCGGTCGATGAGCCGCGCGAGCAGGTCGGTGACCGTCCAGTGGTGCGGCGCGGCCGACCAGAGGTAGAACGCCAGCGACCCCGGCAGCGTGTTGATCTCGTTGAAGAACAGCTCGTTCGTATCGGCGTCGATGAGGAAGTCGATGCGGGAGATCCCCTCGCACCCGAGCGCCGCAAACACCGTGGTGGCGTAGCGCTGCGCGTTGGCGCGCATCTCGACCGGCAGGCTGTCCGGATCGAGCACACGCAGGGCGCCCGCCATCCCCTGGCTGCCGACGCTCTTGCCGCCCTGACGACGATACTTCTCGGCGAAGGTGAGCGGCTGGTCCAGGCTGGTCAGCGGCATCTCGGTGACCGACGCCACTGGCGTGTCCAGTCCGGCCACCGCGACGTTGATCTCGAGACGGTTCTTGATGAACGGCTCGATCAGCGCCTCGGTGTCGTACTCGAACACGTTGAGCACACCCGAGATCAGTTCAGCGGCATTCGCCGCGACGGAGACGCCGGCGCTCGAGCCCAGGTTGCACGGCTTCACGATGACCGGCCAGCCGAACGACGCGTTCACCTGCGCCGGCAGTTCGGTGAGCCACATCGACCCGCGATCGAGCACGGCCCGCTCGCACGACAGCCAACGGACCACCGGCACGCCGGCATGCTGCGCCATGATCTTCGTGACGCGCTTGTTCATGCCGATGGCCGAGGCCATCACGCCGCACCCCACGTACGCGGCGCCGCCCAGTTCCAGCGCCCCCTGCACGCAGCCGTCTTCGCCGTAGGTGCCATGCAGCACCGGCACGAAGCAGTCGACCGGGATGATGCCGCCGCCACCGGTGACGACGCCGGACAGACGGCGGGTCGCGCCAGGCAGCGAGGCCACAAGGTCGACCGGCACCAGCGCCGACGTGCCGAAGCCCGGTGCCAGCGTCACCTCGATCAGGCGTGACCGGTCAGGGCCGCCCGTGCGGAACGTCTCGGTGTGCCAGAGGTCGTCGCCCACCCACCAGCGGGTCTGCTGGTCGATGTAGATCGGCATCGGCGCGAACTGCTGCGGGTTGAGGGCGTGAAGGATCTGCAGGCCGCTCACCACCGACACGTCGTGCTCGAGCGAGCGCCCGCCGAACATGACGGCAATCGTGCGACGCACGTGCGTCTCAGCGCTCACGATGCCCGCTCCTTCCCGCGCTCGGGCCAGAAGACGCCGGCGCTGCGCTCGTAGAGGTCGGGCAGGTCGTTCTCGAGAATCGCCACGTCGCCGTCGTGCAGATGCTCGTGCAGCCAGCGGAACGCCTCGGTGCGGTTCGCCACCACCACCAGGCGGTCTTCGCGGCCAGCGTCACGATGCCCATCGACGTAGGCGGCGCGGTTCGTCTCGGACACCACCAGGGTGTAGTCGCACACGGCTGCGGCATCCTTCGAGAGCGCCCGGTTCACCGCGTACTGTTCGTGACCGAGTTCGATCACACCCGGCGTCACCATGATGCGGCGCGAGGCCGGCAGGTCGGCCGCCACTTCGAGCGCGGCGCGGAAGCCGAACTGGTTCGAGTTGTAGGCATCGCGCAGCCACATCACGCCCGCGTCCTCCACCAACTCGAGGCGGTTCGACACCGGCTTCAACGTCCGGAACGACGCGACGGCGACCGCCGGATCGGCGCCCGCCGCCACCGCCAGCGTGAACGCCCCGGCGAGGTTCTGGATGATCGGCCTGCCGAGCACCGGCGTGAAACACTCGTAGGCGCGGTCGGCGGTCTGCAGCACAAAGTGCGTCCCGGCCTTCGTGAAGCGCACGCGCTCGACGCGCGTGTCGAGGCGGCCAGCGTGGTGTTCGCCGTAGAGCAGGACGCGGCAATGCGTGGTGGCCTGGGCGATGCGCAGCGCGTTCGGACTGTCGGCGTTGCACACCAGCAGGCCACCCGCCGGCACTGCCTGCGCCAACTCGCTCTTGGCCTGATAGATCGCTTCCGTGGTCTTGAAACGCTCGAGGTGTGCGTCGCCAACCGCAGTGATGATCGCCGCCGACGGCGGCGTCAGCGCGCAGAGCCGCTTGATGGATCCGATGGCATAGGCGCCCATCTCCACGACCATGAAGCGGTGGCCCGGCACCAGCGCTTCCCGGATGTGACGCGTCACGCCCATCACGGTATTGATGCTGCCGGTCGCGGCCAGCGTCGGCGCGTGGAACTGCAGGATGTGCGCGAGCATCGACTTGGTGCTGCTCTTCCCGTAGCTGCCGGTAATGCCGACGACGAACGGATGGACGCGGGCCAGTTGGGCGACGGCCTCCGCGTAGTAGGAGCGCTGCGCGGCCCGTTCGTAGGGCGCCAGGATCAGGTTCGCCGCGATCAGCGCCAGCGGCACCAGCACGAACATGAACGACGCGGCCACGAGCGGCGCACGCACCTCGGCGTCGATGAACAGGCGGACCAGCAGCACGAACGCCGACACCGCCAGCACCAGCGCGACCGCCAGCACGCGCCGGGCACGCCAGGTGAGGCGCAGCGGAATCTTGCCCGACTCGCGCGGGTCCGGCTGCACCAGCCCGAGCACGACGGTGCCGATGGTGAACAGGACGACGGCGAGCACCGTGTCGGCGAGGAACAGGAATGCCGACGCCATCGCCACCCAGAACGCCGGGTCGGTCAGCGGCCGGACACCGGTCCACCGCAGGAAGCGCACGGCTTCGTACCCTTCCTGCTGGAAATAGCGCAGGTAGGCAAGCAGGCGCCGCCACGTCAGGTAGGCGAACGCGGCGGTCAGGACGGGCACCCAGGGCCAGAACTCAGTCATTAGCCTGTGCCTTCAGCCACGTGCGCATCTGTTGCCCGACCAGGTGGGCGCCGGTGCCGGTGTAGAGATGATGGTCCTTGTGCGGCAGCAACGACACGGTGGCTTTCGCGCCGATGAGCGACGCGTAGCGCGCCGCCAGCCACGGCGGCGTGTCGGTGTCGTCGGTCCCCCACACGAGCAGCGCCGGACAGGCAATGAGCTTCGCGCTCTCGGTGAGGTCTTCATTCACCGTCTGCACGAGGATCGAACGCAGGGCGCCGGCCGCCTGATAGTCCTTCGAGCCGAACCGCGCCGTGTGCCAGCGAACCCCGCCTTCGCCGACGAGCGGCTTCAGCGCGATGAGCCCCTTGCGCAGCGCGCGAATCCCCCAGCGGCGCAGGCGCACCTTCGACAGCGCCGGCTGCGGCAGTCCGGGCACACCAAGCAGCACCAGGTCGCGGATCTGGGTCAGCCGGCGTGACGCCAGCCTCACGCTGACGCGGCCGCCGAATGAGTGCCCCACCAGCACCACGGTGCCACGCACCTGTTCGAGCAGATACTGCTGCACGAGATCGGCGTACTCGACCGTACCCCAGGACTCTGGCGGCGGCGGCGCCTCGCCGAATCCCGGCAGGTCGAGCAAATGGACGCGGTGGGTGTGCTGGAAGAGCGTAGCGATGCCGCGGAGGCTCTCGCGGTTGCCGCCCCAGCCGTGCAGGAATACGATGTGCCGCGAGACCGCGTCGCCGCTGATCTCATCGACGAGGGTCGCTCCGTTATGGTCGAAGCGTGCGACGTGGGGTGCTCCGCTGGCCAAGGTGAGGCCCCCAGTGTACCACGCGGCTCATCGTCCTCCCCCGCGCCGCCGCGCCTCGACCACGGTCTCGTACACGGCTCGCGCCTGCGCACCGACGACGCTCCAGCTCAGATGGCGGTCGAAGTAGGCACGGGTGCGCCGCCGCTCGAACTCGAGGTCGCGTTGCCCGATCTCGATCAGGGCGGACGCCAGTGCGGCGGAGTCGCCCACCGGCCAGAGCGTACCAATGGCGCCGTCGCCGGTGATCGCCCTGAACGACGGGATGCCGGTCACCACCGGCACGGCACCGCAGGCACAGGCCTCGAGCAGCGCGTAGCCACAGCTCTCGCGCCGGCTGCCGAGCACGAACAGGTCGGCCGCGCTGTACCAGGCGGCGAGCTGCGCGCGCGGCACCCGCCCTGCCAGGCGCACCCGCGCGCTGAGTACCGGCGAGGCGCTGATCCGCGCCTGCACCACCGGCAGCAGCCTATCGTCGCCAAACACCATCGTGAGGGTGGCCGCCGGGAGCAAGGCGAGGGCCTGCTCGACGCCGGCAAGGACGGTGAGCGGGTCCTTGACGGCGTCGAGGCGTCCCACCCACAGGATGGCCGGCGCGCCGTCGATGCCCGACCGTTCCCGCGCCCTGCCGCGGTGCACCGGCCGCATCTCGGTGCTGGCCTCCAGCACGGCGTGGACTGGCTGCGCGTCGGTGATGAAGCCGGCACTGCGCCACGGCTCGGCCTGCTCGGACGCCGTGAACAGATAGGCGTCGGCCGCGCGCATCGCCCGGCGCCGGAACGGCGCCTTCAGCGACAGACGCCGCGGCGCCACACTGGCGTGATCCTGCACCACGAGCGCGACATGCGCCGGAAGCCGCTGCCGCAACCGCCAGACCCGCACCGGCGCATCGAGCCCGTTCACATGCACGATGTCCGGTTCGCACGCGGCCACCGCCGCATGCAGCATGGCCGGCGACAACCCGTGGACGCCACGCGAATCGCAGAACAGATAGTCGACGCGGCCGCGCCGGCGCACGGCGTTGGTCGAGAACGCCTGGACGACACTGACCGACAGGCCGGCGCCCGCCGCCGCGTCGCTCCAGCCGGTCAGCGTGTGATAGGCGTCGAGCAACAGGTCGGGCGAGTCGACGGGAGTGAAGGCGTAGTTCACCTGCACCAGCTTCAGCGGTCGATCGGCTGCGGTCGCCGCCTTATAGTGACGCATGCGCATTGCGCTCGTGGTGACGGGCGGCTTCGACCGAAGTGGACGCCAGCGTGTCATCCCGTCGCTGCTGTGGCTGGTGGAACGGCTGGCGCGTGCGCACGAGCTGTTCGTCTACGTGCTGCGCTACCACGACGTGCCGTGTAGCTACCCGTTGGCTGGCGCAACGATCCGCGACCTCGGTCGCCCGACCGGTGTCGTGGCGCAGGCGCGCGCCCTGGGCCGCGCGCTGCGGGCCGACGGCCCCTTCGACGTGCTGCACGCGTACTGGGCGCAGCCTGCCGGACGCCTGGTGCCGCTGCTCGGCCGACTCACCGGCGTGCCAACGGTGGTAACGCTCGATAGCGGCGAGTTCGCGTCGCTGCCCCACATCGGCTACGGCCTGCAAACCAGCTGGCAGAACCGTCTGGCGGTCCGGGCAGCAACGGCCATGGCCACTCGCGTCACGGTCTGCAGCGAGTTCCAGGCCGCGCTGGCGCGCGCGCATGGTTGCACGCCGGTCGTGATACCGCTCGGGGTGGACCTGGCCCTGTTCACCGCCCGCCCGGCGCCACCGTCCGGTCCGCCGTTTCGCCTGCTCCACGTCGCCTCCCTCAACCCGGTGAAGGACCAGGGCACCCTGCTGCGTGCGGTCCGCCGTCTGGTGACGGACGGCCTCGACGTCCACCTCGACATCGCCGGCGAAGACACGATGCACGGCACGCTTGCGACCCTGACGCGCGAGCTCGACCTGGCGCCTCGCGTCACCATCCACGGCTTCCGCTCGAGCCCCGACCTCCTGCCGCTCTACCACGCCGCCCACGTCTTCGTCCTCACGTCGCTGCATGAAGCCGCGGGTGTGGTGCTGCTCGAAGCGGCCGCCTGCGGTGTACCGGTGGCGGGCTCGGCGGTCGGCTACCTGGCCGACTGGCAGGGCGACCGCGCGGTCGCGGTGCCGCCGTCCGATCCCGAGGCACTGGCCCGCGCGCTCCACGCCCTCCTGCTCGACGAGCCGCGACGCCGCGCCCTCGCAGACGCAGCCGGCACGTGGGCCGTGACGCACGACGCCGACTGGACCGCCCGCGCGTTCGCCGCGCTGTATCGCGAGGTCGCCGC
>CALQBJ020000159.1 GCA_943328785.2 Bifidobacterium breve
CTTCGCCGAGTCGAGCTGCCTGCCGCTGCTGGCGCAGCACGAGAACGTGCTGATCTCGCGAACCCTCAGCAAGGGCTACGGCCTCGCCGGCCTCCGCTTCGGCTACGCGCTCGCGCACCCGTCTGTCATCGAGCAGATGGCCAAGGTGAAGGACAGCTACAACTGCGACGCCATCGCCATCGCGGCGGCGACGGCGGCACTCGGCGATCAGGCGTATGCGCGTGAACAGTGGGCGCGGGTGACGCAGGAGCGGGCGCGCGTGACCGAGGCGCTGACGACGCGCGGCTTCGCGGTGATTCCGAGCCAGGGCAACTTCGTGCTGGCGACGCTGCCGCTGGCCGTCGACGCGAAGCCGCTGTATGAGGGGATGAAGGCGCGCGGCGTGCTCGTGCGCTTCTTCGACAAGCCCGGCTTGAACGACAAGCTGCGGATCACGATTGGCACACCCGACGAAGACGCCGCGATGCTCGCGGCGCTCGACGGCGCGATGGCGTGAACGCCTTCGTCACGAAGGACACGAAGTTCTGACGCGGTTGCCCAGAAGGCCTCGCTCCGTGTCCTTCGTGCTCTTCGTGAAGCTGGTGCTATGACGGCGCGGAGTGCGCGGCGGCGAGCCGCGCTTCCGCAAACACCGGTGTCATCAGCCCGGCCGACGAGCGTCCATTCGGATCCTGCGTGGCGCGTACGGCGTTCACCATCTCAAGAGCGGAGTGCTGCAGCGGCGGGAACGCAGCCGTCGATTCACCGAGCGGCGTCACGCGGCTGCCCCAGCGGACCAGTAGCGCGCCGTAGGTAAGTCCGCCGCCGAAGCCCGGCATCAGCAGCAGTGACCCTGGCGTGACGCGGCCGTCCTTCAATGCCTCGACCAGGCTCACCGGCACGGTGGCGGCGCTCATGTTGCCGTATTTCTGCACCGTCACCATCACGCGCTCCATCGGCACGCCGGCATGTTTGGCTACCGACTCGATGATGCGCAGGTTCGCCTGGTGCGGGATGACGAGATCGACCTGGTCGCCGGTCACACCGGCCTGGCGCATGACACGCTCGCACGCCTCGGTCATGCCCTTCACGGCGCGCTTGAAGATTGCCTGACCGTCGAAGTCCCACAGCGTGTCGCCGAAGGTGACCCCCAGCCCGGCGTAGCCGCAGCCGACGCCGCGCACGCGCAGCACCTGGCGCGCCTCGGCATCGCAGCCGAGTACGCTGCCCATCACCCCTTCAGCCGTGTCCGAGGCCTGCACGAAGACGGCGGCCGCGCCGTCGCCAAAGAGCACCGCGACGTTGCGGTTCCCCCAGTCGATGTAGCGCGAGATCAGCTCGACACCAATCACCAGTGCGTTGCGGACGGTGCCGTTCTGGATGAGGGCGGTGGCGGTGGAGAGGCCGTAGATGAAGCTGGTGCAGGCGGTGTTCAGGTCCATCGCCGCGGCATGTGTCGCGCCGAGGGCCACCTGCACGCCGGAGGCGCTGTTCGGCACCACCTCTTCGTTCGAGCAGCCGCCGTACACGATCAGGTCGACGTCGGCCGCCTCGACACCGGCGCAGGCCAGCGCGCGCCGGCACGCAATCGCCGCCATTTCAACCGCGGTCACATGGGAGATGCGCCGTTCCTTCATCCCGGTGCGGGTGGTGATCCACTCGTCCGAGGTCTCGAGGAACGTGGAGAGGTCGTCGTTGGTGAGGATGGCCGGCGGCAGCCCCTCGCCCCAGCCCGTGATCGCGGCGTATGCCATGGAGCGATTATCCAACAGGGGCGGGAGGGAACGTGCAATCCGCTCAGGAGCCCTAGGCGTTCATCGCTCTCGCGTGCAGCGTCTTCACGGTCTGCCAGCCGGCGGCGACCGCGCCTTCCTGCCAGTCCGGTTCGGAGTACGGGCAGACGGCGGCGGAGCCGATGACCAGGCGGTCTTCCATGGTCGACAGCTGATCGTGGCGCGCGTGCGCGGCGCCCGTGGCGTAGCCGCCCTCGCTGTACTTCACCTTCTTCCACCACACGCCAAAGGCGTTCTCGAACTCGGTGCGCATCTGCGGGTGCACCTTCGAGGCGTTCGCCAGGACGTGCTCGACGCGCTGCGCCGGTGTCTGGTCGAGCAGCGTGCCGACCGGACCGTTGGCATACATGCCGAGGATGATGCCCTTCTTCGAGAAGTAGCCCGTGGAGGGGTAGGAGAACTCGCCGAGCGGCAGGTTCGAATAGAGGTGACCACCGAAGATCTGGTCGTCCTCTTCCCACCAGCGGCGCTTCATCTGGAGGCCCATCTTCGCGCTGTTGCTGTTGGGGACGCTCTTCACGGCCGTCATCATTTCCGGCGAGAAGCTGATATCGAGCTTGGCGATGATGGCCAGTGGCAGGCAGACGGCGACGAAGTCGGCAGCGAGCTCACTCTTCTTGCCGCTCTTGGTGTCCATCACGGCCACCTTCACGCCGTTCGTGTCGTGGCGCACCGACAGCACCTCGGTGCCGAGCGAGATCTTCTGTGCACCGATGGCGCGCGCCAGCCCCTTCGGGAACTGGTCCATGCCGCCAATCGGCTGGAAGATCGGGGCGGCCTGCGTGCCGTCGGTGAGCGGCACCGAGCGGAAGCGGTTACCGATGCCAGCCTTCAGCAGTTGGTTCGTGTCGTAGGCCTGGCGGCCGTCTTCGCCGATCGCCTTGTACGTCTTGCTCGTCGGGTCGAGATAGCCCTCGCTGATGAGGAACTTCACGAAGCGGTCCTTGTCCTCGGGCAACATCGGCTGATCGAGCTTGTCCTGGTCGACGGCCTTCACGAGCAGCTCGTTGATGTGGCCGAGCATGTCGCCCTTCACTTCGCGCAGGCGCAGCCGCTTCCCGGAGAATGCGCCGTACTGCGCGCCCTCGTAGAAGAAATAGGAGTTCTCCGCCTCGTTGACGAAGACCTCGACCGGCACGCCGACCTCGCGGCAGTAGTTGAGCACGCCGGTGTGCGTGTAGGGAATGCGCCATGGGCCGACATTCACATACAGGCCTTCGTCGAAGTTGCAGACCTGCTTCTCGGTGGAGCCGATCTCCTGGTGCTCGGTGCCCGTGCGGACCGACCAGTTCAGGCCGCCGACCCGCTCACGCGCTTCGATGACCCGGACGTCATATCCGAGCTTGCCGAGTTCGTAGGCGGTGACCAGCCCAGAGACGCCGGCGCCGAGCACGATCACCTTGTTCTTCGTCGGCTTGCCCGTGAGTTCGGGCCGCCCCTGCGCCTGGCCTGCCATCAGGTTCCACGAGTTCATCGCGGTCATGACGAGCGACGTGCCGCCGACCAGACCGAGTTGCTCGAGGAATCGGCGGCGGGTCGTCACACCGGCGGCGGGGAATGTCGACTTCTTCGTGGGCATCCTGGACTCCGCCAGATATATCCGGCCCGGAACGACGCGGGCACCGGTGTCGAAGGGGGGCGAACGCGGACAGCCGCGCGGTCCCGGAATTGTAGACGGCCCCTCGCAAGTGGGGCAACGAACGAATTGCGGCGGCTGGTGGCGTCCTCGACAGCCGAGGTGCGACTGTCAGCGATTGGCTACGCCGGGTTGCAGCGTTTTCGCGAAGAACAACCAGATGCGCGCCCACGAGTCGCGCTGCTCGGGCGTCCCTTCGGGCAGGCCGGTGGCGGGGTACCACCGGCGGTCGAACAGGTGTCCTCCTGCCGGATTGCGATACACCTTGGCATCCGCCAGGTCGGGCTTCCGCGCGCGCAGCGCGTCGACCAACTGCATTGCTTCGTCGATGTTCACGTCTTCGTCGTTGTCCGCCACGTGCACCAGCAACGGAATCCGCAGCTCGTCGACATGGAACAGCGGTGACCGGTAGCGATAGACGTCGGGGCGTTCGGAGGGTGACCCGCCGAAGCGGTTCTGCGGGTCGATGGCCCGCCGCTGCTGGTCGATCCCCTTGCGCGCCAGCCGATGGAACAAGTTTGTCACCGGCACCAGTGCCGCCGCCGACTTGAACGTCAGCGGGTTCCTGAAGGCGGACAGCAGCGCAATCATGCCGCCGTGACTCCAGCCGACGATGCCGATGTTGGCGGGATCGACGGCCGGATACTGGCTCTTCAGCACCGACACCGCCGTCACCACATCATCCACTTCCGCGCCGCCGTAATCGATGGCGTCGTAGAACGCGCGTCCGTAGCCGATGCTGCCGCGATACTCCGGAGCAATCACCACGTAGCCGCGGGACACGGCCTCGCGGATGAAGGGGATGTGGTGCTCGTAGAGGTGACCACGAATGTCTTCATGCACCCACACCAGCGCCGGGTGACGTTGCGGACCCTTCAGCGTCAACGGCTGGAAGACGAACGCCGGAATCTCCAGGTCGCCCTTCGAACTGCGGTAGGTAATCTTCTCCATCCGCATCGTGCCTTCGCTGGCGAGCCGCCAGGCGCGGTCGGTGTCGGCCTGGTCGCGCAGCATCCGCGCGAAGTCGGGCGGCGGCACCGCGGGCGCGGCCGGCGTGCTGCCGCGTGACGACGACGCAGGCGGGATATCTGCGTGCGACTGCGCCTCGCTGTGGCGGATTGGAGACAGCAACCCCACCGCCGCGAGCGCAAGGCTCGCACCGACGAGGCGCAACGTTGGGGAACCGAAGGGCATGAGCAGCCCCGATCTTACGGCAGTGCTGGTGTTGTGTGCAGGATGGGTTGCGGCGGACTAGGCGTGGGCCGGCTTGGAACCCATCGCCGCCCGGGCGTGCGCGCGCATGAGCCAGTCGCACAGATTGCCGCACGCCTGGTCTGGCGTCGGGCCATAAAACGGCATCAACGCCGTTGGCACTCCCGGGACGCGGACGATATAGGCCCGCCAACGTTGGGGGTCGATGGGCACCACCTCGATTTGATAGGTACGACCACCGATGGATTCTTCAAAGCGATGAACAGCCGTATGCACAGTTTATGGACCGACGCGAGTTGTCTGCTGGGAACGAGAATGATTGTCACGCCGCTGTCCCTGGCAAACAAGCGAAGCGCCGTACGAATGCGCGTCCACAGCTCGCGCTGCCTCGTCGTACATGCGTGAATTGAGCCGAAATCATTTTTCCATCCGCCGCTCGTCCACAGCTTTTGCACGGTTCATCCACAGGTTTTCCACAGCTTGACGCTCGTACCTCCGCGCCGTACGCTGGACATGCATGAAATGGTACCGAGCGGCAGGAATCTTGACCGTCTGCCTGTTCGTTGTCGTTAGTCGCCAGGCTCGTGCGGCCGGCGCTCAGGCTCCCGGTCCAGACGTCGCCACCGCCGACTCGGCGCCGCTGTTTCGTGTCTTTCTTACGGACGGCACGTCGCTCGTCAGCTACGGCGAACTGGCCCGACTCGATGATCAGGTCGTCTTCTCGATGCCGACCTCGCCGTCCGCCGCGGCCCCCCAGCTTCAACTCATCAACATTCCGTCGGACCGCGTCGACTGGCGGCGAACGGTCAGCTACGCCGAGAGCGTCCGCGCGACACGCTATCTCTCCACGCGGGCCCAGGCCGACTACGACCTGTTGACGACCGACATCGCACAGGTGCTGAACGACGTCGGCCAGACCGACGAGTCGGTTCGCCGGCTCGCCATCGTCGAGCAGGCGCGGAAGCGACTGGCCGACTGGCCGGCGGCGCACTACAACTTCAAGCGCGACGAGATCCAGCAGATGCTCGGCACGCTCGACGAAGCGATTGCCGACCTGAAGGCGGCGGCTGGAGGGAGCACGTTTGATCTGACCTTTGTGGCTGCCGCGACCGAGCCGTCCGCTGCCGAACCCATTCTCCCGGCGCCCAGTGCGCGGGAAACGATCGAACAGACGCTGCGCGCGGCACAGTTGACGTCGTCGCCCGCGGAGCGCGTGTCGCTGTTGACGGTGGCCGCCAGTGCGCTCGACGCCGAGGCGGCGAACCTGCCGGCCGCGTGGGCGGCGTCGACGCGCACTGCCGTCGCCGTGCAACTGGCTCGCGAGGTGGAGACCGACCGCACGTACCAGGCGCTCTCGGGTCGAATGCTGAGGCTCGCCACCGAGCGCGCCGCCCTCGCCGACGTGCGGGGTGTGCAGCGCGTCTTCGCGAGCATCCGCGCCAACGACGAGCGGCTTGGCGGCCTGCGCCCGGACGCCGTCGCGTCGATGACGGCGGCGGTCGACGCGCAGCTCGAAGAGGCACGTCGCCTCCGCCTGGCGCGCGACAGCTGGGCGCTGCGTGCGCCCGACCTGCGCGCCTACCGCGAGAAGATGACCGAATCGCTGACCCGTCTGCAGCGGATGGTGCCGCTGCTCGAAGACATCAAGGCGCTCGCGGGCTCCGGTCCAACCGCCCTCGGGTCGATCCTGCGCTGGGCCGGGCAGATCCGGCGCACGATGGCCACCATCGTCCCGCCCGCCGAGTTGTCCGAGGCGCACAACCTGCTGGCCAGTGCGGTGCAGCTCGCCGATAGTGCCGCGCAGATCAGACGCGAGGCCGCCATCAACGGCAACATGACCCGAGCCTGGGATGCCTCGTCCGCCGCCGCTGGGGCGCTGATGCTGGTTGACCGTGGCCGCACCGAGCTGCAGTTCGCGCTGCGGCCTCCGCAGCTCGCCCGGTGATTACTCCGCGCATCACCCGCTTGATCCGGGTGCCCGACCTGCACGACTTCCGGCGCGTCATCGCCGCGCTCTGCGCAGCGCCGTGGCCGGCCGGCACCGTGACGCCGGCACCGGGAATGCCGTCGCGACTGATCATCCTTCCGACGCGGAGCGCCGCCGCGACGCTCACCCGCACGCTTGAGGCGTGCCAGGTGGCCGACGACGAACGCGTCAGGCTGGTGACGCGCGATGAGCTGTACGACGTCCTCTACGCCAGGCTCACCAGCCCACCTCGCCGCCTCAGCGCGTTCGAGCGCGATGCGATGGCGCAGGCCGCGGCGCTCGACGCCGTGCGCGAGGTCGGCGAGCTGCCGTTCACGGTGCGTCCCGGCCTCGTCGCCGAACTGCTCCGGTTCTACGATCAGTTGCGGCGGCAGTCGCAGTTGGTGCGGCGCTTCGAAGAGCTGATCACCGACGCGTTGGGTGGTGGCGACCTCGACGACAGCGGTGCGGAACGCCTGCTGCGACAGACGCGGTTCCTGGCGCACGCCTTCAGGGAATACGAGCAGCGGGCGCAGGCTACCGATGCCTACGACGAGCATCGCCTGCGCGAACGCCTGCTGGCCGATGACACTGCGGTCCCGCTCGCGCACGTCATCGTGACCGTGCCCGACTGGATCGCCGATCCTGCCGGCCTGTTCGTGGCGGACTTCGACCTGCTGAACCGCCTGCCGAACCTCGGTAACATCGACATCGTGTCGACCGACGGGGCGCTGACCTCGGGATTCCACGAGCGTCTGGACAACTGGTGGCCTGGGCTCGAAGAACTGACGGCCCGCGACCTCCTTGCCGCCGATCTGCCGGCGCGGCCGATGCTGGTCGTTCCAGAGCCGACACCCGAGTCGGCGCCGCTGTGGTTCACGCATCGCGATCGGGAAGAGGAACTGCTGACGGTGACGCGCCGTCTGCTCGCCGAGCCACCAGCGTCGTTCGACGCGGTGGCCGTGGTCTTCAAGCGACCGTTGCCCTATCTCTATCTCGCGGCCGACACGCTCGGTGCCGCCGCCATTCCGTACGTAGTCGCCGATGCGCTGCCGCTGGCCGCGGAGCCGGCCGTGGCCACGGTCGACCTCGTGCTCGACGCGCTCGAAGCCGACTTCCCGCGAGACGCGGTCATTGCGCTGTTGCGATCGCCGCACCTGGTGTTCGTGTCGCGCCTCGGTCGCGCGGCCATCGGCGCGCTCGACCGGTCGCTCAGCGACGCACGCTACCTGGGCGAGAGCGAGCGACTCGAGACGCTCGCCGTGCACTGGGCGAACGACGCCCCCGACAGCAAGCGGCGTGGCGTCGACCCGCGTGTGACGGCACGCCCGGCGACGGCCGCCGCGGTGGCGCTGGTGCAGGCCCTGCGGCCGTTGCGCACGTCCGCGCCGGCGTCGGCACTGCTGGGCGGCGTCCTCGCCTTCCTCGAGACCTACCTGCTGCCGCTCGACGATGGGCATCCGCTGGTGGCGCGCGAGCGGCGGGCCCGCGCTGCCGTGCTCCGGATCCTGCGTGAGATGGCCGCCGCGCACACCGCGCACCACGACCCGCACTGGACCGTGGCCGATCTCGCCACCAGCATCCGCCGCTGGATCGGCGATGAGACGTTCGTGCAGGAGGGGCCGGCCACGGGCGTGCGCCTGCTCGACGATCAGGCGGCGCGCTACGGCCGCTTCGCCGACCTCACCATCGTCGGGCTCATCGAGAGCGAGTGGCCCGACCGTCCGCGCCGCAACATTTTCTATCCGCCGAATCTGCTGAAGGCGCTCAACTGGCCGTCAGAGAAGGACCGGCGCGGTGCGGCCGATGCGCGCTTCCTCGATCTGCTGGAATCTGCGAGCGCGCGGGTCGAGCTGTCGGCATTCCTGCTGGATGACGAAGCGATTGTGTCGCGTTCCATCCAGCTCGATGAGGTGCCGCGCGTCCACCTGTCGACAATGCCGCGGCCGGTGCTGAGCGAGCCGCTGCTGCGCGACGAAGCGCTGGCGCTCGACGCGGCGGCCTCGCTGCCGGGCGAGCCCGATGCGCAGGGCTGGCTCGAGGTGCGCACGTCGCGCACGCCGGCCGCCGACCCGTCCTTTCACGGCACCACGGGCCCGCGCACCGAGAAGACCTGGTCGGTCAGCGCTCTCGAGACCTACATCGGCTGCCCCTTCAAGTTCTACGCGCAGTACATCCTGCGTCTGGAGGAAGAGCCCGACGACGAAGAGGTGATGGACCCGCGACGTCAGGGCCAGTTCGTGCACGAGGTGTTCGAGACGTTCTTCACGGAGTGGCAGGATGCCGGTCATCGCGAGATTACGCCCGCCCTCCTGCCGCTCGCGCGCGAACGCTTCACCGCCGTGGTCGATCGCGCGCTCGATCGCGTACCTGACGGCGAAGCGGCGCTCGAGCGCACGCGCCTGCTCGGCTCTCCCGCTGCGGGCGGACTCGGCGAAGCAGTGTTTCGCATGGAAGCCGAGCGTCCGGTTCCGGTCGTCGCCAGACTGCTCGAACACAAGCTCGAAGGTCCGGTGACGATTCAGACCGACGCCGGTCCACGCACCATTCAGCTGCGCGGCAAGGCCGACCGGCTCGACCTGCTCGCGGACGGCACGTTCCGGCTGATCGACTACAAGCTCGGATGGCCGCCGGATCGCGGGAAGGCGCTGCAGTTGCCCATCTACGCGCTCTGCGCCGAGCAGCAGCTCACTGAGCAGGGGCGTAGGTGGACACTTGGTGAAGCGGTC
>CALQBJ020000160.1 GCA_943328785.2 Bifidobacterium breve
ACGCTCACGCTCTTCGCGTCGCGTGACGTGGCGGAGCGCTTCCAGCAGGAGGGCGACTTCGGCAACGAGACGCTCGAGAACGTCGCCGCGCGCGCCATCGAAATCCTGCCCGACGCGATGGCGAGCTACGCGCACATGGGGCGTACTGTCCTGGCCGACGCGTATGCGCCGGTCGAACAGCGGCGTGTGACGAAGGTGGGGCGGAACGACCCGTGCCCGTGCGGCAGCGGGAAGAAGTTCAAACAGTGCCACGGTCAGGGGTGAGCAGCGCTCAGCGCGTCGCCCCTCGCACCTTCGCCCGCACGCTGCCGATCGGCGCGCGCGGCTCGAGGTCGTAGCCCATCGTCGCGTCCGGGAACAGCGCACGCAGTGATTCATGGACGTCAATCGGATCGGTGCCGCCGGTGAAGACGTGGCGAATCAGGTCGAAGGTGTGCGCCAGCAGTTCACCGTGCTCGTCGATGTCGGTGTCGAGCAGGAACACGTCCTGGCCACCGAGGCGTGCTTCGCAGATGGTCAACTGCAGGTTGGCGCGGCTCACGTCGGTCTTGATGCTGGCCAGGCCGCAAACATCGGTCACACCGGGCAGGTCTTCAAAGAAGGGGCGGTGCAGGACCGGGTCGGCCTTCTTGTAGCCGCCGCCGGGGTGGCTGCTGAGGCTGCGCACCATCTGCACGCACGCCGCGGTGGTGGTCGAGATGACTCGCTCCCGGTTGGCCAGCAGCAGCGTGGTCGTCTGCTCGAACCAGGGCGCGTTCATGCTTGGTGGTGTCTCGACCGCGAGCCGCGAGTAGAGGTTCAGCAGGGTCATCTTGGCTTTCGCTGCCGTCTGGTCGGCCGGGCGCACCGCGTCGTACGTCCCCTTCACTAACGTGCCAGCTGCCGACTGCCGCCCAAGCTGGAAACGCGCCGAGTTCTCGAGCCGCTGCGTCAGTATGGCGAAGGGCGTGCCGAGCTTCGCCCACGGCGTGAACGACGGCAGCCACTCGGAAGGCGTGCGCGGCGTCGTCATCAGGCTGGCATCGGGGACGATGCGTGAGCCCTGCACCGCGGCGAACATGCCGATGTCGCGGTAGCGCGACAGCGAGAGGCGCAGGTTCAGCGGGTCGCCCGCCGGCGCGTCGTCCAACTGCACCGTCTTCGCCTTGCCGTCCAGCGCAAGCATCCACATCTGACCGCTGGCGTCGCTCGGTCGCGCGAGGCGGAGGTGGATGAGCGGGTCGACGATCACCGCGTCATCGACGTTGCGGATGTCCAGGCGGAGGGTGCGTGTGGGCATGGTGGCGTTGGTCCTTCCACTCGTGAGACGGACGTGCTGCGGTGTGTTCGACGGGATTCTACGTCGAGCGCTAGCGCAGGCAGTCGCCCGCAGGCTTGAACCCGGCCGCTTCCGCCTCGGCACCGGTCGCGAACACCACCGAGCAGTTGCGGCAGTTGTAGTTCGTGCACGTGGGCGCATGGAAGACGTGGCTCGAACTGTTGCCGTGAAACGGACCAGCGACGCCGGCCGGCGCCTGCGTCTTCAGCGTCCCGACCGCACAGGCCGGTTTCGGCGTGCCCGCGGCCCAGAACCCTGCCCCGCGACGCTGCGCATCTGCCTGCGCCGCCGCCAGCGCGGCGTCGGACGAATAGCGCGTGTAGTGGCAGGCGAGGCCGTCACGCACCAGTTGCAGGCTCGAATCGACTCCGTCCGTCAGCACGCGCGCCACCAACCGGCCGTAGCGATCGACGTCCGTGCCCTGCAACTGCACGCGCTTCGTCAGCAGCAGCACGCGGGCGGCTCGCGTCGCCTCGGTGCTATACGGTTCGCCGCGTTCGGGGGTGTCGATGCCGTCGAGGCGAACCGTCAGCGTCACGCCGTCGGCCAGCACCACATGCACCGTGTCGCCATCGACGACGGATGTGACGGTGGCGGTGGTGCGGGTGCCGACGAGGCGCCTGGCGTCTGCCGCGCTTTGCGCGGCCCACGACGATGAGACCAGCAGAAGCGCCAGAAGCCCGAGCATCCACACAAGAACACGCGCCTGGCGTCGGAGGCGATCGTGACCGGACTCGATTAGTCGACGGTGCCGGTTCATCTCGGAGACTTCACGGAGACTAGTCCACAATCACGCTCAACGTGAGTCCAGTCGTTCGCCAGACTTTCGACCTGCATGCGCGAAGATCGCGCCAAACGCGCGATACTAGGGGTGTGCCGAACTGCATTCATGGAATCGACGACCGCTTCTGCGCCGTGTGTACCAACAAGGGACGCCCGAAACCCAGCCAGCGGCAAGTGGCGCAGGCCAAGGCCGCGGCCCACGAACCGGCGACCGATGTCGAGCGCGAAGCATTTGAGGCGGTCTACGCCTACCAGGAGGCGCGCTCAGTCCAGGCGGGGCGGCCGTTTCGCGCCAGCCGGACGTGGCCAATGATTGAACGCCTCGGCATTCTGGTCGCCATCGAGCGCCTCGTGTCCAAGCCGGATGAGTCTGACTGTTACACGACGCTGGTCGAGATGGGCATGGAAGACCTGTCCTTCGAGCAGGTGGTGGTGCGGCACCGGGCGTCGTTCTCGGAGAAGGCCGTGGCCGTGTCGGAGACACGGCTGAAGCGGGTGAAGGGGTAGACCGGCCGCTGTTGAAGTCCTCCCCAGGCAGGCACTGGGTCCAGACGCCAGGCTGCTACGTGTGCTTCGCCTAGTCGAGTGCCCCTGGGGCTGCGTTCGTGATGGCCGGGAGTCTTGCGTGACGAACGTCGTTCCCATCCGCGCGAAGACACGGCATCCCGCATCTCGCTGTGATGTAAGGGACTTCGGCGCTGTCCACCACGCCACCGAAGCGGCCATCCTGGCGTAGTGTCCGGCTGAAGCCGGACACTATGCGAAACAAGGCGGAAGCGTGTCACGGCGGGGCGAACGCCCCGCGGCTACGGACGGCTCACGCTACCGGCGCAGGGCGCGGCGGATGGTGGCTTTCGCTTCCGGCACGCGCAGCGCCAGCGCCACGCCGAAGTAGGTGGCGCCGTACGGCAGCAGCACGGCCGCACCCTGCAGAATCGGATGCACCGGCGGCAACGCCAGCTTCACCCCCCACCCGACGGCCGCCCCGGTGAGTGCCGCAGCCCACAACGACACGACATACATCGTCGGCATGCCGGTCGAGCCGATTCGCCCGCGCAGCACCCGGCGCAGCAGAAACATCTCGACCCACCCGGCAAGGCCAGCCGACAGCGTCAGCCCCGCCGCACCCCAGCGGGCGCCGATGCCCAGCAGGTGCGGCAGCGGAATGGCAAACAGATAACCCAACACGATGGTGATGGTGACGCGCACCAGCGCGAACCGCAGCGGTGTGCGCGTGTCCCTCAACGCATAGCAGGTGGACGAATAGAGCCGCCCCAATGTGGACGCCACGAGCCCGACCGACGAGCCCGCGAGAATCGCCCAGACATAGTCGGCGTCTCCTGCGGTGAAGCGCCCCGTCTGCAGCACGGCGCCAGCCACGACATCGCCCAGCGCCAGGAAGGCCACCGACGAGGGGACGACGAAGAACGCGATGCGCCGGAGCCCCGCATCAAGCCGCTGACGCACCGCTTCCGCACCCGCGGCATCGAGCGAGGCTGCGCCGGCCGCACCCGCCATAGCCGGCAGTTCCGAGGCCGCGACGGCCACACCGAACAGGCTGACCGGCAGCGTGTAGAGCAGCGACGCGTTGGTGAGTCCGGTCACAGCGCCAGTCGGCAGTAGGCTGGCCAGCAGCGAATCGATGTACGCGCTCAACTGCACCACACCACGGCTGATGAACGCCGGCACGAAATTGCGCGCAATGGTCCGCACGTGTTCCGATGCGGTGTCGAACGAGAGGCGCAGGTCGGGCGCCACGGCGAACACCACCGGTAACTGCACACCGAACTGCAACGCGCTTCCCACCACCGCGCCCCACGCCAGGTATTCCGCCAACTGCGACAGGCTGCTGCCGCCGCCGAAGTACACCATCGTGGAGATCATCGCGGCGTTCACCATCACCGGCGCCGCATACGACAGCGTGAAGCGGTGGTGGCTGTTGAGGATGCCGAGGCACCAGGCCGACAGCACCAGCATGCCGGTACCGGGAAACAGGATGCGCGTCAGCGAGATCGCCAGTTCGCGCTTCTCTCCGGTGAAGCCGGGCGCGATGACGGCAATCAGCACCGGTGTGGCCAGCACGCCCACCAGCACCAGCACCGAGGTGGTGACGGCGAGGAGCGCGAAGACGGCGCCGGCCACACGGTCGGCTTCCTCGCGCTTCCCTCTCGACACCAGCGAGGCGTAGACCGGAATGAACGACGCCGACAGCGCCCCTTCACCGAAGAGGTTCTGCAGGAAGTTCGGAATGCGGTACGCCGCGTTGAACGCGTCGGCGGAATCGGACAGCCCGAAGTAGTACGCGAAGACGCGCGCGCGGATGAAGCCTGCGATCCGGCTGATGAGGATGCCGGCCGCAACCAATACGGCGCGGTTCACCGCACCGCGGACACCTGCGTCCGCTCCCCTGCCCTACGCGTCGTCATCGTCGGCCGCCGCTTCGCCAAGCGTGCCGCTGGCTTTCTGCATCAGGTAGGTCTTGATGAAGCCGTCGATGTCGCCATCGAGCACGCGGTTCGGGTCGCTGACCGTTTCCTTCGTGCGATGGTCCTTCACCAACTGATACGGATGGAGGACGTAGCTACGGATCTGGCTGCCGAACGCGATCTGCTGCTTCTCGCCGGCAATCGAATCGAGCTTTGCCTGCTGCGCCTTCATCTTGAGGTCGTAGAGGCGCGCCCGCAGCACCTTCATCGCCGACGCGCGGTTCTTGTGCTGCGACCGTTCGTTCTGGCACGACACGACGATGCCGGATGGCAGGTGCGTGATGCGGATGGCGGAGTCGGTGACGTTGACGTGCTGGCCGCCGGCGCCACTCGAGCGGTAGGTGTCGACCCGCAGGTCCTTCTCGTCGATCTCCACTTCCACATCGTCCGGCAGTTCCGGCCAGACGTAGACGGAGGCGAACGAGGTGTGCCGGCGCGCCGCCTGGTCGAACGGCGAGATGCGCACCAGGCGATGCACGCCCGCCTCGGCCGACAGCAGGCCGAAGGCATAGTCGCCCATCACGGTGAACGTGGCGCTCTTCAGCCCCGCTTCTTCCGCCGGTTGGTAATCAATCAGTTCGCGCTTGAAGCCGCGCCGCTCGGTCCACCGCAGGTACATGCGGAGCAGCATCTCGGCCCAGTCCTGCGACTCGGTGCCGCCGGCGCCAGGATGGATGGTGATGATGGCGTTCCTGCGATCGTGCTCCCCGCCGAGCATCTTCTTGATCTCGCCTGCCTGAACGTCCTGGTCGAACGCGTCGAGTCCCTGGGACAGCTCTGCGTCGACCGGTTCGCCAGCGGCCAGCCAGTCGGTGAGCACCGACAGGTCTTCGCCCTGCTTGCGCAGCGAGATGATGAGATCGCGCTCCTGCTCGATGCCCTTGCGTCGCTGCAGGATCTTCTGCGCTTCGACCTGGTCCTTCCAGAATTCTGGAGCGGAGGCCTTGGCTTCTATGCGGGTGAGTTCTTCGTCAGGTTTGGCGGCCTCAAAGATAGCTACGCAGATCGGCAGCCCGGCGGCTGAGATCCTCGTAGCGTCTCCGGAGTTCGTCGGGGTTGGCCATGCGGCTATTCTACACGCCGCCGCCGAACGAGCAGCAGCACGCCGAGCGTCAGCAGGGTCGAGGCGTAGGCGAACACGTCGCCGATGCGCGAGTAGATGGTGCGCACGCGCACGAAGCGGGCCTCGCCGACGACGATCGCCGGCTCGTACAGCGCCGTGCGGGCGCGCACGCGGCCATACGGATCGACGATGCCACTGAAGCCGGTGTTGGCGGCACGCACCAGATAGCGGCCATTCTCGATGGCACGCATCGACGCCTGCTCGAAGTGCTGATAGGGCGCCGAGGTGCGCCCGAACCACGCATCGTTGGTGATGGTGGTGAGCAGGTCCGCTCCGCCGGCCACCATCTGCCGCACCAGGCCGGGATAGACCACCTCGTAGCAGATCGATGTGCTGATGAAGTGGCCGCGGACCGGCAGCAGCACGGCGGCGTCGCCAGCTGAGAAGTCGGACACCGCTTCCACCAGCGGCCCGGCAAAGAACAGCAGCGCCTTCAGCGGCACGTACTCGCCGAACGGCACGAGGTGCATCTTGCGGTAGATGGCGCCGGTCACGCCGTCGGGGCGGACGAGAAACGCCGAGTTGTAGTACTTCGTCTGCGGCGTCGAGCGATCGATCTGATCGCTGCCAATAAGGATCGGCGTCTTCGTCTCGCGGGCGATGGCACGTATCTGCTCCGCACCGGGCCGATCCTCCTCGAAATAGAACGGGATGGATGACTCGGGCCACAGCACCACCTGCGCGCCGTCCGTGATGGCGCGACGCGTCATGTCGAGATACTCGCGGAAGATGCCGGAGGCCCGTCGCTCGTCCCACTTGTCGGCCTGGTCGACGTTGCCCTGGATGAGCCCGACGGTGATCGGCTCGCCCTCGCGGGTGAGCGCGTTGTCGCGCATGCGCGCCGAACCCCACACACCGACGGCGACCACCACCCCGATGGTGACCACGAGCGGACGATACGCCGCCATCCCGGGCGTTCGCCTCACCACGCCTGAGCGCGGCGGCAGGTTGCGTGCGGCCGCGTACGCCAGTGCAGCGCTGACACTGGCCACCAGCCCCGAGAGACCGTAGATCCCCAGCACCGATGCGAGCTGCGCCACCGGCAGCACGGTCGTCTGGCTGTAGCCGAGGAGTACCCACGGAAAGCCGGTCATGATGTGCGAGCGGCCGAGTTCGGTGGCGACCCACACGAACGGCGCGACGGCCAGGCTGCGCGGGCCGAGCGCCGACGCGAAGCGGCTCATCACCATGGCGAACAGCGCCGGGTAGAGCGCGAGGTAGGCGATGAGCAGCGCGTTCACCAGGCCAGCGACGACAGGCGCCAGCCCGCCGTACACGGTCATGACGCGCGTAATCCAGTAGAGCGTGCCGGTGAAGTAGACGATGCCGGTGATGAGACCGAGCGTGAACGCCTGGCGAACGGTAGTGCGCTGCAGCGCGAGCAGCAGCGGCGCCAGCGCCGCCCAGGCAAATGCCGGGTGGCCAACGCTGGGAAAGCTGAAGGCGAGGAGGAGGCCGGAGGTGGCGGCGAGCACAAACGGCACGACGCGCGGTGAACTCAGCGAGTGACCCAGGGCTTCAGCTTCTCTTCCTTCTGCAGCTTGTTGGCCATCGCCTGCGCCTCACGGCGCGTCTTGTAGGAGCCAATGCGCACGCGGAACATCTTCTGGCTGCCCTTCGGCGCGGCGACGTAGACGTCGTAGCCCTTGCCGGAGAGGCGTTTCACGATCGGGTCGGCTTCGCTGCTCGCCTTCACCGCGGCCACCTGCACGGCGTAGCCGTTACGCACGGGAGCAGCGGTTGCCGTGGTCGGCGCGGTGTTCGGAGGCGTGACCGGCACGGCCTTTGGGGCAACTGCCGCGACGGCTGGGGCCGTCGCCGGCGCCGCGGACGCAGGAGCCGGCACAGGCTTCACGTCGGCCGGCTTCGGCGCGGGCGTCGGATTCCGGGCGGTCTCCTTGAACGACTCTTCGGGTGCCGGCTCTTCAGCGGCCTCGGCCGGCGGTGCCGCCTTCGTCGGGTCCTCGATCGGCGTCGGAGCGGCCGCGCGAGGTGGCACGGCTGGCGATTCGGTGATGACCTCCGCATCGGCCTGTGCGGAGCGCTCGGCGCGCACGCCACGGCCGACAAAGACCCCGGTCAGGAACGTCACGACCAGGACGACCGTGACCGCCATAAACAGGAAGACCAGCTGTTTGCTGCTCAGCTGAATTTCGCGGAAGCCGTCATCGTGAGAAGTGGTAACTGCCAAGGCGCATTGATGTTAGCACGCGCCTGCGGGCATCAGCGCGGTGGCAGGCTGGCGAGCAGGCGCGTGGCCGCTTCGTGTCCCGGGCGCATCACCAGCGCGCGTTCAGCCTCGCGCCTGGCGCCCGCCAGATCCTTCGTGTCGAAGTAGGCCTCGGCCAGCAGGGCGTGCGCGTCGGCCGAGTCGGCGCTCCAGATGGAGATGTTCAATGCGTCGATGGCCTCACGGCCGCGCCCGGCACGCAAGTGCACACGGCCGAGCAGCAGGTGCGCATCGGCGTCGTACGGCGACAGAAACAGCACCCGGTTCAGTTCAGCCGTGGCCTCGCGGTCGCTCTCCTGCGCCACGAGCCGGCGCGCGCGTTCCAGGTAGAAGTTCGCCAGTTCGCGCTGGTCGCTCTGCGCGCTGGCCAGCGTCTGCTCGATCTGCCTGGCGTGCGGCAGCTCGACGTCGCCCTTCACCCGCTCGAGTCCGCGCGGAATCGGGTCGGCGGCAGCCCGCTTGTCCCATTCGTCGTAGGCCGACGAGAGCCGCTTCGCCAGCTCCTTCTCGCGCGTCGCTTCGCTGGCGTTGCCGGCAGCCGCCAGCGCGGCACCGAGTACGTAGTGCGCGTCGCCGTCGGTCGGGTCGCGACGCAGCGCCTCGCGCAGCCAGTAGATGGCGGCCTGCGTGTCCTTCTCGAACCAGTAGGCGTAGCCGAGATTGAAGAAGTAGTCGGGCTCGGTCGCGTCGGCGTCGGCCGCCTTGTCGAAGAAGTAGGTGGCGACACCCTGCGTCGGCGTACCACCGCGGCGGAGCTGCACCACGCCGAGGTTGTTGAGGATGGCCGGTGTCGACCGCTGCTCGTTGAGCGCCTTGAAGTTGGTGAATGCCCCGTCGTAGCGCTTCAGGTTCAGCTGCGACAGCGCCACCCTGAAGCGGGCACGGCGGTTCAGCGGCGAGGTGGCCGGCACGGCGTTGGCGGCAATGAGCGCCTTGGCGTGCTCGCCCTGGTCGTCGAACACCTCCCACAGCGCGAGGCGCGCGCGGTCGAGCGAGGGATCGGCCTTGAGCGCGGTGTCGAGGTAGCTGACGGCGGTGGCCGGCGTTTCGGCGAGCAGCCCCTTGATGTAGTTCTCGAAGGCGGCGACGGGCGGATGGCCCCGCTCCACTTCGGCAGAGGTCCGTGCCGACGCCGGCGCGATGCGCCGCGCGATGCGCTCGAAGATCGCGAACAGCTCCGGCAGCGAGCCGCGCTCGGTGACGTCGGCCTGCACGCGCGCGGTGTCGAGCACGATGGCGCGGGCACGCACGACGATCTGGTCCCCGTCCATGGTGAGCGAGCCGACGACCACCTCCGACGCGCGCACGAGCAGGCCGATGCGGATCACGGTCGCGTTGGTCAGCGACGCCGCGGGCGGCACC
>CALQBJ020000161.1 GCA_943328785.2 Bifidobacterium breve
CAGGCCGATGAGCAGTGCGGATTTCTTCATCAACTGATGGGCACCAAGTGTGGCGTGACGCTCATCGTGGCGGGGGGGCACCCGTGCCAGCCGGTGGCACGAGCTGCGCGAGCCGCAGCGCGGTGAGCGATTCCAGGACGCGCGCCGCGTGGCGCGCGAGTAGTTCGAAGGTCGGGGTCAGGGCGTCGGCGGAGCCAGCGTCTTCCTCGGCACAGAGCACAGCGATGACCTGGCCGTTCATCGAGAGCGGCACTGCCACCAGCGGGCTTGCCGCCGACGTGGCGGCGAACGCCGGACGCGCGGCGTTGCCGGCCGCGATTCGGCGCGAGGCCGAGGAGCGCACCACGTCGGCGATGAGCCCCGCGTCGGCCAGCGGCAGGTCGAAGCTCGAGCCACCGGGCACGGCGTCGAAGCCCGCATGGTTCCAGGTGCGGAGAAGGTCGCCCCTGACCACGAACACCGCCACGCGGCGCGCTTCGGCACGGGCGGCGGCGAAGAGCGCGTCGAGCGTCTGCGAGAGCGAGGAGGCGGCGTCGAGGGCGCGGACGGCGTAGAGGACACGCGCGTGGCTCGCGGTGCCAGCGCCCGTCTGCACCGGCACGGCGGCAGCACCGGCGCGTGCGGCCGCGGCGGCAAGCGCGGCCTGGGCATCGGCGTGGGCCGCCTGCACGTGGAGGCGGGCCGCATCGAGTTCGGCGCGCGCATCGGTCAAGTCGGCGTCGTACTCGGCCCGCAGCGACGCGAGGACCGCGTCATGTTCGGCCCGCAGCGCCGTCTGTGCACGCTCATGCTCACGACGCAGGGATGCCAGAGTGCTCTCACGCTCGGCCCCGAGCATCGTCACGCGCGTCTCGTGCTCGGCGCCCAGCGCGGCGAGCGCATCGGCGTGATGCTCGGCGGTCTGCGCGGCAGCGGCGCGGAGTTCGGCCAACTGTGCGAGGTGCTCGTCACGTTGCGCGGCTGCGTCGCGTGCGGCAGCCTCGGCGGCAGCGCGCCGCTCCGACTCGGCCGCGCCAGCAATCTGCTGGGTGGTGACCAGGCACTGGTCGGCGATCTGGGCGTGCAGCCGCTCGCGCAGCGAGTCGAACGCGCGGGTAAGTTGCTCGTCGAACAGTTGAGTCATAGCACCGCGTCCTATAGGGGTGCTGCGAGTATAGCGCCGTGCAAATTCAATTGGTAAAGCTGCTTGGCTCAGGCGACGACCTGGGGCGAGGCCATCCGGCGCAGGCAGACGTCGAACGGGTGTCCCTCGGTCGACCAAGATGAACGTTCTATCGATGGGTCGAGACACGTCCCGGCCGACGCGGCTTATACTTAGGCACTCGATGATGTGTGATTGGCGCGCGGTTCGGCGAACGCTCTGGCTGATGCTGGCGTGTACGCTGCTGATCGCCGGCTTCGCCTCGGCGGCCGAGCCGTCACTGACAGCCGACTTCGACGGCGATGGTCTTGGCGACCGCGCCATGCTCGACCATACCGAGCCCTCGGTGCTCCACGTCTGGCTGTCGACCACCAACGCCACTGCCACCATTCGCAGCCAGACGCCGATCATTCATCTGGCCGCGACCGACCTTGACGGCGACCGCAGGTCCGAGCTGATTGCCGGCGACCGCACCGGACTCAGGGTCTGGACGAAGAAGCACCGCGACTTCCGGTCGTACCGGCCGCACCACGCCGCACCAGACGGGCTGGCCAGTCCATACCATCGGACCCTGCACGATACGACGACGGATTCAGAGTCGGCCGTGACAGGGAGTTCGGCTCCGACGCTGGTCATCACCTCCAGT
This sequence comes from Bifidobacterium breve, assembly GCA_943328785.2. GTDB lineage: Bacteria > Acidobacteriota > Vicinamibacteria > Vicinamibacterales > CAVVIG01 > CAVVIG01. The sequence continues at coordinate 1,788 of CALQBJ020000161.1, forward strand.
GCCCGTCCCTGCGCCCCGTCGCAGTGCGCTCACTCCGCCGGGCCCGAGTTCGCGCCCAGCCCTCGCGCTTCCCTCTCGCACCCGCCGTTCGCGCCCCGTTCGCCACCACAGTTCGCGTAACCACGCACAGCGTGGATGCGCGTCCGCATCGGCAGGTCCGATGTGTGCACCCTGAGCGTCTGCTCCGCATTCGCGGTGCGTCACACCGACAGACCGCGCCGTGCGACACGGCGTTGCCGAGGACCCATGCGGATTGTGCTGGCAGATATCAAGGGTGGCGACCGGTTCATCCGCAAGGACACCGTCGCCGGCGGTTACGGCTCAAGGCTCCGGCCCTTTGCGCAGGTGACGCAGATCGTCGCGGCGCTCGACGCGCGGGTCGAGCAGCGGCACGCCCTGCACATGACCGGCTCGGCCACCGCGTAGGCCTGTGATGGACGTCATGCACACACTCTCGTGGTCCGGCACCTGGCCCTACCTCGGCGTCCTGGTGGCCGCGGTCATCGAGGGGGAGATTGCCTACATCGCCGCCGTCGCGCTGGTGGCACAGGGGCGGCTGAACGCGCTAGCCGTACTCGTCTCCGGCGCCGTCGGGGCGGCCATCGGCGACCAGTTGTTCTTCTATCTTTTCCGGGGGCGGCTCCCGCGATGGATGGCGCGCTATCCGTCGCTCGAGGCGAAGACCGCGCCGCTGCTTGGGTACGTGCGGCGGCACGCGGCGCTGATGGTGCTACTCATCCGCTTCGCTCCGGGGCTGCGCATTGCCATCGCCGCCGCGTGTGCCTGGGTCGAGGTGCCGCCGCTGACGTTCTCGCTCCTGAACCTGCTCTCGTCGTTCGTCTGGGCGATTGGCTTGCTGGCCCTGGTCGGCTGGTTCGGACCGGCCTACCTGTCGCAGTTCGGTCTCGACGGCTGGAGAGGCGCGGCCGCGGTCGGCGTGCTGCTGCTCGGGCTGTTCAAGGTGCTTGGCGCGTGGGAGCAGCGGAGGCTCCGGCGCGAGGTGTAGTCGTACTCACCTCCGGGTGGGCGTCGTGTATGGCGCCACCGTGGTTGGGTGAGTGCCTGGTTCACGTTTGCAGTGCCCGTCGTCACGCGGGCGTCATGAAGGGATAGGAGATATGGCCGCCATCGCCAGATTTGGTTCACGGGTTGTTCCCGAGCTACCGCAGATCGTGCAGCAGTGCCGCGACAAGAAGCAACTGGTCGAGGGACCGTTCATCGAGCAGTTCGAGGAGGCGTTTGCGCGCCTGCCGGGATCCGGCCATGTGCGGACCTGCTCGACGGAGTACGGCCGGATGGCCCTCTACTTCATCCTCAAGTCGATGCAGTTCCCCGAAGGGTCCGAGATTATCGTCCCCGCCCTCACCTTCTGGGTGGTGCCGGAGATCGCGCGTGTTGCGGGCCTGACGGTGGTGTTCGCTGACGTCGATCCGATCACCTTCACACTGTCGCCGGCTGCCATGGAGCGAGCCATCACGCCGAACACCCGCGCGGTGCTGCCAACGCACCTCTATGGCCTGTCGTGCGACATGGATCCCATCCTCGCCCTCGCCCGGCAGCACAACCTGAAGGTGATCGAAGATTGCGCGCACTCGCTGGGCGCCGAGTACAAGGGACGCATGGTCGGCACGCTCGGCGATGCGAGCTTCTTCAGCTTCCAGGCGTTCAAGCCGCTCAACACCTACGGCGGTGGCCTCGCGTGGACGCGAGACGCCGAACTGGCGCGGCGCGTCGGCGAGTACGCCGACGGCGAGGAGTGGCCGACCGATGCGCGCGTCGAGAGCATCCTGCGACAGGGCAAGCTGCAGTACACCTTCATCCGGCCGAAGGTGTTCACCTACTCGGTGTTCCCCATCTGGTATGCCGCGTCGTTCATCGGTGCGAAGCCCGAAGAGCGGCTGTGGGAAGGGGTGCGATCGCTGAATCCGCTCCCCGCGCGCTACCGCGGGCGCTACACGAACGTCCAGGCCGGCATCGGGCTGGCGGGTCTGCAGCACCTGCCGGAGTTCATCGAGCGGACGCGACGGCATGCGCGAATTCTGGACAACATCCTCGGTGATGTCCCGGGCCTGACACTGCCCTCCACTCCCGAGGGTCGGACACACGTGTACTACCAGTACTGCCCGTATGTGCCGGACACCGGCGCGCTGGTGAAGCGCTGCATCCGCCGCGGCGTCGATGTCGCCCCGATGCACGTGGATGTCTGCACCACGATGGAGTTGTTCGGTTGGACGGGAGCGTCCGCGCCCGGTGCGGCCAAGTCATCAACCGCCGTCCAGGTGCCGGTCTATGAGTCGCTGCAGGACGCCGAGGTGGAGCGGGTGGGACGATTGGTCCGCGCGCAGGTGATCCGGCTCGGCAGGACCGATCGGTCGCTGGCGGTGGTCGGGTAAGTGGGGTCGAGCGACCTGGGCGGTGGGCGGTCGGCCATGGGCGATCCGTTGTTGTGTCCGGCTTCAGCCGGACCCGCAGCGCCTCGCGATCCCTGTTACACTCGATCATCGCGTTGGCTCGCACGGCTGGCGCGACCGTGGTTCTCCACCCGATCGGGGGCGACTTGGCTTCGACGGGGGTAAAGACTCGCGGGATGCATGCCGAGCACCATTAACTCGTAAATCTGATGGAACATCCCTTAATTGCGGATACTCAGTACGCTCTCGCAGCCTAATTAAGCTGTGAGCGTTCGCCCAGACCTCGCCTGGTGGTTTGGGGCCGAATGTCATTTAAACGGGCTGGCGATCAGGTGGCGGCTCGGCGCCTGATGGTGAGACAAACCGGGCCTGGTGCCTGGCGGTACTTCGCCGCTTCCACACGTTGGGCACGAGAAAAACGAAGCGGACACGCATGTAGAGTCCTGCGGGGACGTGCCTTCGGACGCGGGTTCAACTCCCGCCGCCTCCACCATTCGTAAGTTGTTGCATTAGATAGACTTATCAGAATCGTAAACAGGACCTGAGGGAGTCATGGGGGTTTCCCGTGCTAGACTCCCGCCCGTCAGGTGCTTCGAATTTATCGGCGTCACCGTGCGACGTGTCCCCACACGTCGGAGCGCTACCGGCGCTGCAGCTGCCCTCTCTACGTCGAAGGGACGCTTGGCGGCGAGACTGTCCGCAAGGCGCTCGACCAGACCTCCTGGGAAGCCGCCTCTGACCTGATCACCGCCTGGACCGCCAGCGGTCGCATCGGCGGAATCAAGGTCGACGTCCCCACCATTGCCACCGCCGTCGAGAAGGTGCTCGAGGACGCCGCCGCCCGGCAACTCCAGCCTTCCACCGTCAGCAAGCAGAAGAACCTCCTCGAGAAGCGGCTGCTGCCTTGGTGCGCCTCGAAGGGTATCCGGCAGTTGAAGCAGCTCGACGTCGACACGCTGCGGCAGTTTCGAGCGACCTGGGAGGACGGTCCGCTCTCCGCGCACAAGAACCTCGAGCGACTTCGGTCCTTCCTGAACTTCTGCCACCAGGCCGGCTGGATCGAGCGCAATCACGCCAAAGCGATCAAACCGCCCAAGCTGCCAGACAAGTCGAGCAAGGTGAAGGTCTTCACCCAGGACGAGCTCGACGCCATCGTCGCGGCCTGCGACCGCTATCCGGAACGCAACTCCTTCGGCCACGACAACCGCGCGCGCATCAAGGCGCTAGTGCTGACGCTGCGCTACTCCGGCATCCGCATCGGCGACGCGGTGGGGCTGCAGAAGTCGCATCTCAAGAGCGACAAGCTGTTCCGGAACACGCAGAAGAGCGGCAGCAAGATCTACGTGCCACTGCCCAAGGCGGCCGTGGACGCGCTGGGGGCGCTGGAGCCGGCATCGGGTTACTTATTCTGGAGCGGCAACGGGCTGCGGAAGTCAGCGGTGGCCGATTGGCAGCGGGCGTTGCGACGGGTGTTCGAGCTGGCGGAGGTCGTCGGCAACCCGCATATGTTCCGGCACACGTTCGCGACCGATTTGCTCTCGCGCGGGATTCCGATGGAGGACGTGTCGGTGCTGCTCGGACACCGCTCGGTTCGCATAACTGAGTCGTACTACTCGCACTGGGTCAAGGCGCGACGGGACCGGCTTGAACAGCGCGTTCGTGAGCTGTGGCAGTAGACGCGTACGAGTTGATGGCGTCAGGTGCCGCCGCTTGCCCTCACCTTGCGGCCCTCCCAATCGGTCAGTGCCCAGCCCGCCCAGCGAGGGTGGGATTCGTTCTGGCAGGAATGGCGCCGGCCAACGATTTAGGCCGAAATCGTTTCGCAGGAAGATCCAAAAACGCTCGAAGTCCCGGGTCTAAGTACAAAATAAGTACAGCGATACGGGGTTGGGGCGCATCCAGTCCCAGTCTTCTGCGTGGACGATAGGAAACATTAGCAGGGTCTCTGGGGCAACAGAAGACCCGTTCTCGGACACGCCTGCACAGCGTTGCGCGCGCGCAGCGAGGCCGCAGGTCGTCGTGTGGCGCAGGTCGGCTCGATTGCGGTGATTGCCGCCGGCGCCTTCTGGTTCATTCAGCGTGTGTTCTTCCCGGGGGGATTGGCATGAGACGAGTCGTGATGCTGGCGGGGTTGCTTGGCCTCGGCAGCCTGTCAGTGACCGTGGCGGCCTTCCAGGGCGCTCCCGCGCCGAAGGTCATCGAGGTGGAGAGGCTGAAGGACAACCTGTACCTGCTGAAGGGCGGCGGCGGCAACACCGCGGTCTTCATCCAGGCCAACGGCGTCACGGTGGTGGACACGAAGAACCCGGGCTGGGGCCAGCCAATCCTCGACAAGATCAAGGAGCTGACGCCCAGGCCGGTGACAACGATCATCAACACGCACACGCACGGCGACCATGTGAGCGGCAACGTCGAGTTCCCCGCGTCGGTCGACGTCGTCGTTCAGGAGAACACCGCTGCTTACATGAAGCGGATGGCCCCGACGACATCGGCGACGATGGCCGGCACCCCGCCCCTACCGAACATCTTCGACCAGCACGGCGGACGCGGCCTCGCCAAACGCAAGTTCGCGGACAAGATGACACTGGGCAGCGGCAACGACCGGATCGAGCTGTACTACTTCGGCCGCGCGCACACCAACGGCGACGCGTGGGTGCTGTTCCCCGCTCTGCGCGTGCTGCACGCAGGCGACGCGTATGCGTTCATCGACCAGATCCCGATTCTCGACGCCAACCACGGCGGCAGCGGCATCGACATCGCCGAGACCCTGACGAAGGCGGATGCGGCCCTTCGCAAGAGCGCGGACGCCATCATCACGGGCCACAGTGGCGTGATGACGTTCGACGACATGAAGAAGTATGCCGACTTTAACCGTCAGTTCGTTGCGGACATGCGCACGGCGAAGGCCGCGGGCAGGTCCGTGGCCGACACGGTGCGCAACTGGAAGGCACCAGTGGGATTCCAGATGGGGGCCAACGATGAAGCGAAAGCCGCGATGATGCTGCGACTCCAGGCCAACGTGCAGACGGTGTTCAACGAGCTGAAGTAGGCCAGGGCGTTTGCTCCGGGGAGCCGAACGACCTCAGCCCGCCAGGTGGCCCGGGGGCCGAGCACGCCGTAGTACAGAATCAGGTTGATCCGCGGCCGTGGCACGAGCACCGCCAGCCGCGCCAGAAACGCGACGGGTTCGAACACGACGTCCGTCGTCCCATCGCGCCAGGGCTGCCGGAGTTGCACCCGCACCTGGCCCTCGTCGGTCAGGTAGATCCGCTCCTGCGCCACCGGCGGTCTGAACACGTAGCGGCACACACGCTCGAGGCGGTCCCGTTCTCCTGCCGGCACCACGAGCCCGGCATGCAGATCGAATCCGTTCGCCCGCGCATGACAGCCGGCCGGTGTCGGGAGTTCCTCCTCCTCGCGCCGGTCGCCCAGGCGACGGGGGCGAGCGCCGAGCTGAGACCCACGCGCCACGGTTCCCTGCACCGAGGCCGCGGCCAGTCCAGCCAGCACTGGCGCCTCGTCAGCCCAGGCGTCCACCTGGGAGCCGTCCTCGGCACCCTCCCCAAGTCCCCGCCGAGCGAGGAGACGCCTGATGCCGGGCTCCACGGTCGCCAACACCTCCTCGACGTCCAGGGCCGTCAGCCGCTGCGTGGGATGAAAGGCCACCGCACCGTCTGTATTCGTCGCGACAGGCGCGAGTGCGCAGGCATCGGAGCACCGCGCGGACGAACGCGGCAACCACGCCGCGGCACACGTCGTGGTTCCACGCCAGTTGGTAGCGCAGGCGATACGGCAGGCTCAACACCCACTGGCGCACGGGCACATCGGGGAACACGTGATCGAGCAGGTGGGCGGCGCGCTCGGCCATTCGACGGCCGCCGCAACTCGGACACAATGCGCGGCCTTTGCATGAGAACGAGACGAGTCGATCGTAGCCGCAGTCGCCGCAGTGAAACCGCGCGAACCCGCCCGCGAGCCACCCGCACCGGAGGAAGTCTCTGAACTCCTGCTCGACAAAGCGAGGCAGTCCCTCCCCGTCGCGCACACGCGCGGTATCTGCGCGAAACGTCTCGAAGTGCTCGTGCACAATCTGGTAGAGCGGACCCTGCGCGGGGTGGCGCGGTTCGTAGGTCGTGGAGGGCGCCGGCACGCACGCTCCGCAGGCGGACGCCGTGCCAGCAAGGAACCCGATAAAGGTGCCTGAATCTGAACGGCTACAGGCTCAGGGTCGCAGATGTCGCCATCTGAGGCGTGTCACATGGTCGCCACTCCTGCAGCACGCAGCGCCTGACCACTGGCCTCCGCCAAAGGCGGGTCGAAACAAGAAGCAGTTCGATCAGATGGCCCCTGCACTTGACGATTGGCTGCAGCAACTGCCCTGAGAGAGACAGGAGCGACCCACCCTGCATTACAGCGGTGAGGCACGAGAGTTCCGCTCGGGCCGGGGTCGCTCCTGTCTCGGCCCCCACTTTCCGCACCGCCCCAGACCGGCCCTTGCCATTCCGCAAAGTACTGCCGTTGCTCGCTTTGCGCATCTACCTCAGCGAAGGCGAGGCGGAAACCTGGGGTGAACGCGACATCCACAACCGGGGCGGTCTCTCGAACCGGCGTTGGCGTTGGTCACTCCTCTCAGGACAGCCTCTCCACCGGGTACGCATGGGAGAGCACGAGCGCCTCGAAGGTGCCCGGTGTCGTGAGCACCGACACTCCGTCCGCGGCGGTCAACGTATCCCAGACAACTGCGTCGCCCTGCTGGCGCCAGTGGGCGTAGAGACCGTCGGCCTCGCCCTTGAAGGCATCCCGCAGGTCGAGGAAACGATTGAAGCTCTCGGTGGTGAACTCCTGCCAACGGTTCGCGGCGTGCGTGTCGCGCAGACGGAAGTAGTCGAGCACGACCTCGACTCGCGCGGGGTCCAAGGTGCAGCGCTCGCGCTGGTCCAGACCGGCCCAATGCCTGAATTCGCGCCGCGCCCTCTGGGCATGCCGCTCAGCGTCAGCCGCGTAGGTGAGGCGCCACTTCCCCACCCGCGAAAGCAGGTGCTGATACTTCCGGAGAGACGCC
>CALQBJ020000162.1 GCA_943328785.2 Bifidobacterium breve
GGTGACCAGTCGGTCGACCGCGTCTGTCAGGCAGGGGGCCCAGTTGCGCATCCCGACGGCCACCGGGATGGAGGGCCCGAGCCGCGCCTGAAGCGCGGCTCCCTGGGCCCTTGTGAGTTCGGTGAGCGGCGAACGTCCGCCGATCGCCTCGTAGTTGTGCCGCATCTCCGCGACAAGTTCGGGAGAGGGCGGACGGCCACCGCTCTCCCGCATCTCGTCCAGCGAGGACGGGGTGCCGTGCGCCATCAGCAGGACGCCGGTGGTCATTGCGCGGTGCGCTGGTGCACGTACCTCGCGAGCGCCTGGACGTTCTCGAGCGGCGTCGGCGGCAGGATGCCGTGACCGAGGTTGAAGATGTGACCGGGACGGCCGGCCGCGCGCGCCAGCACATCGTCGACGCCGTCCAGCAGGCGATCGGGAGGACCGAGCAGGAGCGTCGGGTCGAGGTTGCCCTGAATCGCACGGTCGTGACCGATGCGCTCCCACGCTTCGTCGAGCGGCGTGCGCCAGTCGGCGCCGATGACGTCGCCGCCGGCCTCACGCATTTCCTTCAGGATCGACCAGGTGCCGACACCGAAGTGGATGGTTGGGACATTGGACGCCGCGCCGACGATCTCGAAGATGCGCTTCGTGTGGGGCAGGATGAACTCGCGGTAGTCGGCGGCATTCAGCGCGCCCACCCAGGAGTCGAACACCTGCACCGCATCGACACCGGCCTCGATCTGGGCGACGAGGTAGTTGCCGATCTGCTCGGCGAACAGCGCGCAGAGCTTGTGCCACGACGCGGGATGGCCATACATGATGGCCTTGGTCTTCGCGAAGTTGTTCGAATGGCCGCCCTCGATGGCGTAGGACGCCAGCGTGAAGGGCGCGCCTGCGAAGCCGATGAGCGGCATCCTGCCGTTCAGTTCGACCTGGATTTGCCGGATCGCCTGCAGCACGTGCGCGAGCGACTCGCGCGACTCAAAGGGGCGGAGCCGGTCGATGTCGGCGTCGCCGTCGATCGGATTTTCGATCTGCGGCCCTTCGCCCTTGATGAAGTCGAACTGGATGCCCATGGGCGCGAGCGGTAGCAGCAGGTCCGAGAAGACGATGGCGGCGTCGAGCTCGATCGCATTGACAGGCTGCATCGTGACCTCGGTGGCGAGGTCAGGGATACGGCAGAGATCAAGCAGGGAATAGCGCTGCCGAAGCTCTCGGTAGATCGACATGTATCGTCCCGCCTGGCGCATGAACCAGAGGGGCGTGGCATCGACGGGTTGGCGGCGGCAGGCGCGGATGAAGCGGAAGTCTTCGCGGTTCAGTGTGTCACCTTCAGCAGGGTGCGGGCGAGCCCGACCAGGTCCTCGAGCCAGAGCGGCTTGAACGTCAACTCAGCGCCGAGTTGCTTCAGTTCGGCCGAAATGGCGTCGGCGAGAAAGTAGTCACCGGTTACGATGGCGACTGGTACTTGGGCATGGCTCTCCATGGCCCTGAGTCGTTTGAGGAAATCCAGTCCGTCAATCAGCGGCATTCGCAAATCGAGGATGATGGCGTCGGGACGGTGTTCCGTCGCTTCGGCAAGCCCGGACTCGGCACTGACGGCCGTTCGAACGGTAAACCCCTCCAGACGCAGCATTCTAGCGAACGTCTGCGTGACCGCCTCGTCATCGTCGACGATCAGGATGGATTCGGAGACCGGTTTTCGGGCCGACATCGAAAATGATTGTAACCTGCGGCTTCGGATGAGAAGGTGTGGAGGCTGACGAGCTTGAGAAACTCCGTGTTACGATTCGGAGTTTCCTACCGTCAGTATCCAAATACTTGGAGGCGCTAGGTGAGCCCGATTCTGGTGCGGCCTGTCCGCGAACAACTTGAGCACGACCGCATTATCCGGCTGTTGCAGAGCAAGAGCCGGCGCAAGTACGACGCAGGGATGAACCCCGGCGCTGAGCAGAACGTTCCGGTCGTGATGGGGATCAACGCCCTCTATCCCGACCTGGTGCTGCATTCTCAGGAGCGTGGGCGACGTCTCGAAGTCATCGTTGAAGTCGAAACCGGCGAGTCGGTGAACCACCTCGAGGCGCTGGCCCAGTGGACGCACTTCTCGAAGGTAAAAGCCGCCTTTCATCTCTATGTTCCGTCGGGCATGGTCGATGTCGCACGCCGGTTATGCGAAGACAACCATGTCGTGGCGCACGAGGTGTGGAGCTATCACGCCATCGGTGACGATGTGCGGTTCACGCTGGTCGACCGCTCTGAGGAACTCCCGGTGTATGGCCTTCCCACCCGCCGTGCCGATGAGCCGGCTGTCAAGGTGGCCGTGAAAGCGCCGCTCAAGAGCGTGGCAAAGGTGCCAACTCCGCTCGTTGCCAAACCCGCCAAACCCGCCAAACCGGCCAAATCCGCCATGCCGGTCAAAGCCGTCAAGGCTGTCAAGCCAGTGAAGGCCCTCAAGGCCGTCAAGCCGGTGAAGGCTGCCGGTCCGGCCAAGAAGAAGGTCGTCAGGGCGGCTCCGGCTCCGGCGAAGCGTTCCATCGTCAAGAAGAAGGCCGCGCCCGCGGCGAAGCGTGCGACGGTCAAGTCCAAGCGCCCTGTGGCGCCGGTCAAGAAGAAGGCCGCAACGTTGCGGCGTGCGACGGCGGCGCCTCTGAAAAAGAAGGCTGCCCGGCCGACGAAGCGCAAGTAAGCCGTGCCAGCTGTCCGCTTTTCCCGCGACAAGCGGGGTTACGAGTACGTTTACCTCGTCCACACCCCGACCCGGCGCGGCAAGCCGGGTCGTACTCGGGTCCTCTACTGGTACCGCACTCCTCCAGGCATCCGCATCGGACGCAAGCCCTTCGACGAAGAAGTTCAGCGCACGGTGGAGCAGCAGAACCCCGGCGTGGCGTTCGACTGGCCAGCCATCATCAAGGCGGAGATGCCTCCGCCCGACATGACCGATTTCTGGCGTGAACGTCGACGTCTGGAGAAGGCGGCTCGCCAGGAGCGTCGCGCCGCAGAAGCTGAGGAATCGGGTGACGTGCCTGAGTCGGAGGCGCCCGATCCGATGGAGACCCTGCTGACCGGCCCGCAGGCCGATGTGGCCGAGTCCGAGCCGGAACTGCCCGCCGAGTCGTTGACCGTCGAGGCCACAGCGGAGCCGGTCGCCGCGGGTGCCGAGGGCGCACAGGCCAGTCCGGCCCAGAAGAAGCGTCGCCGCAGGCGCGGTGGCCGGCGTCGGAAGGGCGCTACCGGTGCGGCGGACAGCGGCGAATCGGGCCAGTCTGGGGTCGACGCCGGTGCGTCGGGCGACGACGAATCCGAGCCGGCTGCCGACGACCCGTCCGAATAGCCCGGCTCAGCGTCTGATGGGAGTAGCCACACCATAAAGGCGTGGCATAATCCACAAGTTATGACGCTGAAATTGAATGGGCTCTGGTCGTCGGCGCTGGTTGTCCTCCTCGCCGTCGGCTTGTCCGCGCAGGCACCGGCGCGCCCAGCCACGCCACCAGACCCGAATCAGACGCCAACCTTCCGAGTCCAGATCGACGCCGTCACCATGGACGTGGTGACGAAAGACGATCAGGGCCGCTTCATCCCCGACCTGAAGCGCGAGGAGTTCGAGGTCTACGAGGACGGCATCAAGCAGGACATCTCGTCGATGACGCTCAGTCACGGCGGGCGCGTCGCGAACCTGCTCGAGGCGCCGCCGCCGCCGCCGCCCGAAGGGATCATCCTCCCGCCCGTGCGCCGCGTGCAGGACACGTCGGGCCGCATCTTCCTCTTCTTTGTCGACGACCTGCACATGCAGTTCCAGAACACCGGACGCGTGCGGGATCTGTTCAAGCGCATCGGCAAGAACCTCATCCACGATGGCGACCTGTTCGGCATCGTCTCGAGTGGTCCGTCGTCGATCTCCATCGACATGACCTACGACCGGCGCCGGCTCGACGAAGCGGTCAACAAGATGACCGGTGGCGGGCTGAAGCCGAGCGAAATCATCAATCAAGGCAATGGCAGCGGCGGCCCCACGGAACTGCGCTACCAGGCGCACGTAGCGTTCTCGACCATGCAGGAAGCGCTCGAGAACCTGGAGAAGGTGCACAACCGCCGCAAGGCGTTGATCTGGGTGAGTGAAGGCTACGACTTCAATCCGTTCCAGGAATCGCGTCTCGGCCTGCGGTCTGGCGACTCGCCGTTCATGCAGAACCAGGGGAACGTGATGATGAACACGCGCGACAACGGCGACGGTACGTCGTCGACCGCGCCGGACTCGATGACCAAGTATCAGCAGCAGTCCGAAACCTTCAGCGATTCCGAGCTGGCGTTCGAGCTGGGCGAGATCACGCGGTCGGCGAATCGTGCGAACACCACCATCTACACCATCGACCCGCGCGGCCTGGTGGCTGGGTCGGACATCGACGAGCAGGTGGACCCGGCCGAGTGGGGGAACTACGTGCGGAAGTCGCAGGACAGCCTGCGCGTGCTCGCGGAAGAGACGGGTGGCCTTGCCGTCGTCAACATGAACGACTTCGACAAGGCCCTGAAGAATATCGACGCGGCCAGCAGCGATTACTACGTGCTGGGTTACTACTCCAGCAATACCGACGCGACGCGTCGCCGCCGCCGCATCGAGGTAAAGGTCACGCGCAAGGACGTGAACGTCTTCTCGCGGAAGGAATACGTGCTGCGGGCGCCTAAGCCCGCCGCGCCGTCCGCGGCGCCGAAGCCGCAGTAGCCGGCGTCGTCCGGACCGCTTTCGCCATCCGCGCCACTCCACGGCCGGGCAGGCTGAGAGGTGTTGCAGCTGCCTCCATCCGCTCGGCCGCCTCGTTCAGATAGAACTCGTCGATGTCTGAGCCGACGAAGTTCACCCCCAGTCGGGCACAGGCCACCGCCGTGCTGCCCAGTCCGGTAAACGGATCCATTACCGTTTCGACCTTCGACACCCCGTGCAGGCGGATGCACTGCTCGGGCAACTTCGCCGGGAAGGTGGCCGGGTGCGGCCGGTCCTTGTCGCGCCGCTGGATCGTTTCGTACGGGATGAACCAGGTGTTGCCGCGGCAGCGGATGCCTGACGCGCCGGCGCCCCAGCGGCTGATGTTCGACTGGTCCTGATAGGGCACGCCGACCGCGAGGCGGTCGAGTCGCGTCGTGGCGTGGTGCGTGAAGTGGAAGATGAACTCGTGGCAGTCGTTCAGGTAGCGCTCGCTGTTGATCGGCTTGTAGTGTCCGACTGCCAGATCGCGCGTGATGCCTGACGCGACGCTGGTGGATGCCTGATCGATGGCCACCGACTTGACCCAGTGAATGATGTTCTGCAGTCGAAGGTGCGGCCGCGCCGCCTGCGCCACGTCGAGCGCCGTCCACGGGTCCGAGGGGCGCGTTCCGACGTTCAGGAAAAGCGAGCCGTCCGGCTTCAGGACCCTGGCGGCTCCGGCCACCCACTCGGACGTCCAGCGCAGGTATTCGTCCTGGTCGAGCGTGTCCTCATAGGTGTTGTAGCGAATCCCCATGTTGTAGGGCGGTGACGTCACCATGACGTCGACGCTGGCCTCAGGGAGCGTGCGGAACAGGTCGCGGCAGTCCGCCAGATAGAACCGGCCCTCGGCGTTGCTATGTGTACGTACGACTTTGTGTGGGTTCACGTTGGTGCCCATTCGTTCGAGGAAATTGTCGGCTGTCGGGCGGATTGTACGTAGCGGCGGAGAAAAGTACAAGTGGCAAGCGAACCGGCCCAGCCGCGCTCACCCGATGGGGCGGGGAGGCGGCCGGACGGCTCGGCCTGTCGTGCCTACGAGGCTTTGTTCAGGACGACCGGCGCCGCGAGGGCGCTGGACGGCACGGTGTGGTTTCGCCGGTGGCCGTGGCTCGCGCATCCCTTGCCCTTTTCTTCCACGTAGGAGACCTCGCGGCTGGTGGCAAGTTCACGGTAGCGTCCGACAACGCACCCGCAGGTCAGTGTGGTGAATCCGAGCAGTCGAACCAAACTCATGGCGCCCTCGCAGGTCGCGGCGTCGCTCCGCGCTGGATCCCGGCGTTGCGCCGGTCTCGTCGAACTCGCACTAGCAATCTGCGTACCTATGAGGTCGACGCATGTGCTGTCCGTGTGTCAGCGAGATTATCGGTGCAATCAACGAGCGGACATCGGACCCCGAAGGCCAAAATGTTTGCGGAGGGGGTCGGTGATCCGACGCATTGGATTGGAGTCGCGCAATAATTCCGTCCGTGAGTAAAACCTTCATGGCTTGCGTGCAGACCGCAGGCGACCACTGGTTGGAATTCCGCGACCCTGTGCTGGTGCTGCAGGCGGACACACCTGACGCCGTGCACCGTACGCTCGTCGACGTCGAGCAGTTGACGCGCGATCGCGGGCTGCACGCCGTCGGCTTCGTCACCTACGAAGCTGGGGCGGCCTTCGGCCTGCCGGTATCCGCCAGCCCAGGCGACCTGCCTCTGGCCTGGTTCGCGCTCTGCGAGCCATCAGGTGTCCTCCGCGTTGAGCGCCAGAAGAGGACAGCGGATTACAGAATCGGGACACTGACGCCGTCCGTCGACCGGGGCGAGTTCGCCGAGGCGTTCGCGCGCATCCGGCATCATCTCGCCGACGGCAACAGCTACCAGGCGAACTACACGTTCAGGCTGAGCGGCGCCTTCGACGGCGATGCCGCCTCCTTCTTCGCCGACCTGTGCGACGCGCAGCGCGGCCAGCACGCCGCCTTCATCGACCTCGGACGGTTCGCGGTCTGCTCGGCGTCGCCGGAACTCTTCTTCGAGATTCAGGGGCTCGACATCGTCGCGCGGCCGATGAAGGGGACGGCCCGCCGCGGTCGCACGCTCGACGACGACCGGGCCGCCGGCCTGGAGTTGGCCACCTCGGCGAAGAACCAGGCGGAGAACGTCATGGTGGTCGACATGGTGCGAAACGACCTGGGCCGCATCGCCGACGTCGGCAGCGTGCAGGTATCCGAGTTGTTCACGGTGGAGCGGTACCCGAACGTCTGGCAGATGACGTCGCTCGTACGGGCGCGGTCGCTGGCGCCGCTCGCCGATATCTTCGCTGCGCTGCACCCCTCAGCGTCGGTCACCGGTGCGCCGAAGGTGGCCACGATGGAACTGCTTCGTGCGCTGGAGGCTGGCCCGCGCGGCGTCTACACCGGCGCGGTGGGGCATGTGCCGCCAGACGGGATGGCGTCGTTCAACGTCGCCATCCGTACGGCGGTGATTGATCGCACCAGCTCGACTCTTAGCTTCGGCATCGGCAGCGGTATCGTCTGGGACTCGGAGGCGGACGCGGAGTACGACGAGTGTCTGCTAAAAGGCGCGGTGCTCGGGCGGCGCCCGGTCGACTTCGAACTGCTCGAGACGCTGCGCTGGTCGCCCGGCGATGGGTTTGTCCTGCTCGAGCGTCACCTGCAGCGCCTGCAAGCGGCAGCCGAGTACTTCAGCATGCCGATGCCGGGCGCCGAGGTCGACGCCGCGCTGGCGGCCGCGGTTGCCGACGCGGCGGGACCGCGGCGAGTGCGGCTGCTCGTATCGCGTCAGGGGCAGGTACGTGTGGAGCAACAGCCGTTCGTGCCCGCGGCCGGCGTTGTGCGAGCGGCGCTGGCGCCGGCGCCGGTCGACTCGGCGGATGTATTCCTCTTCCACAAGACGACGAACCGCCGCGTCTACGACGAGGCGCGCGCGTCGGTGCCGGACGTGGACGAGGTACTGCTCTGGAATGCCGACGGCGAAGTGACCGAGGGGACGACCGCGAACCTCGTCGCCGAGATCGACGGCGTCCGGGTGACGCCGCCCATCGCGAGCGGGCTGCTGGCCGGTACCTACCGCGCCATGCTGCTCGACACCGGGCGTGTGACGGAGCGGGTGCTGACCATCGACGACCTCCGGCACGCCACGGCGCTGTGGCTGGTGAACTCGGTGCAGGGGGAGCGGCCGGTGGAGCTGGTCGGTTGAACCGTCGTCGCGTGTCCGGTCGGACGACCGTCGCGCTGTGTCTCGGACTCGAACTGGCTGTGGCCGGGGGCGCGCAGGCGCAGCGCCCAGACGATGTGCCGGCGTTGGCGCGGATGGCCGACGTGAAGGCCGCGCTGGCGGCGGCGCGGACAAGCGAGCCCCGCACACTGGACGACCAGATCAGGTTCTGCGAGACGCCGGCGTCCCCCTTCAAGGAGGCCGCACGCGCGGAGTTGCTGCGGCGCGCATTCGTCACGGTTGGACTGTCGAATGTGCGGGTGGACAAGGCGGGGAACGTCCTCGGCGAGCGGCCGGGAACACAGGCGCGTCCGCACGTGGTGCTGGCCGCGCACCTCGATACGGTCTTCCCGGCCGAGACGGACGTGCGCGTGCGGCGCGAAGGGGTCGTGCTGCGTGGCGCCGGCATTGGCGACAACTGCCGCGGCCTGGCCGTGCTCGTGGCGGTGGCGAGAGCGATGACCGAGGCGCGCGTGACGACCGGCGGCCCCGTGACGTTCGTCGCGAACGTGGGCGAGGAAGGGCTTGGTGATCTGCGCGGCGTGAAAGCGCTCTTCAGCGACACGCTCAAGGGGCGGGTGGACCGCTTTCTATCGCTCGACAACGCCGGATTGACGATCAGCACGATTGGCGTCGGCAGCCTGCGCTACCGCGTCACCTTCAGGGGGCCGGGTGGTCATAGCTTCGCCGAATTCGGCAGGCCGAACCCGGCGGCCGCACTCGGCCGCGCCGCCGCCCACATCGCTGACCTGCGCGTGACGGCGTCTCCGCGGACGACGTTCAATGTCGGGCGGATTGGCGGTGGGACGTCGGTGAATGCGATCCCGGCGAACGCGTGGATGGAGCTCGATCTGCGGTCGTCTGAGGCTGCGGCGCTGACGGCGCTCGATCGCCGCGTGCAACAGGCCATCGACCTTGCCGTGCAGGAGGAGAACCGCCGGTGGGGACGTGCGTATTCCATCAGCGTGCAGCGTGAGCGTGTCGGAAACCGGCCGGCCGGTTTCACGTCCGCGTCGGCGCCGATTGTACGCACCGCACAGGCCGTGGCGCGCGCGCTGGGACTAACTGCCGGTCCGAGCGAGTCGTCGAGCGATGCCAACCTGCCGATGAGCCTCGGCATTCCTGCCATCGCCATCGGCGCGGGCGGTCGCGCCTACGAGTCGCACACCGAGCAGGAATGGTTCGACGGGACCAACGCGTGGCAGGGGACACAGAACGCGCTTCTGCTGGCGATCGCGCTGACGCGCGACTGAGGCGCTAC